>JBKBIZ010000058.1:0-19154 GCA_046293975.1 Hyphomonas sp. | reverse complement strand
AGGAGGGTCCGGTGGGACTCTTTCTGCCAGCTTGTGAACAATTGCAGCTGTAGCCAGAGCCAGCCCCAGAAGAGAGGGTGGACGTAGGCGTACATGCGGGCGTGTTCGGGGGACATGGCTGGCATTATATGTCAGCTTGCGGAGGGGGTGGATGAGATTTCCGGAAATCGCGGGGATGCTACAGGTTTGGGGAGAATAATGTTGGACAAGCGCCCTGCGGACGGCCCTCACCTCCCATCGCGTTGCGATGGGCCTGCTCCGGGCGTTTGCAGAGCAAACGCTGATCCTCCGCAGCCTCTCCCACTTCATGGAAGAGGGGTTTAGCGTTGTGCTGGGTGTGAGGGCGGCGCCGTTGGAGTTTTTCCTCGAAAACTCCAACGGAATTGCAAAAAACTCCAACGCCACTCCAAGCGCTGCGGCGTGCCAGTAAGTGGACAGATCCGGTCATTTCCGGACAGACCGGGCCAGTGTGCAACGCAGGTTACCCTGCCGTCTTCCCCGAGCGTCCCGAAAGATTTTGCGAATGCCGGGAACCATTCCGGGAAGCGGGCGTTATGTGAGTAACGCCTAGCTCCTGCCTGGAGCGGCCGAGGAGACTTCCCATGAAAAAGATTGTTGCAGCGGCCCTGATGGGCGCGCTCCTGCTTGCTGCGCCGTTAGCCTACGCAGACCCTGCCCGTGATGAACTGATCCGTACAGAAGCTCAGATTGCTTCACTGAACACGGCAGACGCCTCTATGGCGGCGCCCGCGAACTTTCAGGAAGCGCAACTGCGCCTGAGCGAAGCCCGGGCAGCCGAACAGAAGCGAAATCGTGAAGAGTCGATCTGGCGTTCTTCGGAAGCCTCGCTTCAGGTCGAGATTGTTCAGGAAAAAATCAAACTGCGCGCGCTTGAGCGGACCGTCTCTGAAATCGAGACAGGCATTGCCACGCTGCGCCGCGAACTGAATTCATAGAAAGCCATTCCAATGAAACATGCTCTTAAAAAATCAGCCGGCCTTGCCGCGCTCACCCTTGCGCTCACGATCGGCGCCTGTTCGTCCGTCCCCGATCCAAGCCCGAGACTGCTCGCAGCTGAAGCCTCGCTGCAACAGGCCAAGGCCAACCCGGCAATAATGGAAACAGGCCGCTCGGCAGTTGAAAAAGCCGACACCGCCCTCGTCGAGGCGCGCGACTATTACATGCGCGGCAAGGATGATGAATATATCCACACCGTCCGCATGGGCGAAGGCTATGTCATGCTTGCCCAAACGCGCGGACTTCAACGCGAAGCGAACGCCCGCATCGAAGCTCTGAACACGGAGCGTGCAGAAGTGGTGTCGCAGGCCAGGATGCGTGAAGTGGCGTCTGCCAGAGCGGCCACGACCGTCGCTGAAACCCGGGCGGACCGGTCCGACGCGGTTGCGGCCGGCGCGGTCGCCGATAGCGCCGTCTCCGAAGCGGGCCGTGTGGCCGCTGAAGCTCGCTCCGCCGCCCTGACGGCTGAACTTGCAGACTATGAACAGACCAAAACCGATCTCGGGGTAACGCTGATCCTGCGCGATCTTCAGTTTGCATCCGGGTCTGCCGTGCTGACCAGCGGCGCGCAGGGCCGTCTTGCCCCGCTCGCTTCCTTCCTGGCCAAACAGCCTGAAGCCCGCATCCAGATTGCCGGACATACCGACTCTCAGGGCGCTGAAGCCTACAATCAGGATCTCTCGGCACGCCGCGCAGCTTCGGTTGGCGCCTACCTGACTTCGACCGGCGTGAACACCGGACGGATCAACACGATCGGTCATGGCGAAAGCACGCCGCTGTCTTCAAACGATACGGCCGCTGGCCGGGCCATCAACCGCCGCGTTGAAGTGACAATCCTCGACTAGTCCGGGGACTGAAGTTATTCTTTTGTGCTAAAAAACCGCCGGGACGCGCTGTCCCGGCGGTTTTATTGTCAGGGTATTGAAAAGCTATATCAGCGCAACGCGCACGCCGCCCAGCCTTCATCGTCGGCGGTCAGCCAGTCAGCGACGCGGTAGGGTTCGTCGGTAGCGATGAGGACGACGCCGTCATCGACGAGGCGCTGGTATTCGCTGCCATCATCATCGGCCCAGTATTGATCGTCGAGGCGTTCGCCCTTGCGGCCGAGAGTACCGAAAGCCGGTTCGACGCCTTCCTTGAGGAGGCGGGCGAAGGCCGGCGGGTCGGGCTCTGTTGTGCCGGTCCAGGCGATGATGTTTGTGCGGTCGACACCGAGACTTTCGAGTTTGGCGATGTCGCGGCTGCCGCGGGCTGAGGCGGTCATCATGGCTGTGGGGGCGGCTTTTGCGATCTCGGCGGCTTCTGCGTCCGAATAGGAGATCATGATGACATTGTTTTCGGCACCGGCCGCTTTCACGGCGGCCCAGATATTGGCGAAGGAGGTGGTTTTCTTCCGGTCCAGCTCGACGATGGCGCCGGTCTCTTTGGCCCAGAGCAGGACGTCTGTCAGCTTGGACGGATGGAAGGCAGTGACCTGGCCGTCGATATCTTTCAGACGGTAACCGGCGATGGTCGCCCAGTCGGTATCGGAATTGTAGCCTTCGGCATCGATGGTGCGCCCAAACCGGTCATCATGGTGGAGGAAGAGGACGCCATCACGGCTTTCGGCGACATCGGCCTCGAAGACGCGGATGCCGCGCTCGAAGGTGTATTGCATCGTCTCGAGGGTATTTTCCGGATAGCCGGGGGCAAAGCCGCCGCGATGGGCCGCGACCACGACGCCGCCCGTTTCGCGCAGGCAGTCGAACAGGTCGGGCAGGGTGGATTTCAGTCCCGCCGTCATCGGGGCTGCCGGAGCGCCACTTTCGGGCAGCGCAGCGGGGGCTGGGTCGCCCGCCGGGGCGGTTGCAACGGTCTCAGAGCAAGCCACCAGGACGAGAGCTGAAACAGCCAATAGTAGAACTCGGATCATTAGGCTTGTCCTTTCCTTGCGTCAGCGTTCCTGCCCGCATAGACAGGGCTTTGAAAAATCACAAGCAGTTACCCAACGCGGCAAGACCCACAAGAACCGTTCCGGAGGAGAATTACATGAAAGGTATTATGCAGGACTGGCCGTTGACCGTGGACAAGATCCTCGAGCATGCGCGCCTGCAAAACGGTGATCGCGAGATCATCACCCGCCGCGTGGAAGGCAATATCTCGCGCACCACCTATTCTGAGCTTTATGACATGTCCAAGCAGGTTTCGACCGCGCTGAAGGATGAGGGCATTGTGCTGGGCGACCGGGTGGCGACGCTGGGCTGGAACTCCGAGCGGCATATGGCCAGCTGGTATGGCGCGATGGGCATCGGCGCAGTGCTGCACACGATCAACCCGCGCCTGCACCCCGAACAGATCGCCTGGATCGCCAACCATGCCGAAGACAAGATCCTGATCTTCGACAAGACGTTCCTGCCGATCGTCGAAGCGATCAAGGACAAGCTGGAGACGGTGAAGACGTTCGTGATCTATGCCGGCGCCGACACGATGCCGGAGAATACGCTCGGCGCGATTGCGTTCGACATCTGGATCGACGGACGCTCCAAGAGCGTGCGCTGGGGCGACTTTCCCGAAGATACCGCCTGCGGGCTCTGCTATACCTCGGGCACGACGGGCAACCCCAAGGGCGTGCTCTATTCCCACCGCTCCAATGTGCTGCACACGCTCGTCACCATGGGCAAGGACGCGATGGGCATGGGCGCCTCGGACTCGGTGATGCCGGTGGTACCGATGTTCCATGCCAATGCCTGGGGGCTGGCGATGTCCTGCCCGGCAACGGGCGCCAATATGGTGATGCCCGGCGCGCAGATGGACGGGGCCTCGATCTATGAACTTCTCGATACGGAGAAAGTTTCGCTGACGGCGGCTGTGCCCACCGTGTGGCTGATGCTGCTGACCCACCTTCAGCAGAATGATCTCAAACTGCCTTACCTGAAGAAGGTGCTGATCGGGGGCTCTGCGATCCCTGAGAAGATCCTGCGCGCTTTTGAGGAAGACTATGAGGTGGAGGTGATCCATGCCTGGGGCATGACAGAGACCTCGCCGCTGGGAACGCTCGGCGCGCTGCCGCCGCATCTGGAGAACGCGCCGGTCGACGCGCGGATGAAGCAGAAGCTGAAACAGGGCCGGCCGCCCTTTGGCGTGGAGCTGAAGCTGGTCGATGATGACGGCGAAGGCGTGGCCCGCGACGGGCAAAGCTCCGGGCGCCTTCTGGTGCGCGGCGCGGCGGTTGCGGCGGGCTATTTTAAGGGCGCTGGCGGGCATGTTCTGGATGCGGACGGCTGGTTTGATACCGGCGACGTTGCCACCATCGACGCGATCGGCACGATGACGATCACCGACCGCGCCAAGGATGTGATCAAGTCTGGCGGGGAGTGGATTTCATCCATCGACATCGAGAATATTGCCGTGGGCCATCCCAAGGTCGCCAATGCGGCGGCCATCGGCATCTACCATCCCAAATGGGATGAGCGCCCGCTGCTGATCGTTCAGCCGGCCGCCGGAGAAACGCCGACCAAGGAGGAAATCCTCAAAAGCCTCGAAGGCAAGATCGCCAAATGGTGGACGCCCGATGATGTGCAGTTTGTCGAGAACATTCCCCTGGGCGCGACGGGCAAGATCAACAAGCTGGCCCTGCGCGAGACGTTCAAGGACTATAAACTTCCCACCGCCTGAGGCCCCTGATGCAACGCGATGTCCTGTTCCTGCTGAAGCCCGGATTTCAGGATCCGGATCTGCCGGGGCAGGACTTCTATTGCTGGCATTGCGCGCTGATGGAGGGGGTGCTGGCGTCCTTTCCGGAGATCAGACCGGAGCTGGACGTGCGCCGGATCGCGTTCGCGCGGCCTCGCGAAGATGTGATTGCGCTGATCGGGGCGGCCAACCAGACCCTTCCCGTGCTGGTGCTGGCAGAGGCTGCACCCGCAGACCTGCCGGCGGCAACGCATGAAGGGCGCCGGTTCGTGAATGAGCCGATGGCCATTCTGGATATCCTGCACCGGAGGCATGGCTACCCGCGCGCCCATCCCTGACGCGAGGTGCCCATTGCCGGTTTCGCAGAAAGAGCTAGGTTGCCGCCAGAAACGGGAGGCGCCTGATGGTTGACGATACTGGGACGAGTGCGGCGGCGGTAAACCCGTCTGCGGGATGGCGCGGCAAGCTGGCGGGCTTTGCGCTGGCGCTGTCGATCTTTTCGGTGGCGTGGTTTGCGATTGCGGCCATCGGCTCGAAGCTCGGCATCTGGGGCTGGCAGTTTGGCCTCGGCGTGATGACGATCCAGTGGGGCCCGATGCTGCTGCTGGCAGCCGGGGTTGTGGCGATCATCGCGGTGATCGTGGCACTGATCAAGGCGCCGCGGAAGAAGGCGCTGATGCTGGCGCTGGGCGCGGTTCTGATCTCGGGCCTCGCGCTGGGGCGGGTCGCCGCATTTGGCGCAACGGCCGAGCGCCTGCCACCGCTGCACGACATCCAGACAGACTGGGCTAACCCTATCCAGCCCAGTGACGCGCTGCTGACCGAGCGGGAAGCCACCGGCGCGCTGAACCCGATCCTCGACGCGCCGGTCATCCCTGAAGGCGCCAATACGCGCTGGCCGGGGCTTGGCGGGCGGCTTGTCTCTGAAGTGCAGCAGGAGGCTGAGTTTGTGCCCGGCGAGCAGAAATCGCCCAAAGCCGCGCCTTATCCATATCTGGCGCCGCTGATTGCGCCGGGCAGCGTGGAGGATGGCTATGCGGCCGCGCTGGCGGCGGTGGAGTCCAAGGGCTGGACCGTGGTGCTGGCCGAGCCTGAGGAAGGCCGGATCGAGGCGACCCAGACGAGCTTCTGGTATGGCTTCAAGGATGACATTCTCATCCGTGTACGGCCCGATGAAGCCGGCGTGCGCATCGATGTGCGCTCGGTCAGCCGGGTGGGGCTGTCGGACCTCGGCGTCAACGCCAAGCGCGTGCGGGGCCTGCTGGATGAACTGGAAGTGCGTCTGAACAAGGGGCAGGCGGGCTGATTCCGCGGGAACAGCGTTAGTTGCGGGTGCGAATTCGCATAGGGACGAACACCTCTGGAGCGAGAGGCCTATGTATAAACTAAAGCTAAGAGATCAGTGGCCCAAAATAGTTTTGATAGCATTTTGGCTATTCTGGGTACTGAACATGCTCTTCGGGCCTTCAAGCGAGTCAGAAAGCAAGGATTTTTCTGAATTGATTTTTGCAGCGGGATTAGTTGCTGTTTTCCCAGTATTTCCTGTTTTCCTAAAGAGCATAGTCAGGGGCGGACCTATCGATCGTTATGATGTAATCGCCCTTAGCCTTTTCTATATATCTACGGCTTCTATAGTTTATTTCGACCACAGTTACCGCGAATCCGCCACGTTTTTTGCTGAAGCAATAGTCGTATTGTCATCTATATTCTGGCAAATATTGTATTTATATATTTGCGTAGACAGATCGCGGTGCCTGGCCAAAAATAGATCGTGGCTTGGGGACCGGATACTGTGGGTATTCGCGGTTATTTTTTGGTTCGTAACATTCCCGTGGATACTTCAGCGTATCAAGTACATGCGATACTATAATGAGCCCGCAAGCTTTCAGGCGTGAGACTACTCTTCGGAGTTGAACGGATCGCGCCAGGTCTGCATCGTGTCCTCGGTGATGAGGCTGCGGTTGGGCTCGGCGCCCCAGCACATCTGGGAGCAGGAGCCGGCATGGTACTTGCCGTCATCATCCCTGGAGACGGCGACGGCGTTGAGGCCCTCGAAAGCGAAGTCCACCCCGCAGGCGGCCGAGCTGGAGGAGGAGCGCACCATTACATATTTGGGCATGTCGCCCTTCAGGCTGCGCGTCACCTTGAAGAGGTGGACGAGTTCATGCTGGGCCGGGATGCCGAATTCTTCGCCCGCTGTCAGGTCGCCGGTGGTCAGCTTGCGGGTTGAGAGCAGTTCGCCGACGAACGCGCCAGCGGTGTATTCGCTCTCCAGCAGCGGGGGCTGGGCATCACACGGCATGCAGCTGCACGCCAGGGCGGTGGGGGCGGCGATGGCGGCAAAGGCTAGGGCGGCGAGGGGCTTCAGCATGGAGGGTCTCCTTTGAGCGCAAGCTGCCAGACATTGCTGGCAGACGCCAGATGAACGCCGCATTACCGCTTCAAGTTCAACTCTTCCATCGTGCGGATGGCCTTGGCGGCGGAGACGCGGACGAGGTGGCGGCCTTTTTCGTCGCGCCAGTCGGCCTCGACGAAGCCGGAGGTTTTGCCGCGGGAGATCAGGCGCCCCTCGATCTTGATGAGGCCGTTGGGCACCGGGCGGAAGATGCGGGTCTGCAGCTCGGTTGTGGTGAACCATTCCCCCTCTTCCAGCGCGCTTGCCATCGTCATCGAGACGATGTGATCGGAAAGCCCGGCGACCCAGCCGCCGAACACGCGGTCCGGGCCGATGTCGCGGCTGCCATCATTGGGCCACTCATAATAGACATGGCCGTAGGAGACTTCCTTCAGCCAGTCCTGCGGACGGATGCCGAGATTGCGGATGCCCGGCGGCAGTTCCCATTCGTCCGACCGCAGACGTTTGAAGAACGCCTCCTGCTGGGCGGACATCTGTGTACGCGCGGCGCTCATGCGAGCCTCGCGCCGTTGGGAACTGGCTGGTCGGGCGAGAAGAGGACGATCTCTCCGGCGCTATCGGCAAAGCCGAGGGTGAGCACTTCAGACATGAATTTTCCAATCTGGCGCGGGGGGAAATTCACCACCGCCGCCACCTGACGGCCGATCAGCGCGTCAGGCTCATAATGAGCTGTAATCTGGGCAGAGCTTTTCTTTTCGCCGATGCCCGGGCCAAAATCGATGACCAGCCGGATCGAGGGTTTCCGCGCGCCTTCCAGCGGAGCGGCCGCGCGGACCGTCCCGATACGGATGTCCACGGCGCGGAAATCCTCAAAGCTGATCTCAGGAGCCGGCGCATTTTCCGGCGGATCGACAAGATGCATCAGGTAACCGTGGCGCCGCCATCGACGACGAGCATCTGGCCGGTCATGTAGGCGCCCGCCCTGGAGGCGAGGTAGACGGCCGCGCCAGCGATCTCGTCAGGCTCGCCAATGCGCTTCATCGGTGTGCCGGTGAGGGCGCGTTTGAGGGTTTCCGGATTGTCCCAGAGGGCCTTGGCGAAATCGGTCTTGATCAGGCCCGGCGCGATGCAGTTGACGCGGATGTTGTCCGGCCCGAACTCGACAGCGAGGTTGCGGGCGAGCTGGAAGTCGGCTGCCTTGGAGATGTTGTAGGCGCCGATGACCGGGCTGCCGCGCAGGCCGCCGATGGAGGAGACGATGATCACCGCGCCATCCTTGCGCTCTTTCATCTGCGGGGCCGCCATCTGGATCAGCCAGTTGTTCGAGATGATGTTGTTTTGCAGGATCTTGGCAAAGGCATCGTCCTCGATGCCCGACATCGGGCCATAATAGGGATTGGACGCGGCGTTGCAGACGACAATGTCGATTTTGCCGAAGGATTTGTTGGTCTCGTCCACCATCGCCTGAAGATCGTCCTTTGAGGAGATGTTGGCGGGGATGGCGATGGCTGTGCCGTCGCCATGTTTCTGGTTGATCTCGGCGGCGACTTCCTCGCAGGGGCCGGGCTTGCGCGAAGAGATGACGACGCGGGCGCCCTGATCGGCCATGGCTTCGGCGATGGCGCGGCCGATGCCGCGTGAGGAACCGGTGATGATGGCGGTTTTTCCGGTAAGATCGAATAGGCTCATGGCGCGTTCCTCTTTGGGTTTTATCTGGGTTTTTTCTTCGGGGCGCAGGCTAGGGCGTCGCTGCCGGAATCGCTAGAGGTTCCGTAAGGGAATTTTCGGTGCCGGGGGCGGGCAGGCCCTGCATGCGGCGATTACGCAACTTTGCGTATCAGGCCGGCATGGTAAGCCCAGCGCCGATGAACTGGTCCTCTGCCCCCTCCTTTGCGCGCCATCTGGCGATGCTGGCCCTGCTGATCCAGGCGGTGATGCCCTGGGCGATGGCCTCGGCGGCCCAGCGCGCGCCGGATCTGGTTGCCCATTACTGCTCGACGCCCGGCGAAGCCCCCGGCGCGGTGAGCATCGGCGCGGAGCTCTCCAAGCTGCTCGCCGAGAAGGAAGGCAAGAAGAGCCAGGCCGACCCGCCCCATGATTGCGGCGATTGCACACTCGGCCAGCCGGTTCCGGTGCCCGAAATCGCGCTTGTCAGAATGCCGGTGATGCAGCCGGTTGCTGAAGACGCGCCTCTGTTCGAGGTGCGCTTCGTGGAGACCGCGCGCGGTCCGCCCTTGGGGGCGCGCGCCCCGCCCGGCCCGACAGACATCTGATTTGAGCGCTGCCCCTCTGGGGCGGCAATCCCGGGCAGATGCCCGGACCCGATCTGTCTGAAGAAACAACTCCCATGAAAACCAGAATCAAACTGGGCTCCGCCGTGAGCCTCACCGCGCTGTCGCTGGCTTTTGGCGCCGCGCTGCCCGCTTTTGCCGAAGACGCGCCCGGCGAAGACTCGCCCCGGATCGAAGAGACGATCATCGTTATCTCCGATGAGCGCGCCGCCGCCGCCAAGGCCCAGGCCGCCAGAACGCCGGGCGGTACGGACGTCATCACCCATGAAGACTATGCTGACCGCTTCCTCGTCTCGATGCGCGACACGCTCGCCTTCTCGCCGGGCGTCTACACCCAGCCGCGCTATGGCCAGGAAGTGCGCATCTCGATCCGCGGGTCGGGTATCAGCCGGGGCTTCCACATGCGCGGCCTGACGCTGTTGCAGGACGGGGCGCCGATCAACCTCGCCGATGACAATGGCGACTTCCAGGAACTGGAGCCGATCTTCTTTGATCACCTCGAAGTCTATCGCGGGGCGAACGCTTTGCGTTTTGGCTCGGGCACGCTGGGCGGGGCGGTCAATGGCGTGACGCCGACGGGCGAGACCGCGCCGGGCGTTTATGTGCGCGCCGATGTTGGCAGTTTCGAGACTTATCGGGGCCTCGTCTCGGCCGGCATAGAGCGTGGCAAGCTCGACGCCTGGGGCGCCATCAGCGCCGACACCTCCAACGGCGACCGGGACCATGTGCGCCGCGACTCGGTGCGCTTTCAGGGCAATGTCGGCTATGATGTGACTGACGCCGTGGAGACGCGGTTTTATCTCAGCCTCAACGATATCGACCAGGAACTGCCCGGCGCGCTGACGCTGAGCAACGCGCTGAACAATCCGAAGAAAGGCAATTTCGTTGGCGATCAGGCCCGCGACATCAAGTCAGTCCGTGTGCAGAACCAGACGCGCATTGCGCTGGGCGAGGGTGATCTGGCGATCGGCGTCTATCTCAATGACAAGGAACTGTTCCATCCGATCTTCCAGGTGCTCGATTACAGCTCGCTCGATAAGGGCGTGTGGGCGCGGTATGACTGGGAAACTGGGCCATTCGCGCTGACAGCCGGCGGCGCCGCCCGGCAGGGCGAGACCGACGCAAAACGCTATGTGAACATCAATGGCGCCAGCGGCGCGCAGACCTTCCAGGCCGATCAGGAAGCCTGGACGGCGAACATTTATGCCGAAGGGCGCTACGCCGTCACGCCGGAGCTGACGCTGATAGCCGGGGCGATCTATGCGCAGGGCGAGCGGGAGCAGCAGCTCAACCTCAATAACGGCGTGGCAACAGATGTTCTGGGCACGGCAGACTTTTCCGAGTTCTCGCCCAAATTCGGCGCGCTCTATGATCTGACGCCTGATATTCAGCTCTATGCAAACTACAGCCGCTCGGCTGAGTTCCCCGGCTTCGGCGAGCTGGCGCAAGTGGCGAGTTTCGTGCCAGTGGAGGCGCAGACGGCCTGGACCGCTGAGATCGGCACGCGCGGCCGGGCCGGCATCGCGTCCTGGGACGTGTCGCTCTATTCGGCCGATATTGATGGCGAGATGCTGCAATTCACGGTGGGTCCGGATATTCCAGCCTCGACCTTCAATGCTGACAAGACCACCCACAGAGGCATTGAAGCTGGCCTGGAGCTTGCCTTCACCGACTGGCTGAGCCTGCGCCAGGTTTATCAGTATTCGGACTTCAAATTCGACGGCGACGCCCAGTATGGCGACAATGCACTGCCCGTTGTGCCAGAGCATGTCTACCGCGCGGAGCTGCGCGTCACGCAGGGCCGCTTCACGGTGGCGCCAAATCTCGAATGGGTGCCAGAAGGCGCGTGGGCGGATTATAACAATACCACGCGCACCGATGGCTACACCCTGCTCGGCGTGACGGGCAGCTATAAGGCGACCGACAGGATCGACCTCTTCCTCGACGCCCGCAACCTCGCAGACGAAAAGGCGGCGGGCGATATTTCCGCCGTGATCACAGCCAGCTCGGCCTCGGCGATTTACTATCCGGTTGAACGCCGCGCCGTCTTCGGCGGCATCCGCGCGAGGTTCTGAGCCATGGCCAGCGCCAGCCGTTCTTCCCTCCAACACCGCGTCTGGCGCTGGCACTTCTTCGCCGGGCTGATGGTGATTCCCTTCGCCGTCATTCTGGCAGTGACCGGCGCGATCTATCTTTTCAAGCCGCAATTTGACGCCGCCATCGAGGCAAGGATCAACCGGGGCGCCGCGCCGCTGGCTGGGGAATCCCTGCCGGCGGACGCCCTTCTTGCCGCAGCCCTGGACGCGCATCCGGAAGGGCGCCTTATTCGCCTTATCCTGCCGTCCACGGAAGATGATCCCACACTTGAAGTTGAGACGATCGGGCCAGACGGGGCCCGCACGCTGTGGGTCGACCGCAGCACGGGCGCCGTGCTGCACCAGACCGCGACACCGGCCCGGTTCATGAACACCGTCAAGGCTATCCATGGCACCCTGCTCGCCGGCAATCGCGGGTCTCTGGTCGTCGAGATCATGGCAAGCTGGATGATCATCCTGATCGCCACCGGCATTTATCTCTGGTGGCCGCGCGGCAGGCCCTGGTGGCGCGTGCTCGTTCCCGATTTTGCCGCCGGGGGCGGGCGTCGTGAAACCTGGCGCCGCGTGCACGGCATGGCGGGCACCTGGATGGGCGGGGTCATCCTCGCCATGCTGCTCTTTGGCCTGCCCTGGACGCAGGTCTGGGGCGAGGGATATGGCCGGGTCAAAAGCCTCGCCGGGCTGAAATCCCCCGGCCAGGAATGGTTCGTCACGCTGCAATCGGGAGGGGCGCCTGCGGATCAGATGTCGCAAGGCATGGATCATGCCGGGCACGGAATGCTCTGGGATCAGGGCGAAGAAGAACCGGCCCCGGCGGCGGCAATGCTGACCGGTGGCGCGCTGCCGCTTGAGGACATCCTGCGCCTTGCAAATCCCCAGCAATATCCTCCGCCTGTCTGGGCGCAGCCGCCGCGCGGCGAAAACGGCGTCTGGACGATCCGGTCCATGGGCCCCGCCCGCCCGGGCCGGGTCACGGTCCATTATGACCGGTGGACGGGTGAGGAGGTGATGCGGATCACATTCGCAGACCATAACCCGGTCGACCAGTTCGTTGCCCAGGGCGTTGCCTTCCATGAAGGCCAGCTGTTCGGCCTGCTGAACCAGATTGCCGGGCTTCTGGCGGCGATCAGCGTCATATTCCTGAGTGTCAGTGGCCTGATGATGTGGTGGCGCCGAAGGCCGAAAGGGCGGCTGGGTGTGCCACCAATGCCAACGGACCGGCGCCTGGCCGCCGGAATGGGGTTTCTCGTCATCGCATTCTGTATTTTTCTGCCCATGGCCGGCCTGACCCTTCTGGTGGCCCTGGCTGGAGAGTTTGTTCTGAAACTTGCCGGAAGGCTTGGGCGGAAACGGGAGGCTTGATCGGATGCCGGCAGATGAGGCAATGTGGCCTGGCTCCCTGGAGGTTTCCATGTTCGTCCGCATCCGGCCGGGCCTTGTGGCCCTTTCCATTCTGCTCACCCTGCCGGCCTGCGTAAGCGCACGCAACTCCTCTGAGCTGGAGGCGGCTCCAGGGCCGCCCGGGTATGACGCCGCCCTCGCCGAAGCGCTGGGCGCGGACGAATACGGCATGCGCGCCTATGTTCTGGCGATCCTGAAGACGGGCCCGCAGGACGCGGCCATCACGGACAAGGAAGAACGCGCGGCGCTGTTTGCCGGGCATTTCTCGAACATGGGAAGGCTCGCCGAAGAGGGAAAGCTCGTGCTTGCCGGGCCGCTCGGCGGCGAGGACGGGCGGCGCGGCCTCTTCATTCTCAACACGCCCGATATCGAGACTGCCAAGGCGTGGGTGGCGAGCGACCCGACCATCGCGGCGGGCGTCTTCATAGTGGACTACAGCAAATATTATGGCTCGGCCGCGCTAATGCAGGTCAACGACGTGCATCCCACGATCCAGAAAAAAGGGACTGCCGGCTAGGCGCGGCCTTCAGCCTGTAAGGCCCCAGGCCTGCATCATGATGTCGGCGAGTTTTTCGGTGCGGCGGCGCACGACATCGGAGGTCCAGGCGTCCTGTTCCATCAGGTCGCGCGTTAGGGCAAATTCCTGCCCGCCGCCGCCATTGAAGTAGATTTCCTTCTTGGCGCGGTAGTCGAGCCGGTCGGCCTGCTGGTTCACTTTGTTGGTGAGCAGAACAAAATTTCCGATCGTGTCGCACTGTTCGCGCCGCTTCACCGGATCTGGCCAGGTGACCATCCAGTGGCTGTCTTCGGGCGGATTGCGCGGCAGGACATGCTCGACCGTCGCGTCGGATTCCGGCGGAATGGTGCGCCCACCCTCGATGGCGGCGTTGAGGCGCAGGGCAATGGCGCGGCGCTGGCCATAGGTGCCAAAGCGTGTCGTCAGCCGGTCACGCAGCTTGCGGGCCTCGTCGCGTGTGACCGAGAACGGACCGGTCTTGGAGAACAGCACGCGGTCATTCCGGATCGCGTCAGTGATGCGGGCGAGCTTCTTGTTGCGCGCTTCGCGCTCCTGCACCATCACCTGCGAGATATAGGAAGTACGCTCCAGGCTGGCGAAAAATTCCGGCGCCATCGGGTCAGTCACGCCACGCTCAACGATGAACTGGATAGCGGGCGCCCGCCAGGTCTTGTGCTCCAGCGCGCGCAGATGGTTGATGGAATCAAGCACGCCCTGCGGCGCGCCGAGGCCGGTTGGATCCTGCCCGCTCTCTGTGACGCGGAAGGCGGTCACATAGCTCGGCAGCATGTCATCGAGGAATTTGCGCGGGTCGATCTTGTTGAGCACCGCCTTCTGGAAACCGGCGAAGAGGTCGCCCTTGGGTGAGCGGTCATGGATCACGCGGATCTGGCGCAGCAGGTCGTCAAATGCGCCCCCGCCGAGGATCGCCTCATGCTCTGCCCAGCGCTCGGCATAGGCGTTTGCTTCTGCCGCGGTGAATTTTGCGCGCTGGAAGAGTTCGGTCTTGATGATGTCGTGCGCGCCGGGTTCCTTCCCGCGTGTGTTCAGAACACGGAATACCTTGAAGCCCTGATCCTTGTTATCAACAACGACGCGCACCAGGGCGCAGCCATTGGTCACTACATCCGCCAGCGCCCGGCGGCGCTCGGGCGCCATTTCGCGCAGCTCGCGGTGGAAGGCGGCGGCATTGGCGATGATCTTCTGCTGGCTTTCGCTGTCGCCGGGCTCGTTGTCGAGCTTCACCGTGGCGCCGGGCGTCTGGATGGTGTCGCGGAAGAAGGCCCCGACATCATAGTTGAGCGCGATGCGCCAGTTGGCGCTTTCTCCGAGCATCGGGCGGTCTTCGTCTGCGATCAGCTTGTGCAGCTCCTTGGCGCGAACGGGATCTGTTTCCAGGTCGCGCAGCACGCAGAGCAGGATGGTCAGCGTGGTGAGGCGTTGCTGGCCGTCGACGATTTCCAGATGGCCCGCTTCATCGCCATTCACGAAGACGAGCGCGCCGATGAAGTGGGCGATGGAGGCGTCCATTGCGTCCACCAGATCGCCCAGAAGGTCGAGCGCTTCGCGGTCGCCCCAGGAATAGCTGCGCTGGTAGTGAGGCATGCGCAGCCGCTCGCCCGGCGCGAACACCTCGCTCAGAGAACTTTCCTGCGCGCGGACGCCAAGTTGCATAAGTCTACCCTTCTACTCGCGCCCTCCCTAGCCCTTGCCAAAGCGGTCCACAACGCGAGATGAACACCGCGCAATGTGGTTTGGGAAGTAGTGTGACAGGAGAGTAACGTTATGCGTCTCGTGCGATTTGAAGCCGAAGGACACGTCCGGTTTGGCCATCTGGAAGGCGATACTGTTGTGCCTGTTGCAGGAGACAGCTTCAGTGAAGCGTTAGAGGGACGGGAGAAGGGCGCGCCGCTGGCACTGAGTGTCGTTCAACTGCTTGCCCCGGTGCCCAGCCCCCGAAAAATTCTGGGGATAGGTGTGAACTATGCCGCCCATGCCGCCGAGAGCGTCAGCTTCATAAACACCGCCAAACCGGAGGTGCAGAAATGGTTCAACAAGCAGGCCACCGCGGTCAACGGACCCTATGCGCCGGTGCATCTTCCGAAGGTCTCGGCGCAGCTCGACTATGAGGGCGAACTGGTTGTCGTGATCGGCAAGCATGGCCGGCATGTGCCTGCCGAGCGGGCAATGGAAATCGTTGCAGGCTTCTGTATCGGTTGTGATTATTCGGTGCGCGACTGGCAGAAGGCGAGCCAGACGATGATCATGGGCAAGGGCTTTGACACCCACGCGCCGTTTGGCCCGGCGCTGGTGACGCCCGATGAGCTGGGCGATATTTCAGACCTCGAAATCCGCAGCTTCGTGAACGGGCAATTGCGCCAGTCCGGACGCCCGCGGGACATGATCCACGACATCGCCGCCCAGATTGCACATCTTACAGCGGCCTTTACGCTGGAGCCTGGGGATGTGATCTTCACCGGAACTCCGGCGGGAGTCGGGGCGGGGTTTGATCCGCCCAAATGGCTGAAGGCAGGTGACCGTGTACGCATCGAGATTGACGGGTTGGGACACATCGAGAACGAGATCGTTCCCGAGCCTGACACGCTGCGAATCGGTTGAACATTCCGGGCGTTTACTGGGAACGACGGGGCCTCGCCTTTTGGGCATGGCCCCCGTCTCCCCCGAGATCGCCCCCGCTCCGGCCAGCACTGGCCGCGGACCGGGGGCGTTCCAAACTGGGAACATGCCTTGGTTAACCTTTGAAAACGCCTCTGTCCACGCGTACTCTGTCGCCGGAACATCAGGAAACGCCCGGTTGTGGCTGTTTTGCAACGGTTTGGCGTCGGCTTGCCGGGAGGGGCAAATCAGGACAATTCCGAGCAATTCGTTAACCATTTTCGCCTTAATTTTAAGATTGATGGGCTGTTTGCGGGTGCTGACCTGATGACTTTTTTCTTGTTCCTCCTTTATATCGCGGTGGGCGCGGGGGCCGGTTACGGTCTCTTTTCGCTGACCACGGTGGGTTTGCCGCTGTCGATAGCGGGCGGGGCAGTCACCTCGGCCATCCTCACCCAGATCCATGTTCTGGTCCGCACCAGCCGCACCGAAAAGAAGGTCGAGGCCCGGATCGAAACCGTTGAGCGCGAGGTGACCGATACGTCCCGCCGCGTGAACGTGCTCGATGCCCGCGCCGAGGCCATCGAAGAGACGCTGAAGATCGAGCTGACCGAGCGCCGCGACGCGCTCGTCAACGAGATGCGCCAGCTCGAAGGCCTGATCGACAAGCTGACCCGCAGCTTCGAGACGCGCCTGTCGGACAGCACCGCGCTCGCCCGCGTCCAGCCGGTGGAAGACGCCGCCCTGCGCGACGTGCGCGATTCGCTCAAAGACGGCCGGGTGGACCTTCACCTCCAGCCGATCGTGTCGCTGCCCCAGCGCCGGGTGACCTTCTATGAAGGCTTCACGCGCCTGCGCCGCCCCGATGGCAGCCACATCACGCCTGCCGATTTTCTGGATGCCGCGCGCCGGGCCAACCTGATGGGCATCATCGACAATTTCATGCTGTTCCGCTGCGTACAGATCGTGCGGCGTCTGGCTGAGCGGGATCGCCGCGTCGGCGTGTTCTGCAACATCTCCGCGATCTCGCTGGAAGACCCGACCTTCTTCCCGATGTTCCTGTCCTTCATGACCGAGAACCGCGATCTTTCCGGCTCGGTGATCTTCGAGATCCGCGCTGACCGGTTCGAGGACCGCTCGCCCACGATGCGCGCCAATATGGACAAGCTGACCGCGCTCGGTTTCCGCTTCTCCATCGACCATGTGACCGGGCTTGATCTCGACCTGCCGCGCCTGCAGGCAGCGGGCGTGCGCTTTGTGAAGGTCAATGGCAGCCAGCTGATCGACCAGCTGCGCGATCCCCACGGGCCCCGCCCGGCCACTGCGCTCAACCGCAAGCTCTCGGCCCATGAAGTCGGCGCGGCCTTCTCGCGTTATGGCATCATGCTGATCGCCGAGAAGATCGAGGACGAGGCCAGCGTGGTCGAAATCCTCGAATACGAAATTCCCTTCGGCCAGGGGCATGTGTTCAGCGCGCCCCGTCCGATCAAGTCTTCCCTGATGGAAGACACAGCGCCCCCGCGTGAGTTGATCGAGCGTCTTTCGAACTATCACTGACCCGGCCACGGCGCGGGGGCTTGATTCTGCCCAAATTTGAGTGCTCCCTGACCGCTCCACGCCATGCGGAGGGACACCATGCGCCGGGTATTTGCCGTTATTTCTGCCATCCTGCCGGCGGTTGCCGTAGCCTGCGTGTATGCGCCCGAGAGCGGGCCGCCGCCTGAACCTGTGGCTGCGCTAACCGCGCCAGCGGTCGCCGCTCCCGCCCGTTTCGTCACGCTGACCGCCACCCTGCCGCACGCCCCCAGCGAGGGCCTGCCGCCATCGGTGCTCGACCCCATTGCAGAGGGCACGCCGCTGCTGCTCGATCTCACCCTGCTGCCTCCGCTCACCCCCTCGATCCGCCAGCCGGACGGCAAATATGCCCTCGCCGAGACCTGCGATTTCGGGGTGGTTGAGGCAGGCGCCGTCTCCCTGCCGACGGGCTCCTATCACATGCTGGTCAATGCCGAACTCGGCAGCCCGTCCGCCAATCCGGCGAGCCTTTTCAGCTGCGAGTATGACGCCAGCCTGATGACCGAGGACAGCCCCGGCGCGCGCTGGCGCCTGCGGGGGTGTTTCCTGCCGCAAGCGGTCTCGATCCCGACGGCGACCCTCTGGGCGCTGAGCCCGCTGCCCGCTTCGGCCTGCGGAATTGGCAATTGAGCAGGGGCAATTGACCCCGGCGCCCACCCGGCCTAGCTCGCACCTCCATGACAGCTCCGCTTTTTCCGCCCGGCCTCGCCGGTCTCGCTGACCGCTACGACACCATCCTCTGCGATGTGTGGGGCGTGATCCATAATGGCCGCGCCGCTTTCACCGAGGCATGCGAGGCGCTGGTGAATTTCCGCGCCGGCGGCGGCCGCGTCTGCCTGATCACCAACGCCCCTGTGCCGGAAGCCCAGGTCGTGCGCTATTTCGAGCCCCTCGGCGTACCCGCTGAGGCCTTCGACGCCTGCGTCTCCTCAGGCGACGCCACCCGCTACGAACTTTCCCAGCGCCCCGGCAAGACCGTCTGGCGCCTCGGCGGCGACGAAGGTTGGGAGCATGACCGCCACCTCTATGAAGGCCTCGACCTCACCTTCGAGGACAGCGCCAAGGCAGACCTCCTCCTCTGCATCGGCCTGCGCGACATGGTGAATGACCAGCCCGGCGATTACCGCGACGAGCTGCGCGAGGGCGTGCAGAACGGCCTGCCGATGCTGTGTGCCAACCCTGACAAGCAGGTGCGCGTGGGCGGCAAGCTCTACTGGTGCGCCGGCGCGCTGGCAGACGTTTACGAGGATCTGGGCGGGCAGGTGATCTATCCCGGCAAGCCCTATGCCCCGATTTACAGGCTGGCGCTGGAGCGGGTGGCCACGATGGGCGCCCCGGCAAAAAACATCCTCTGCATCGGCGACAGCCCGGCTACAGACGTGCGCGGCGCCCGCACACAGGGCTTTGACAGCCTCTATGTCGGCACCGGCCTCAAACAGCATGGGGCGAATTTTGAAGCCGAAGTCACCGATCTGCTCGCCGATTATGGTGAACAGGCTACTTACGCCATGACAGGGCTCAGATGGTGAGCAAATTTCAGGCCCCGCAGCGCCTTCCAGGCGAGCAGGGGTGACGGCGGCTCCGGCCCCGTGTAACGCACTTCAGGACAAGAA
>JBKBIZ010000057.1:7560-19214 GCA_046293975.1 Hyphomonas sp. | reverse complement strand
TTGCAGAATTCCATGATGTTGATGCCGCGCTGGCCCAGGGCGGGGCCCACGGGCGGCGACGGGTTGGCCTTACCGGCCGGGATCTGGAGCTTGATCTGCCCCAGAAGTTTCTTAGCCATTTTGTCCTCACAACGTTGGCGAAGGGGCGGTGGTCTTTCGATCCGCCCGGTTGAATAGAGGCTCCGCGGTCCGGCTGGCGCCTCCCGCAGAAGCGGGCCGTATGACGGAAAGCCCCTGCCCGGTCAAGCACAGGCATGAAAAAGCCCGGAGCGCGCTTGCGTCCGGGCTTTTTGGTATGGAGCATGCCCGCGCTACATCACCGCGTAGCCGCGCGCGTTGATATACTGGCGCAGCTCCGCCGCACGTCGGGTCGGATCGGGGTGGGTCGACATGAATTCGGCCGGGCGCTGGCCCTTGGACTGAGCGTCCATAAGCTCCCAGAGGCGCACCGACTGCCTCACATCATACCCGGCATGGTGCATGTAATCGACGCCGAGGCGGTCGGCTTCCAGCTCATGATTACGGCTATAGGGCAGGATCACGCCAAACTGCATGGCCGCTCCGCCCAGCGCGCCAATCGACGAGCCATATTTGCTGAGCTCCTCAGACGAGGCGATGGCGATCTGTCCGGCCATCATGCCGGCCTGCGTCGCCATCGTGACCGACATGCGTTCTGCGGCGTGACGGCCCGTGACATGTCCGGCCTCGTGACCCAGAACGGACGACAGCTGGTCATCATTCTCGGTCAGCTCGGTAATGCCTCGATACACGCCCACCCTGTTACCCGGCATGACGAAAGCGTTGACATCATCGGTGTCAAACACGGCCACATCCCACTGCTCATGGTCGCGCCTGGCGCCCTTGGCTGTGCGGTTCCAGACATTGAGAACCCGGTTGCGCAGCGCTGCATTCGAAGTTTGCGGCACCTGGCTTTTCATGTCGGACCATGCCGCCGTCGCCATGCTGGCAACTTCAGCGTCGCCCATCAGCAGGAACTGGCTGCGGCCGGTTTCCGGGTTGGTTGTGCAGCTCGAAACGAACGGCAGAACCGAACCGGCGGCGATCCCCGTGATGATCGCGCGGCGCGACATCCGGACCTTGGGCGCGCCAGCAAGAATCTCGCTGTCAAAATCAATACGTTCGACCATTCTGTCTCTCCCTGAACAGGTAGCGAAGGTTACCCCACCCCCGGCAAAATGCAATTACAGCCGAACGCCTAGGCCCCCGCCTGTGAACCACCGCTGAATGTGAATGCCGCTCAGGGCTCCACGATCTCGCCGACCAGAATGGCGGCCTGCTCCACCCAGCCTTCGCGTTTGACGCGTCCGTGGAAGTTCAGGTGCTCGTCAACCCAGGCAATATTCTCAGCTGTCCAGTCGGCTATCTGATCATAGTGATAGATGCCGAGGGAATTCAGCACCTCCTGGATTCGCGGGCCGATACCCCCGATTAGGGTGAGATCATCCGGGGCGCCCTCCACCGGCCGGTCAAGTGCCAGCGGCCGAGCGGGCAGAATATCTACACTGTCCTCGGCATCTGCCAGCGCGTCATGTGCCTCAAGCCGCCCGAGAATGGCTTGCGCCGCGAGGGCAGCTTCATCTTCTTCATCGTCAGCCTCCTCCTCTTCAGCGTCATCACCGATTTCGTCATAGACTTCTTCCGCCTCGTCCAGATCATCGTCCTGGTCTTCCTCGGCGGCCGCTTCATCCTCTGCGGCGATTTCATCGGCAACGCTTTCAGCGTCGCCCTCAAAATAGGCCAGACGACCTTCCAGAAAGCGATTGCGCCAGCGAAGCCGGGCCAGTTCTTCCTCAACGGGCTCTTCCTCCGCCTTCGGCTCAGCTTTGGGTCCTGCTTCTGTAGGCTCCGCGGGCGGGGGCGCAGGTGCCGCCAAGAGGGAAACGACTGGGACAGGCTGGGTGGCAACCTCATTCTCCAACGCCTTCACGCGCTGGGCCAGATAGGTCACTTTCCAGGCCTGCATCGGATCTGGTTCGAGGGCGGGCGTCCCATCCGGCTCAGACGCCGCAGCCGCGGCCTCAGCTCGCGCCAGCTCCGCAGCCGACAGCGCCTTGAGCGCTTCGTCCAGTTCGGCCTCAAGGCCTGATACCCGGTCTTCGAGATGTTTAGTCTGGAGCATGGCCGCTCCGTCAATGGCAGGAAGTGCCACCAGATCCGGCGCTGGCGCCAGTACAGGCGGCGCAGATTTCAGGGCCTCAAGCTCGTCCCGCGCCGCATGCAGGGCGGCCACGGTCTCGGCCAGCTGCTGCTCCAGCAACGGATCGGCCTGGGGCGAGACCTGCGCCGCCTCATAGGCCTGCGCGCCGCCCTGCCCTGTCAGCAGCTTGCGCTGCGCGGCGAACAGCCGCTCGATCTCATCGCGCGCTTCGCCCAGCTCGACCCGCGCCACGTCGCGGTCAACTTCGGCCCGGCGCAGCTTGCCGAGCAGACGCATGCCGCGCAGCGACCAGCCCAGCAGCAAGGCCACAACCGCCGCCCCGGCCAGTGCGATCCACATATGTGCCACAAGCCAGGTCATTCTCCGCTCCGTTCCACAATTCTGATCTCTACAGGACGCGGGGTTTCTGCGCCTGATGCAAATGTCTGATTAGCTGTCTCGCCCGAAAGAGGACCATAGCTGATTGCAGCCAGACGTGCACGCGGTACACCCGCCGAGGCAAGGAAGTCCGCAAGCTCTGAGGCCTGAACGCTGCTTTGAGCGACAACTTCAAATCTCACGGATGTATCGCAGCGGCGGGCGATCGCTACAATCCTGTCCAGTTGCGGGCCACTCTCACGCGCCATCGCCGCGCTGCCATTCGTGAAACGGATCTGGCCGGAAGCGAGCGCTGCCTGCAACTCAGCTTCACACGAACTTCCCGGGACATCTGCCGACGCCGGCGAGACAATCTCTGACGTATCCGGGACAGTTTGAGACAATTGAGCACCAATCACGGACTTCCACCGCCCGGCGCCGCGTTCCATGTCGTCCTTGAGATAGTAGAGGGTGCTTGCGCTGGCCTCCCCATCAAAGATGAACACACCGCCTGCCGCATCAAAGGCCATTTCGCCCGATCTGAACTTCGTGAACTCCGGGAGGCCCGCGAGCGCTCCTGCAAGCCAGCCCTCTGCGGGGCTCTCTCCAAGGGTCATTTCATCGACGATATCCCCTTCAAAGCCCTGCTCCACCACGCTGAGCAACTCTCGCCGCTCTGCCTCGCTGGAGACGCTTCCCGACAAGGTCAGGGCATTCTCCGACAGCTTCGCCTGCCAGCGGATATCGCCGGCCAGAAGGGGGTCTCCTCGGAAAGGCGCCGCTATGCCGGACACCGCCTGCGCGATCTCGGCACGCAGCTTTGGATCAGCAGCCTCGCCTCTCAGGACAACCCGATAATCGGTGATCGTCACTTCCCCCTGCTCCAGCTTCGACAACTGGCTGAGCGCAAAACGGGCAACTCCCTGGAAGTTGCCCTCTGGCGCCCCGGCGGCAAGTTTCATTTCATTTCCGACGGCAGCGCGGCCGATCAGGCGCGCATCCTCGACAAGGCTGGCCTGTATCGACTTGGAGGGCACAAGACCCGATAGCACGATGCGCCCTTCCCCGGTCTTCGTGGCGCGCCAGACATAGGGGGACACCGGCGGGGCGGCATCGGCGCGGCTCTCGACCAGTGTGACCCCGCCAAAGATGACCCCGCCCGGGCCATTGCTGCGCCGGACAAGACGGGCGGCTTCGGTAACGGCGTCATTTGAAGGGGCTGCCCCGGTGAGTACGGCCCTCTGGCCTTCCATGTGGACGCTGGCCCAGTCGGCGCCACCCTCAGCCAGCGCGGCCTTGGCCTGCGCTTCCAGCCGTGCTTGGAGGTTTACAGCGCTCTGCGGGGATTGGTAGATGCCCCACCACACAAGGAAAGGCAGGGTCAGAAGGGCAAGCCCACCCACAAGGTAGTCAAGCAGGCGCAACACGTCGCTGACCTCCCAAAACCAGTACCCCCACAGCACGCTCTGGGGCGAGGCATGCCCTAACCCTTACCAGACCGCAAGATGAACCAGGCAGGCCCCCTCCGGCGATGAAACAGCCCCTCGAACTGATTACCAGCCCCTCCAATCCGTTGATCAAGGCCCTGAAAAGCCTTGAGCGCAAGAAGGAGCGCGCCGAAACGGGCCTCTTCCTCGCAGAAGGCGCGCGAATTGTCAGCGAAGGCCTCGCCCGGGGCTGGCAGCCCGAAACCGTGATTATTGCCGCCGATATGGCAGAACGGCCACAGATCAGTGACCTTGCCCGGGCCGCGGCAAAGGCCGGCGCGCGGGTCGTGATGGCGCCTGAGCGGCTGATGACCAAGATCACCCAGAAGGACAACGCCCAGAGCGTCGTCGCCGCCTTCCGCCAGCGCCATCTCAGCGTCGAGACCCTGCCCAAACCAGCCGGCATGCCGCTCTATATCGCCCTCTATGAAGTGCGTGATCCGGGCAATCTCGGCACCATCCTGCGCACCGCAGACTGCGCCGGTGTGAGCGGCGTCATCCTCATCGGAACCTGCTGTGATCCCTACAGTTTCGAGGCCGTGCGCGCTTCTATGGGATCGGTGTTTGACGTGCCTTTTGCCAATGCCAACTTCGACGCCTTCAACGCCTGGCGCAAGGCCGCGCAGATGGCGCTGATCGCTGCGTCCGTAAACGGCACTGTGCGCCATGACGGGGCCGATTTCACCGGCGGATCGATCATCCTGATGGGCAATGAACAGGCCGGCCTGCCCGACTGGGTGGAGGCAGCCTGCGATACGCTTTCCCTCATCCCCATGCGCGGAGGCGCCGACAGCCTGAACCTCGCCCAGGCCAGCGCGCTGATGATCTATGAAGCCTGGCGCCAGCGGGGATATGCATGAGCCTGAAGACCGAAACCCGCCTCCTGATCGCCGATGATTGGGAAGATTACGCCCTGCTCGACTCTGGCCACATGCAGAAGCTCGAACGCTTCGGCAGCCAGACCGTGATCCGCCCCGACCCCCAGGCTTTCTGGGAACCGGCGCGGCCCATCGAGAGCTGGAAAGCCGACGCCCGTTTCGTCACCAAGGCGCAGGACGAGGATGGCGCCGGCCAATGGGAAGTGCTCTCGCCGCGCGCCATCGAAAGCTGGCCGATGCGCTGGAACGGCCTCACCTTCACGGCGCGCCGCACAGCCTTCCGGCATATGGGCGTCTTCCAGGAACACTCCGTCCACTGGCGATTTGCGCAGGACCAGATCCGCGCCGCCGGGCGCCCCCTCAAAGTGCTCAACCTCTTTGGCTATACCGGCATGATGTCGCTCGCCTGCGCGGCGGCGGGCGCCGAAGTCGTCCATCTGGACGCCAGCCCCAAATCCAACGGCTACGGCAAGGACAACCAGGCCCTCTCCGGGCTCGATGATCGCACCATCCGCTGGATTGCCGACGACGCGATGAAATTCGTCGCCCGCGAGATCCGCCGTGGCAGCAAATATGACGGCATCGTGCTCGATCCGCCAAAGTTCGGACGTGGCCCCAAGAACGAGACCTGGCGCTTTGAGGAGAGCCTGCCCGAACTCCTCGACGGCGTGCGCGACCTCCTGAGCGAGCAGCCCCAATTCGTGATCACGACCGCCTATGCCGTGCGCCTTTCGTATCTGGCGGTCTCCCAGGCGCTCGGCGACCGGCTCAGCCCGTTCGGCGGCGTGATGGAAACCGGCGAAATGGCCCTGCCCCAGCAAGGCTCCGACCGCCTGCTGCCCACCGCGCTCTACGCCCGCTGGCGCGCGGGCTGAGGCAGCCTAAAAAGCTCCCCCGCAGCCCTGAGCCCGGTTCATGTGGGCGGTAAAGCCGCGATACGGAACCAATTCAGAAAAGAAAACGGCGGCCCCGAAGGACCGCCGTTCCCTGATTTTCGCTTCCGCTGACTTATTAGAAGTCGAGCGTGACGCCCACGAAGATATAGCGGCCCATCGCATCATAGGTCTGCGGGTAGGTGTTGCCGTTACCCGTGGTACCGACCGAAGCCGACAGTGGGGGATCATCGTCCAGAACGTTGTTCACACCGAAGCGGAACGCAGCCCAGTCTTTGACAGCCCAGGTACCCGACAGGTCGAAGTAGTTCTGAGCGTCCAGGGTCGAGTCGACGCGGTCCGTTGCACCGGTATCGAGATCAACCGCACCAATGTGGCGCCAGGTCACGTTCAGACCGAGGCCATCATACGGCGTTGCCCAGGAAGCGCGGGCACGGTGACGGTATTCCGGGGTCGGCGTGCCACAATCGTTGCCATACTTGCCAACGCAGTCATAGGCGAACGCGGCGTTACCGGCCGGGTCAACTTCGAAGCTGTCAAGGATGGTACCGTTATAGGTCAGATTCACTGCACCGAAAGTACCGATGTCGAAACCATAGGCGCCGGAAATGTCGAAGCCTGAGGTCGCGATGCCACCGATATTTTTGTTGAGGTCAACCACATTGCCTTCACCCAGCCAGAGCTGGCCGTTGGCGTTACGGTTGATCAGCTGACAAGCATCCAGGTCATCATACAGGTAGCAGAGCTGCATGGTCACCGAAGAACCAACCGTCGAGATCGCCTGAGTCACTTCGATGTCATAGTAGTCAACCGACAGGCTGAGGCCTGGCAGGAAGCTCGGAGTGGCAACGAAACCAACGGTGAAGGTTTCAGCCGTTTCCGGTTCCAGGTTCGGCTCGCCGCCTTGCAGGAAATTGTACTGACCAGCAGGCGAGTCAAGCGCGCCGCCGTTGGCCTGAATGGCTGAGACCTGCCAAGGATTGGTGCCGATACAGGCAGCCGCACGCTGGGCATTGTCCGCATCCGAAGTGGTCAGGTCGCAGAGGTCGTAGTCCAGGTCGAAAAGGTTGAAGCCCTGCGACTGGAACAGCTCGATGACGTTCGGTGCGCGAACGGCGTTCTGGAAGCTGCCGCGGAAGCGGATATCCGAGGTCGGAGCATATTCTGCGCCGAGTTTCCATGCGTCGGACGTGATGCCCGTCGAATAGTCGGAGTAGCGATAAGCACCATCGATCGAGAGCAGCTCGATGCCAGGACGGCCGCTGATCAGCGGAAGCTGGAATTCACCGAACAGGTCGTAGGTATCGATTTCACCGGAAAGCGGCAGCGTCGGGCCACCCTGACCAGCGCCATCACCCGTTGCGAAGCTCACGTCCACGGTCTGGGCGATTGCATCGCGGCGGTATTCGATACCACCAGCAACCTGGAGACCCGTATCAGCCGTTGGCAGTTGCCAGCCATACTGACCAAGGTCGCCCGTGAGCGACGCCGTAACGACAGCCTGCTCCGTTGTACCGTTCTGGAGAAGCGGCACTTGCAGATAAGCCAAGGCTTCCGGCGTTACGCCACCAACCGAGAATATATCCCAAGGAACGCAGTTTGCGTCTACGCCAGTGTCCACGCTGCGGCAGCCGATTTCGCCAGCCGCAAGAGCGCCCGTGCCGTCACCCGTGATGACATCAAGAGCGCGGCCAAGACGGACGGTCGAGAAGTCATTCTGGTAGGCTCGGTTCAGGGTAACCTGAGAGAACTGAGCAGAAATATCGTAATCAAAGCCAGGCGCGTTGTAGAGCGGGCCATTGAAGCCGATCACACCACGATAGGTCTGATAGCCGAGGGTATCCTGACGACCACCGCCTTCGACGTTACGGCGCCCGATATAGAGCGTCGTGGAATCACCTGCCGCAATCATGGCTGGCGAGCAGCCGATGGCTGCTGACTGACCAGCCGTAAGCAGCGGGTTGTCGCAGTTGAGGCTATCGGTGACGAAGAAGTTGCCCGAAGGTGCGATCTGCGCGTTGGACTGGTAGTCCATGAACATGAAGTTCGCGTAGGCGTTGACGTACGGGTTGATTTCATAGTCAGCGAAGAAGCCAGCGCTGTAGCGCTCATCAGGACGCTGATAGTAGTTTACTGGGCCAAAGTTGTAGGCATCCGTCGCGCCGTTATAGTTGCGGAACTCACCTGTCGTTTGGTCAACTGTGAGAGCAAAGAAAGCGGGGTTTGTTGCCGGAAGGAAGTTGGTGAACTGGCCTGGGAAGGACGTGCCTGAACCGCCGCAGGTGAAGTCGCGAAGGGTACGGCCAGCCGCATCGGCAGCAGCGCGGGACTCAATGCCGTTGGCACAAGCCGAGTAGTCGAAATAGCGCTGAAGGACGTCATCGTTGTTACGATAGCCGACATAGCCGGTGAAGCTGCCGCGGCCATCTTCGGTCGACGCGCCGATGATCCCGGTGATCTCTTTCGAGTAACCGAGTGACACATTATCTGGCGGCAGTTGGAACTGGGCCGGGTTGGAGGCCGAACGCTGCTCGATGACGCTGCGCAGGCTGCCATTGGTGTCGTAGTCGTTCTCATGGTTGAAGAAGCCATACTGAGCGTCGATCTGAACGCCCTGGAAGTCTTTCTTCATGATGAAGTTCACGACGCCCGCAATAGCGTCAGAACCGTAAACAGCCGAAGCGCCGCCGGTCAGAACGTCAACGCGCTCAACAAGCTGGCTTGGGATGAGGTTAAGGTCAGCCGCTGTATCGTTCGGCGAACCGTAAGGCATGCGCTTGCCGTCGATCAGGACCAGTGTGCGCTCGGACTTCAGGTTACGCAGCGCAACCGTTGCCGTGCCCGAAGCGCCGTTCGAGACGGTGGAGTTCTGAGCCGCAAAAGCCTGCGGCAGCTGGGTGACGAGGTCTTCAACGCGCGTCACGCCCTGAAGCTTGAAGTCTTCTGAGGTAACCGATGAAACCGGGCTGGTGGTGGTGAGGTTCGGCTGCTGAATGCGCGAGCCCGTCACCGTGATGCGCTGTTGGCGGGATTCAGCTTCTTCAGCCGCATCCGCAGTTGTCACAACAGTATCATCTTCCTGTGCCATTGCGGGGATTGTTGCGGTCGCAACAAACATCGCACCGGCGATCATCGACGACATCAAAAGACGTGTCTTGAGGTTCATTTCACTCATAAGTGTGCTCTCTCCCGTAAGATTTCCCGCCAAAGCAGGCGCCCGCCAACCCTCTAGGCGGACGATTGCCGCATGTTAAGGTTCGCTGGCCTCATCAAGTCAATCGCGGTTTATCAAAATTGTCATGAAAGCCGCCAACTGTGGCACCGGCGCCTCACCTTGCGACATCTGACGGTTAACAAGGCCTTACAATGTGTCACATGACGCAAGTTTTGACCCCCTCGGGATCAAACCGCCAGAGCCCCTCCTGCCCCTCAGAACTGGACGAAATCAGGCATGCCCCATCCGGCAGCCACAGAATCACGCTCCGCAGGCAAAAACCCGCAGAGCGTGATATCCGGGCCCAGCCTCCCCGGCCATGCAGGTGTCGCCACCCTTCCCCGGAGGCTTTTAGTCCGCTTTCAACCCATCCCGGCAGAGGAAGCGCGAGCGATGGACGTCCTTCGCGTTGTCTTCCCAGCCGGTGAGGGTGGGGTCGACGAGGTTCTGTGTCACCTGCACCCACATCGGCGTGATGGGGTACTCCTCCAGCATCAGCGCCTCTGCCTTGGCGAACAGTTCTGCCCGCCTGGCCAGATCAAGCTCCTGATTCGATTCGGCCAGCAGCGCGTCATATTCGGCGTTGGCATAGCGGCCATAATTCTGCTGGCCGGTGGTCGACTGGAGCAGGTAGAGGAAGTTGATCGGATCGTCGAAGTCGGCGAGCCAGGCGGCATCCGACACCTGGAAATCATTCTGGCGCAGGCGCGCGTAAAGCACTTTGGTATCCTGGCGCACGATCACCGGCTGCACCCAGTCGCCTATCTCCGCCCAGTTCTGCTGGGCAACCGGCGCGACTTTCGGATTGTCCCCGGTCGAGCGGTGGGTGAATTCAAAGCGCAGCGGATTGGACGGGCCAAAGCCGGCTTCCTGAAGCAGGCTGCGGGCCTCCGCCAGGCGCTCCTCGCGTGACATGTCCTTCCAGTAGACGGCAGGGCGCGGCACTTCATAATTGCTCATTTCCGGCGGCACGAAGGAATAGGCCACCTGGAAGCCCGGCGTCATCACATTGCGCACCATGAATTCCCGGTCGATCGCCATCGAGAGCGCCTTGCGCACGCGCACATCATTGAACGGGGCGCGCTGCTGGTTGAACGTCCAGTAGGTGGTCAGAAGGCCGGGCCCGGAGCGTATCCAGCCGGGGAATTTGGCGTCGATCTCGCTCTGGCGCGGACCTGAAAACTGGTTGTTGATGTCGAGTTCACCGGCCGAGATCTTGTTCTCATAGGCGGCTTCATTCTCGATTTCGAAATACACGACCCGGTCAAAGCAGGCTTCCTGCGCGCCAAAGCCGGTGGGGTTCTTCTCCACCACGAGCTGGTCGCCGGTGCGCCAGTAAACCAGCTTGTAGGGGCCGTTGACGACAATGTTCTGGGGCTGAATCCAGGCATCGCCATGGGCTTCGACCGCCTGACGCGGCACAGGAAAAGTAGTGTAGTGAGACAGGAGACCCGGCAGGTAAGGCGCCGGATATTCCAGCGTGATCTCGAAGGTTTTCGCGTCGATGGCGCGCACGCCCATTTCTTCGGGTGGCAGGTCGCCATTATTCACCTGCTCGGCATTCTTCACCAGCCACAGCATCGAGGCATATTGCGAGGCAACGGTGGGGTCCTGGATGCGACGGAAGGCGTAGACGAAATCTTCGGCCGTCACCGGCGCCCCGTCCGACCAGGTGTACTCGCCCAGCTTGAACGTCCAGACGGTGCCAGTATCATCCACTTCCCAGCTCTGCGCCATGCCGGGCACCGGATGGCCTTCGGCATCATCGGTCGTCAGGCCGATAATCATGTCGCCGATGACAATGTTTTCCCAGGCGGCCGAGGATTTGTGCGGGTCCAGCGTGTCGACTTTGGCAGAAATGCCCCGGCGCAGCGTCGGAACGTCTTCGCCGCCCGAACTTCCGCCGCAGGCGGCCAGTGTCAGGGCCAACATTGCACTGGCCGCGCCGGCCAGCAGGGATTTCATTTTCATCGTTATGCCTCCTTGATCTTCCTGTATCGCTTCAGATTTGCCAGAACTGGTGCCAGACGGGCAAACAAAAGCAAAGTCTTGCCCGCATATAAGTGAACGGGAGTTGATCCATGCTTCGTAGTCTTGCTGTCATAACACTGTTTGCCGCGAGCGGCGCCGCAACCGCTCTGGCGCAGGAGGCCAGCCTCGATGCAGTGCTCGCCTGCCGCGCGATTGAAGACCCCGCCGAACGGGTGGGATGCTACGACGCCGCCGTCGGCCGGCTCGAACAGGCCCAGGCCCAGGGCGAGGTGAAAATCATCACCCGTGCCGAAGTCGAAAAGGTCCAGCGGGAATCCTTCGGCTTCCGTATTCCCTCCCTGCCCTCTTTCGCCGGCGGGAAGGATGCTACCGATGACGGCAAGCTCGAACGGCTCACCGACGGGGTGAAATCTGTTTCGAGCAACGGCGGCAAGCTCCGCATCACGCTTGAAAGCGGCTCTATCTGGCAACAGATCGACGACAAGAACGTCCGTGCCCGGGATGCCAAATCGGCTGAGATCTTTCAGGCCGCGATGGGCAGTTACAAGATGAAGATCGACGGTGGCCTGGCCTTCCGCGTTCGCCGGGAAAACTGATCAGGCGAGTTCAAACTGCGACCGCGTGGTCGGCGCGCCATCAGGCGTGCGGACCACG
>JBKBIZ010000057.1:0-7550 GCA_046293975.1 Hyphomonas sp. | reverse complement strand
GACGTGCACCTCCCGGTGGCCGGCGTGGGTGGGCCGCTGGTGGGGTGGGATGGCCACGTCCCGCAGACCGGCGGCGGACTTGGGGGTGCCGACGGAGACCTGTCCGGTGATGCGGACCACGCCGCGGCGAACAAGATCAATCATGTGGCCCAGCACACTCATCGCTGCGGCCGGGTGGAGCCGCTTGTCGACATCGACATACATGACCGACACCATCTCCGGGATATTCGTCTGCCCACGGCGCAGCTGGTCGAGGATGGCGGCTTCGCGCGCCCGGCGGTGAGCCGCATATTCGGCAATGAACGTGTTGACGAATTCTGTTCCGCGAATTGCTTCGCCATGTGTCGGCCAGAGCGTGCTGAATTCCCGTACACGGACCTTCTCGAGGCTTTCCATATACGCGCTCATATCGCCATCAGGCGGAGAAACGACCGTGGTGGACCAGCCCATGATATGGTCGCCGGTAAAGCAGGCACTTTCTTCCTTCAGCGCAAAGCAGATATGGCTGGCCGTATGCCCCGGCGTCTCGATCGTCTCCAGCGTCCAGCCCGGGCCGGAAATGATATCGCCGTCACTGAGTTCCACATCCGGCACAAAGGCCGCGCCACCCTCCCCGCCTTCATCGGCCGATGTCTGGATGCCGCGATGCTTTGCGTAGGTCTTGCAACCCGCCCACTCCGCCAGAGGGCGGGCGAGTGGCGCATGGTCTGAATGGCCGTGCGTAACAAGGACATGGGTGACCCTTTCACCCGCCAGCGCAGCCTTCAATGCGTCGAAATGCTCTGCCAGGTCAGGCCCGGGATCGATCACGGCAACCTCGCCCCGGCCGACAATATAAACACCGGTTCCGGTATAGGTGAACGGGCCAGGATTGTTGGCTATGACGCGCCGAATCAGGGGAGATACCTCATCCACACGTCCGTACTCGAACTCTATTTCACGGACGAACGGAATGGGCATGATGACCTCTCACGGCTCTGATCCGCAGACGGATCAACGCTTCTTGACTGCAAACTTCTCCGCGAAGGCGCGCGCCATGCGGCGGGTCGCTCTCAACTTTGCGCCCAGTTTCAGCACGACGGGCGGGCCCATATCGGTCTTGTTCGCATCGACGATGAATATCTTGCCGGAAGCACGGTCACGCAGCACATCCACGCCGCCCCAGTCCAGGCCGATCTCGGCAGCAAAGGCTTCGATTACGCTGATCTCTTCGGGCGAATAGCAATTACGAGGCTCGTCGAGCAGCACCTGGACATTCTCGTTCAGGAAGCGGCGCTCAAGCGGACGGCGTTTGCGGAACACGATGACGGGCTTACCCCCGACAAGGCAGCAGCGCAGATCTTCAACCAACCCGCCCTGGATCTCGTTATCGATCAGGCGCTGATAGGTCTTGCCCTCGACCGGAGCTGCCAGCGGGCCTTCGAGAATGCGCCCGTCATGGGCCGCGTTCAGTTCGGATTTTTCGACCATGCGGCCCTGGAAGGTGATGGGGTCAACCGCGAGCGAGTGGCCGCTGGCCATTTCGAAGGCAGCGGCAACCCGCGACTTGGAGATGTCGTTGCAACCGAAGTTCAGCACATGCGCGCCGGGGCTGACCTCGGGCACATAATGGCTGGTCTCGGTGGAATCGTCGAAATGCATGACAATGTCGGCGGTCGCGATGTCATCCACCAGCTTGGCGCCGGAAACATGCATCACCGACCAGATGAAATACCAGGGGCGTGGCTTGTCCGGGTAGAAGGCCATTGTCGGGCGCTTGTGGCCGGAAAGCAGGCGCGAGGTACGCCAGGTCTGCACAAAGAAATAGAAGCAGAACCAGGTGAAGATGCTGTGCGCCAGCGCAAGATCGGGAACAATCCGGTGCCCCGTCTTCTTGACGAGGATCGTTCCTGCATCGAGCTTGAAATCATCGGTCCAAAGGCGGCCAGACATACGCTCTACTCCTGACACGCCGTTTCGGGCGGCTTCTCGCGACTGAGAGCCCTTGCACGGCTCAAGTTCCGCTTCAACACCCGGTTTGCGGCGCAAGTGTGATCCTGCCTGAACTCAAAGCAGTTCGCGCAGGCTGGAGAGATCATACCCCGCCCCGGCGGCAGCCTCAACAATATCGTCGCCCGCCCCCTGCCCGGAATGGACCAGCGCCCAGGCCGTCACGCTGCGCGTACCCGTCCGGCAATAGGCCAGCACCGGCTGGGGCGCCTCATTCAGGATATGGCCCATCCGCTCGACAATCTCAGGCGTCGGCGCGCCGGAGAACGGCAAAGCGGCGAATGCCAGCCCCAGAGATTCGGCTTTGACGCGAATCGGGCCCATGCGCGGTTGGTCCACCCCGCCTTCGCCATCGGGGCGATTGGCGATGATCGTCTTGAAACCGGCAGCGGCAATTTCTTCCACATCCGCCTCGGAAATCTGTGGCGCGACGGCAAAATCGGGGGTGACCCGGCGGATGTCAGCCATACTCAAAATTCTCCTGCTCCTGCAGCCATCGCTTGATCGGTCTGCCCGACAAGTTAAGGAGTGTTGGTCGCCCTGCCAAGCTGGCTGATGGCCGGGGCCGTTCAACCCACTGTGACAAGAGGCTTTTTTACTTGTGACAACGCTTCAGCGCGCTTTTGGACGTATCCCGTGGGGCTATACGCTTCGGCGCCTGCTTATCGCAATCCCCACGATGCTTGCGATTATCACGGTGGCCTTCCTGATGATGCGCGCTGCGCCGGGCGGGCCGTTTGACGGGGAACGCCGCCTCCCCCCCGCCACCGAAGCCGCCATCGCCGCAAAATTCGGCCTCGATAAGCCCCTGCACGAGCAATATTTCAACTATGTCGGCGGCGTCCTTCAGGGCGATTTCGGCCCCTCCTACAAGACTCTCAGCAAGAGCGTGAACGAGCTCATCGCCGAAGGCCTGCCGATCTCGATGACCATCGGCGCCCTTACCATGCTGGTCGCCCTCACAGTCGGCACAGCGCTGGGCATCTTTGCGGGGCTCAGGCAGAATTCGGCGGCCGATTACGGGGTCATGGGCTTTGCCATGTTCGGCATCTCGGTGCCCACTTTCGTCACCGGCCCGATCCTCATCCTGCTTCTCTCGCTCGGCGCGGGCATCTTTGCCGTCGGCGGCCTCGGCGCCTATCCCAACATCGGCATGAGCTGGCACAACATGACCCTGCCGGTGCTCACCCTCGCCCTGCCGCAGATCGCCATCATCTCGCGCCTGATGCGCGCCTCGATGATCGAAACGATGCGCGCCAACCATATCCGCACCGCCCGCGCCAAGGGCCTGGCCGAACGCGACGTGATCGTCCGCCACGCGCTCCCCTCCGCCCTCCTGCCGCTCGTCTCCTATGCGGGCCCGGCGATGGCGGGGGTTATGACCGGCTCGGTCGTGATCGAGAAAATCTTCGGCCTGCCCGGCCTCGGCAGCTATTTCGTCGATGGCGCGCTCAACCGCGACTACACGCTCGTGATGGGCGCGATCATCGTCTACGCCGCCCTGATCATCGTGCTCAACCTCGTCGCAGACATCCTCTACGCGATGCTCGATCCGAAAGTGAAATACGACTGATGGCGCATATCGACCCCATCCTCGATCCCACCGGCCGCGTTGAAGCCGTCCGGACCGCCATCACCGGCGGGCGTTCCCTCTGGGATGACGCCCGCGCGCGTTTGATGCGCAACCGCGCCGCCGTCGTCTCGATGTGGATCGTCGCGTTCCTGGTGCTGATCGCCATCTTCGGCCCGATGGTCTGGGTGCATGACTACCGCACCATCTCTGACCTGCGCACCGTCAACCCCACCTTCGACAACTGGCACATCTTCGGCACAGATCTTCAGGGCCGCGATCTCTTCGCCCGCACGATGATTGGCCTGCGCATCTCGCTGCTCGTCGGCGTCGTTGCCACCGCCGTCTCGCTGGTCATCGGCGTCACCTGGGGCGCCACCGCCGGCTATCTCGGCGGGCGCATCGACAATTTCATGATGCGCTTCGTGGACGTGCTCTACGCCCTGCCCTTCATCTTCTTCGTCATTCTTCTGCTCACCGTGTTCGAGCGCAACATCGTGCTGATCTTTGCCGCCATCGGTGCCATCGAATGGCTGACGATGAGCCGCATCGTCCGGGGCCAGACGCTCGCCATCAAGGGCAAGGAATTCATCGAGGCCGCCCGCGCCGCCGGCGTCTCCCGGCGCGGCATCATCTTCCGCCACATCCTGCCCAACGTCATCGGCCCGGTCGCGGTCTATGTCACGCTCACCATTCCCGTCGTGATCCTGGCAGAAAGCTTCCTCTCCTTCCTCGGCCTCGGCGTGAACGAACCGCTGACCTCGCTCGGCGTGCTGATCTCCGACGGCGCCAAGGTGATGGAAGACAAGCCCTGGATGCTGCTCATCCCGGCCGGCGTCATGTCCACGGCGCTCCTCTGCCTCAACTTCATCGGCGACGGCCTGCGCGACGCGCTTGACCCGAAAGAGCGCTGACGCCGCTCCGTTCAGCGCGGGTTCAACTGCGCTGGAAGAAAGACTAGTTCTCATCGTGCGGGGAATGGCCGGAGGCTGGGAGATGGCAAACTTCAAACGCAAGGGTCCAAAATCGACCCGCTCAGGCTGCCTGCTGTGCAAACCGCACAAGCGCCAGGGCGCAAAATGCGCGCACACAGCCCGCGAAACGGCAAAGCGAACGGCCGCCGCCAAAGATATCCTCACCTTCATAAACACCGGTGCCTGATCTCCCTCCGGGAGATATGCGCGCGCCAAATTTCCGCGTCATCCCGGACACCGCAAAACGGCGATCCGGGACTACCTCTCAGCAGCGGCCATGTTCGACCACCTGCCCCGCCCTAAACGACCTCCACCGCCACCCGCTGATCGCGCAGTTCAGCCGCGCCAAAGATCGTCATGAAGCTGATATCGGTTGCGTCCCGGCCAATGGCGATGCGCACCAGCTCCTCCTCGCGCGAAAGCCGCGTCGGATCGATCAGATGCCAGGCATGATCGAGCCACACCTCCACCACCGCATGGAAATCAGGCGGATCAATCGCAGGCGCGTAGGCCGAGACCATCCGCGCGGGAACGCCCATTGCACGGCAGAAACTGATCAGTGTATGGGCAAAATCCCGGCAGACGCCGCGCCGCATCAGGAAGCTGTCCGTTGCCGTCGTCGTCTCATTGCTCGTGCCGGGGGCATATTCGAAATTCTCAAAAATCCAGTCCGCCATGTTGAGGACCAGATCGCCCCCTTCGGTCCCCGCAAAAGTACCTTCTGCAAACGACGCCAGCTTTTCGGACTCGCAATAACGGCTCGGAAACAGATAGCTGATCACATCATAAGGCAAATCCCGCCTGGGCGGCACAAGCAGCCCGGCGATCTTCAGCGGCTCGCGCGAGACCTCGACCAGCCCCTGATACGAGATCGTCACATCGCCGTCCGCATCCAGCCATTGCCGGCGCCCCAGTTCCTCGGGCCCATCGGCAAGCTTCAACCCATTATTGGGCCTCACGGTGAGATGGTCGGAGACAATCTTCTGATCCTCGGACCGGATCGCTTCGAGCGAGAGCAGCACATCGGCCGGCTGCGGAAAATGATAGGCAAGCGAAGCTTCGATCTTCACGCGCATGCTGGGCGTCCTGAACTGGTGAAATTGGGGTGAGCGCCGATTTGAGAACGCCCGGTCCATCAAGCGCGCAACCATCGATTTGGTTGCTAGATGGCTGAAATGGAGCCGAAAGAAAAGAGCCCCCCCAAATGTTTGCCGCAGAGGGAACGCTGGCGTGGACGGGCCCGTTGGCTGTATAAGGAGGACAGGCACATTTCCGGCAAGATAAGACCGGACAGGGAGAGTTGCGCATGAAATGGCAAGGCGGACGCAAAGGCGGGAACATCGAGGACCGCCGCGGCATGAGCGCCGGCGCTGTTGCCGGCGGGGGGGGCATCGGCATCATCATCATCGCCCTGATCGGCTATTTCGTGTTCGGCATGGAACCCGCGCAGATTGCCGAGCTGGCAAGCCAACAACAAGGCACCAGCACCCAGCAGGCAGGCGTTGAAGGCACCCCGGAAGATGAAGCCGGCCTGTTCGTCGATGTCATCGGCGCCAATATCAATGATGTCTGGGAAGGCGCTCTGGAGGGCTACACCCCGCCCCGCGTCGTCCTCTATGAGCAGGGCACCAACACCGGCTGCGGCTTCGGCCAATCCGCGATGGGACCGTTCTACTGTCCCGCCGACCAGAGCGTCTATCTCGACCTCGGCTTCTGGCGCGACATGGAAACCCAGCTTGGCGCGTCGGGCGCAGAATTTGCCCGCGCCTATGTCATCGCCCATGAATTCGGCCACCATGTGCAGACGCTGACCGGCGCCTCGCAGAAGGCCCGTCAGGCCCAGCAACAGGCGCGCAGCCAGGAAGAGGCCAACCAGTATTCGATCGCGCTGGAACTTCAGGCCGATTGCTATGCCGGCTTCTGGGCGGCCAATGCCGCGCGCGTTTCGGGCGGCGCTGTCGCGCTCGAACCCGGCGACCTTGAAGAAGGCCTCAAGACCGCCAACGCCATCGGTGACGATATGATCCAGAAACGCACGCAAGGCCGCGTGACGCCGGAAAACTTCACCCATGGCACGGCCGAGCAACGCATGACCTGGCTACGCCGGGGTCATGACAGCGGCGATCCCCGCGTCTGCAATACATCCAACTGATCCGGGGCCGGATCCGCCTCACCAAACCAGAAAACCAATAAAGGGAGTAAGCCGATGACCGACGGCGTATACAAAGATTTTGCAACCACTCAGATCCATGCCGGCTCTGCGCCAGACCCCGCGACGGGCGCGCGCCAGGTGCCGATCTATCAGACCACGGCTTATGTCTTCCGCGACGCAGACCATGCCGCCGCCCTCTTCGGCTTGCAGGAAGTAGGCTATATCTATTCACGCCTGACTAACCCGACCATCGCCGCGCTCCAGGCCCGCCTCGCCGCGCTGGAAGGCGGCGCGGGCGCGGTCTGCTGCTCCTCGGGCCATGCCGCTCAGATCATGGCGCTCTTCCCGCTGATGGGCCCGGGCAAGAACATCGTCGCCTCCACCCGCCTTTATGGCGGCACGATCACCCAGTTCACCCAGACCTTCAAACGCTTCGGCTGGTCAGCCAAGCTGATCGACACCGAAGACCTCGCCGCCGTCAAAGGCGCAATTGACGAGAACACCCGCGCCATCTTCTGCGAAACCATCGCTAATCCCGGCGGCTATATCAGCGACCTCGACGCGCTGGCGAAAATCGCCGATGACGCCGGCATTCCGCTGATAGTCGACAACACAACGGCGACGCCCTACCTCTGCCGCCCGATCGAGCATGGCGCCACACTCGTTGTCCACTCTCTGACCAAATACCTGACCGGCAATGGCACCGTCACCGGCGGGGCCATCATCGATTCCGGCAAGTTCGACTGGTCGGCGTCGGACAAATTCCCCTCCCTCTCGGCCCCAGAGCCCGCTTATCATGGCCTCAAATTCCACGAGACCTTCGGGCCCGCCGCCTTTACCTTCCACGGCATCGCCATCGGCCTGC
>JBKBIZ010000056.1:0-19469 GCA_046293975.1 Hyphomonas sp. | reverse complement strand
ACCGCACGCCAAAACAGCCCTGAGCCGGAAGCGCAGGGATTTTGGAATGTCAACCAAAGGGTGAAGTCAGGGCGCCCGGAGGCAGGCTTTGCTGAAAGAAAAACCCGCCGGGCGTATTACCGAGCGGGCCATCTTTTCAGCTGCCCAGAAGCCGGCAGCGGGGCTAAGCGTTCGCCTCAGGCCATTGCCTTGACGCGGGCCGAAAGGCGCGAAACCTTGCGGGAAGCCGTGTTCTTGTGGGTAACGCCTTTGGTCACCGAACGCATGATTTCCGGCTGCGCTACTTTCAGGGCTTCCTGAGCAGCAGGCTTGTCACCAGATGCGATCGCTTCCTCTACCTTGCGAACGAAGGTGCGCACGCGCGAGCGGCGGGCTTTGTTCACATCGGTGCGCGCAGCGATCTTGCGCACCATTTTCTTGGCTGAGCGGGTATTCGCCATAACAAACTCCTGGCGCCCGGCGGGATGTCCCTCGGGCAGAAGGCGCGGAGATACATAAACGGCCCTCGGGCGTCAACCGTCATCGTGACGGAAAAGCTGCCTTTTCGCCTGCGGCGGTCAACGATCCCGGAAATGAGCCGACCGCTTCTCCACATAGGCTTTCATGCCTTCTTTCTGGTCGTCGGTGGCAAAAAGCGACTGGAACAGGCGGCGTTCGAACTGAATCCCCTGTGAAAGCGGGGTTTCGAAGGCCGCGTTGATCGCCTCTTTGGTCATCATCGCGGCGGCGCGGGGCATCGCGGCGATGGTGGCGGCGAGGGATTTGGCTTCCGTCAGCAGATCGTCGGCCGGGACGATCCGCGCGACAAGACCGCAGCGTTCGGCCTCCTCAGCCTCCATCATCCGGCCAGTGAGGCAGAGCTCCATCGCCTTTGACTTGCCCACCGCGCGGGTAAGGCGCTGTGTGGCGCCGGCGCCCGGCATCACGCCGAGGCGGATTTCGGGCTGGCCGAAGCGGGCATTGTCTGCGGCCAGGATGATATCGCACATCATGGCAAGCTCGCAGCCGCCCCCGATGGCATAGCCGCCGACGGCCGCAATGATTGGCTTGCGGGCCCTTGCGGCGCGTTCCCAGTTCCGGGTGATGAAGTCTTCGTAATAGGACTGGGGGAAGGTCTTGGACTGGATCTCGCGGACATCTGCGCCGCCGGAGAAGGCGCGCTTGGTGCCCGTCAGGATGATGCAGAGGATGGCATCGTCGGCTTCAAACCGGTCGAGCGCTTGAGTCAGTTCCGTCATCATCTCCTCGCAGAGGGCATTGAGGCTTTCCGCGCGGTTCATCTGGATGAGGGCATATCCCTCTTCGGCATTCACTTCGGTAATGAGCGTATTGTAGGCCATGACGGCTCCTTGAAGGGGAGGGCGGTGTCTTTTCCGCCGGTGTCTTCTTTGTGTGTGGGGTGGTCGCGGGGGGGGGCTCGTGTCGGTCTGGCCACAGGATGGGCCGGTCAGGAAAACGTGCAGTGATGGTGCGGGGCGGGGCCTCAGCAATTGTGGCGATCTCGGGGCGGCGTATACGCCTGCATGAACACTTTGTCACCCCGGGGCCTTCCCGCCTGTCCAACAGGGGGCAGGGCTTCTATATCCACTGGCATGAGCCAGCCCCCTTCCGACACATCTGATCCCGAACGCAACCGCCTCTCCGGGCGTATCGCGCGCACTGCCAAGGTTGGCGCCAATCTTTCCGGGGCGGGGCTGACATTTGCGGCCCAGTCGATTTTCGGCGGCGACAAGGGCGAGGAGCGGATTGCCAGGGCGATGGCGGCGGCGCTGGGCAAGTCCAAGGGGCCGCTGATGAAGGTGGCGCAGATGGTTTCCACTGTGCCCGATCTGCTGCCGCCCGAATATGCTGCCGAGTTTGCCAAGCTACAGGCTGAAGCCCCGGCGATGGGCTGGCCGTTCGTGAAGCGGCGGATGCGGGCAGAGCTGGGCGCCGACTGGGAAGGCAAGTTCGCGGATTTTGGCAAGGAGGCCAGCCACGCCGCCTCGCTCGGCCAGGTGCACGCCGCAACGTTGCATGATGGCCGCAAGGTTGCCTGCAAGTTGCAATATCCCGACATGGCGAGCGCGGTGGAGTCCGATATTGGACAGCTCAGGACACTTCTGGGCCTCTTCAAGCGTATGGACGGCTCGATTGATGCCGACGAGATGGTCGAAGAGATCACCGACCGGCTGCGCGAGGAGCTCGATTATGAGCGCGAGGCCAGGCATATGGCGCTCTACCGGGACATGCTGGCCGGCAAGGCCTTCATCACCTGTCCGGAGCCCGTGGGCGAGCTTTCGACCGCGCGGCTGATCACCATGACCTGGATGGAGGGCGAGCGGCTCGACGCCTTCGAGGGCGCGCCTCAGGCGACGCGCAACCAGATTGCCGAGATGCTGTTCTGGACCTGGTGGGCGCCGATGAACTCCTACGCCGTGATCCACGGCGATCCTCACCTCGGCAATTATCAGGTGACCGGTGGCGGGGCGGGGATCAACCTTCTGGACTTCGGCTGCGTCCGCATCTTTCCGCCCGCTTTCGTGGCCGGGGTGGTCGATCTCTACCGGGCGATGCTGCATGATGATTTTGACGCTGCCTACGCCGCCTATGAGGCCTGGGGCTTCCAGAACCTCTCGCGGGAGCTGGTGGAGGTGCTGAATGTCTGGGCGCGCTTTATTTACGGCCCGATCATCGACGACCGGGTGCGCACGGTGGCCGACGGGGTGTCGGCCGGCGAATATGGCCGCAAGGAAGCGTTTCGCGTTCGCCAGCTGCTGAAGGAGAAGGGCCCGGTGAAGATCCCGCGCGAGTTCGTGTTCATGGACCGCGCTGCCATTGGCCTGGGCGCGGCGTATCTCCGCCTCGGGGCAGAGCTCAATTTCCATGAGCTGTTCGAGCAGAGCCTTGAGGGGTTTTCGGTGGACGCCGTTGCCGCCCGGCAGGCTGAAGCGCTTGGCCGGGCGGGACTTGGCAATTCCTAGCTCATCGTGAAGCGGATCGGCACTGATTTGGGCCCGCTGACGAAGTTGGCCTGGGTGCGTTGGGGCTTGCCGGCCATTTCGACAGAGTGGAGGCGGGGGAGAAGCTCTTCCCAGAGGACGCGCATTTCCATCCGCGCAAGGTGCTGGCCGATGCAGACATGGGCGCCATAGCCAAAAGCGACATGCTTGTTGGGGGAGCGGTCGACCTTGAAGGTGAAGGGATCGTCAAACACCGCTTCATCGCGATTGCCCGAGGGATAGGAGAGGAACAGCCAGTCGCCCTTGGCGATCTTCTGGCCGGCGACTTCCGTGTCATCGGTGGCGGTGCGCATGAAGTGCTTCACCGGGGTTTCCCAGCGGATCGATTCCTCGACCATCGAGGGGATCAGCGAGAGATCATCCTTGAGCTTGCGGAACTGGTCAGGGCTCTCTGCCAGGGCCCACATGGCGCCGGCGGTGGTGTTGGAGGTGGTGTCATGGCCTGCGGTGGCGGCGATGATGTAATAGCTCATCGCTTCGAGATGGCCGAGCGGCTGGCCATAGACGGCGCCATTGGCGATGACGCTGGCAAGGTCTTCGCGCGGGTTCTGGCGGCGGTCTTCGGTCATGGCGTTGAAATAGGTCATGAAGTCGAAGATCGTTTCATTGATCATCTTCAGCGTTTCGTCGGGGCTCATCATTTCCTTGCCGGCGCGGTTCACGTCCGGGTCCTGGGTGCCGAAAAGCTCCTGTGTCAGCTTGAGCATGCGCGGCTCGTCGATAGGCGGCACGCCGAGTACTTCCATGATCACGTGCAGCGGATAGAGGAAGGCGACATCGCGGGCGAAATCGCATTCGGTGCCTTTGTCTGCCATCTTGTCGATGAAGCCCCGGGCGATCTCGCGAACGCGGTCTTCCAGCTTGCGCAGGTTCTGCGGCATGAACCAGGCCTGCGTCAGGCGCCGGTACTGCATGTGATCGGGGTTATCCATCTGGACCAGCGAGCGCAGGATGTTGGGTGAGCCGCCCATCATGGCGCGCACGCGCTTGTCGGCTTCCTGGGTGGTCAGCGTCGCGGAGCGGTCCTCATTGTGGAAGAGGTCGTTCTGGCGCTCGATGGCGAGGATGTCGGCATGGCGGGTGACAACCCAGAACGGGTCGAAGCCCTCCACAGTTGCCACATCCAGCGGCGCATTGGCGCGCAGCCAGGCGAGCGCGTCGTCAATACGCTTGCCATCAGCATAGGCTTTCGGGTCAACAATCTCGCGGGCAATGTGTTCAGGTATGGCCATGGTGTTCTTCCTCCCGGTTCCGGACTTGGCGTGCGGAGTGCGGCGCGGTTTCCGGTTTCGGGAAGCGATATCATAAACTTGCTATACAGCCAACAAACATGTTAAGGGGTGCGTATGTCTGACACAGGCTCAAACACGGGGACCGATCCGAGGGCGCCAGGTGCGCGCCTGACTCAGGCTGAGCGGCGCGACCGGTCGGAGCGCGAACTGCTGGGCGCGGCGATCCGGGTTGTGGCGGGGCAGGGCGTGTCGGCGGCGACCTTTGATGCGATCGGACGCGAGGCAAACTTCTCGCGCGGCCTCGTCACCCAGCGTTTCGGCTCCAAGGAAGGCCTGATCCGCGCGCTGATCACCCATCTGCATGAATGGCAGGCGGATATGCTGGACGACGCGCAGGTGTCGGAGATGGACGGGCTGACGGCCCTTTGCGCTTTCGTGGCGCTGCACTGCGAGACGATGCGCAGCTCGGCCGAAGCGGACACCTATTTCATGCTGCTGGCGGCGGCCGTGGCAGACCGGCTGGAGACGCGCGAAGCCTTTGGCGAGTCCCATGAGATCGAGCGCGTGCTGATCCGCGGCTTTATCGAGCGCGGCCAGGCCAAGGGCCATATCCGCAAGGATGTGGACGCTGACGCCGAGGCGCTGCTGGCGGGTTGCGCGCTGCTGGGCATGCGGATGCAGGCGCTGATTGATCCGGAGTTTGACGCCGGGCCGGTGCGCGACACGCTGATCGCGTCCCTCAAGGCGCGTCTCGGCACACCTTCCGGGGAGGAGAAGAAAAGACAATGAGCGACGATTTCAAATCCTGGCAGTGCCGCACCTGCGGTTACCTCTATGAGGAAAAACTGGGCGACCCGAATGAGGGCCTCGCGCCGGGCACGCGCTGGGCGGATATTCCAGACGACTGGATCTGCCCGCTTTGCGGCACGCCGAAATCTGATTTCGATATGGTCGAGATCTAGGGCGCCTATCGCTCGAGCACCGTACAGGTGCGCGAGATATCCCCATCCATCTCCTCCATCCGTTCAGCGGTCGCCTGAATATCTTCGAAGGCGTAGCCTTCCTCATCGGTCATCTGGCTTATGGCATCTCTCAGGTCTGCCTCATTGTCATAGACCGGAAGAATGCGGCCGAGGATCTCATATTCGAGGTCTGTCATTTTGCCGGAAAGCACACCGGCACCGCAGGCGCAGGTAGGTCCGGGATCGGTCAGTTCCGTGGCAAACTCGGCGACACACATATCGAAAAATGCCAATGTCGGACCACTGCGGTCAGCCTGCGCGGCGGCCTGGCCCACGGCGATAGACGCCGCCATCACGATACATATCAAACGACGCATAGTGTCCCCCTGTTCAGCCCCTGCCGGGCAGCAAAATGAGACAGACCATTGGCTGTAGATAAGCGCTCAATCAAGGTGAAACCCGCTGGCGGGCAGCGCGGCTGACGAAAAGAATGAAAGCAGCCACCACGCGCGTCATGGGTAAATTGTTTGCCGGGCGTTGCGGCAATCTGAAGGCAGGTCTTGCCGACCGGGCTTGGCCGGGTTTATGGCGCTAAACCATGACCGATGATTTCAATCGCTATCAGACGACCGAGCTTCCCCCCGGCTACAGCCAGCTGGCCTGGCATCGCGGCTTTGGCCGCCAGATCGGGCCGCTCTTCGAGAAGCGCGAAGATGGCGCGCTGATGCGGGCCTTCCGTGTGGAAGAGTATCACACCAATGGCATGTCGAACGCCCATGGCGGGATGATGATGACCTTCGCCGACATGGCCTGGGGCGCGGCGGTGGAGAAGGACGATGACACCTGGTGGGTGACCGTCCGCCTGATGTGCGACTTTCTCTCGGGCGCCCCGGTGGGCAGCTTTGTCGAGGGCAAGGGCGTGATCGTTGGCCGACAGGACGATATCTTTACCGTCGAAGGGCGCATCTGGACGGGCGACAAGCTGCTGATGCGCGGCACGGGGATCTTCAAGGTCATCCCGCGCCGGGAAGAGGGGAAACCCTTCGTCAGGACGCAGCCGAGCGCCTGACAAAGGGCTTTGGCCTCAAGCGGTTCAGGCGTCGTGAGGCTTTTCCGTCTGGCCGGTCTTCCAGAGCGAGTAGAGAATCGCCCCGCCCAGCAGCGCGATGGTCAGCATCAGCGACCAGTGCGGCTCAAGGTAGGGCACGATGTGCAGCTCCTTGTAGAGCAGGAAGTTCCAGAAGATCTTGATGCCGATCAGCACCAGCACGGCGGCCAGGCCGTATTTCAGGTATTTGAACCGTGTCAGCGCGGCCGAGAGCATGAAATACATCGAGCGCAGGCCGAGGATGGCGAAGATGTTTGAGGTGTAGACGATGAACGGGTCGCGGGTGACCGCGAAGATCGCCGGAACCGAGTCCACCGCGAAGATGATGTCGACCGTCTCCACCATCACCAGCGCCAGCAGGAGCGGGGTGGCATAGAGGGTGAGCTTGCCGGTGGCGGGGTCTGGCTTGCGGATGACGAAATTGTGGTTGGTGATTTCGTCAGTGACGCGCAGGCGTTTCTTGAGGAATTTCAGGATCGGATTGTTCTGAAGGTTGAGCTGTTCGGGCTCGTCGTCCCCGGCGCCGGAAAACAGCATCTTGCCGCCGGTGTAGAGCAGGAACGCCGCGAAGATGAAGAGCACCCAGGTGAACTCGTTGACGATGGCTGCGCCCAGCGAAATGAAGATGCCCCGGAAGATGATGGCGCCCAGGATGCCCCAGAACAGAACCCTGTGCTGGTACTCGCGCGGCACGGCGAAGAAGGTGAACACCATGCCGATGACGAAGATGTTGTCGAAGGCAAGCGCGGTTTCCAGAAGGTGCCCGGTGGCGAACTGGACTGCCGCCTGCTGGTTCAGGTTAGTAGGGTCGTTGTAGAATTGCGGGTCGGGCTCATAGCCGAAATAGATGTAGAAGCCGAAGGCGACGGCGAGCGACGCAAAGCAGGACCACATGATCGCGCTTTTCTTCGGGGAGACAACCTCATCCTTCTTGTTCAGCAGGCCAAGATCGACCCAGAGCAGGAAGCAGATGAGGCTGAGGAAGGCGGTCCACAGCCATAAGGGCTGCGCCGCGTATTCAACGGTCAGGAAGTCGGGCATTTGGGGAGTGCCACCTTGAGGAGGCGCGCCGCGTCCGCGCAGTTTCATGAGGTATCCGACATCGCGCTTGCCGCCGCAAACGCCAGAGGGGCCCGGAACCGACTGAACTATGCCTAGGGTAAAGCAGCCATTGGCGCCGTCAAGCGGGTAGGGGCCGCCCAGGTTGACTTTGCCCGGCGCTCTGCGTATCGGCGGGCGCAATGAACACTGCGCTGCACCACCATTATCACCACGCATGACGCGCCGAACAGGCGCGAACCGGTCCGGCTGCGCCCTCTGACAAGTGTTCCTTCATAAGAACCGATCCAGATGAGGCAGGCCGCCGAAGGTCCGCGTCTCTGAGGCCGTTGTGCCGCCTTTCCAACCCGGCCGCCTGCGTTTATGCGGGGGGCTCACACCGCCAAACAGGCCGCAAACAGGATCTGAAACGACCATGAGCGACAAGGAAAACCAGCCCCTGACCGGCAAGGATCTCGCCCGGAGGCCTCGCGGCTTTCCCGACAAGCGTGAAGGACTGATCCATGCCCAGGCGCGGCTCGTGGAAACGGTGACCGGTGTTTACCGTCAATGGGGCTTCGAGGCGCTTGAGACCAGCGCGTTTGAGTATGCCGATGCGCTCGGCAAGTTTCTGCCCGATGCGGACCGGCCCAATGCCGGCGTCTTCTCGATGCAGGATGATGACGAGCAGTGGATGGCCCTTCGCTATGACCTGACCGCGCCGCTCGCCCGTTTCGTGGCCGAGCAAGGCCAGGGCCTTGGCCGCCCCTTCCGCCGCTATGCCGCTGGCCCTGTCTGGCGCAACGAAAAGCCGGGCCCCGGACGCTTCCGCGAATTCTGGCAGTGCGACGCTGATACGGTTGGCGCGCCCGGCTTTCACGCCGACGCCGAGATGATCGCGATGGGGGCAGAAGCCCTGCGCGCCATCGGCATGAAGCCCGGTGAGTTTGTGATCCGCGTCAACACGCGGCGCCTGCTCAACGGCGTGCTCGACGGGGTGGGCGCCACGGGGGCCGATCTCCGCCTCGCCATCCTGCGCGCGCTCGACAAGCTTGACCGGCTGGGCGCTTCGGGGGTCGCCGACCTTCTCGGCGCAGGCCGTAAGGATGAGAGCGGGGACTTTACCAAGGGCGCGGGGCTTGGGGCCGAGGAAGTAAAACGCGTCCTCGCTTTTGCGGAAGCGGGCGCCGACACGCGCGCCATGACGCTCGCCAATCTTGCCAAGGCCACCGGCAGCACCGAAGAGGGCAAGGCGGGCCTTGCAGAACTCGAAGCCATCGCGCTGGCGCTCGAAGCGCTCGGCGCGCCGGAAGATGATGTCAAGATTGACCCCTCCGTGGTCAGAGGGCTTGAGTATTATACAGGCCCGGTGTTCGAGGCAGAGCTGCTGCGCGAAGTGACCGGGGAAGACGGCAAGACCTACCGCATCGGCTCCATCGGCGGGGGCGGGCGGTATGATGATCTTGTCGCGCGCTTTACCGGCGAGACCGTGCCCGCGACGGGCTTTTCCATCGGCATCTCGCGGCTGGCAGCGGCGCTCGCGATCATGGGCGAGGGCGGTAAGCTCGACGGCCCGGTCGTGGTGCTCAATCTGGACAAGGACAATCCGGGCGTTGCCCTGGGCCTTGCCGCAGAGCTTCGCCGGGGCGGCATCCGCGCGGAGGCCTATATGGGCGCCTCGGGCATGCGCCCGCAGATGAAATATGCAGATCGGCGCAATTCACCGGCCGTTATCATTGTGGGCGGTGATGAAATCCAGAAAGGCACCGTGACGATCAAGGATCTGGAGATCGGCGCGCAGAAAGCCAAGGCGATTTCCTCCAACGAAGAATACCGTGAAGCCCGCCCTGGCCAGATCGAAGTTCCGCGCGCCGGTATGATCGAGGCGGTGCGCGCCATCGTTGAGGCGCAGCGATGAAACATGACGCCCTCGTCGCTGTCGCCCGGGCCGTGTTCGAAGCGGCGGGCGGTACGCCGATTGATCCTGACTATGTTCTGCCAGCGGACATTCCGCTGGAGCTTTCGGGCGAAGCGGTCCGCGCGCGGCTTTGTCTGTTTGCAGACCATCGGGGCGCCGAAATGGTCATGCGCCCGGACCTGACCCTTCCGGTCGCCCAGCGCGAAGCGGCTCGCCGCGAAGCCGGGGAGGGCGGGGCCAAGACCTACACCTACGCCGCCCGCGCCTTCCGTCTGCCGGTCGCCCCCGACGACCAGCTTGAGTTTACGCAGGTGGGGCTGGAACGCTTCGGCTATGACGCGGGCCCCGAGGCGGACGCGGAGCTTTTTGCGCTGATCCACCGCGCGGTGGAGGCTTGCGGCGTTCAGCCCTCAGGCGTCATTATGGGCGATCTGGCGATCTTCCCGGCCTTCATAGACGCGCTGGGATTGCCCACCATGACGGCCGATCTGCTGAAGCGGGCCTTCCGCCAGGAAGGCGGCGTGCGCGCGGTGCTCGATGCGGCCTCGCGCCCACTGGACGCGGGCGTGACCGCTGTGCTGGAAGCGGATGATCCGGCCGCCGCACTCTCGGAGCTTCTGGCGGCGCGTAACATTCCCCTTGCAGGTGGGCGCAGCCTGCCGGAAATCATCGAGGGCCTTCAGGCCCGCCGCGCCGCCATCGAGGCCGGCGGTCTCAGCCAGGGCGCACGCGATGTGTTGCTGGCTTTGCGCGAGATCGACTGTCCGCTCACGGACGCTGCGGACGCGCTGTCCGCGCTGGTCAAGGTGCATGGATTGAGCGGCGCCAGCCCGGCCATCACCGCGCTCGGCGCGCGCGCGGATGCTGTGCTCGCGCGCGTCCCATCGGCGAAACAGACCGCCCGCTTCCGCACCGGCTTTGGCCGGCGCTTCACCTATTATGACGGGTTCGTTTTTGAAGTGCTCGCGCCGGGGCTGGAGCTCACCCAGCCGGTGGCGGCCGGGGGCCGTTATGATGGTCTCATCTCGGGGTTGTCCAGCCGTCGAGCCTCGGCCACGGGCGTGGGCGGGGTTGTGCGTCCCGACCGGATGGTGCGTGTGCGGAAAGGTGTATCATGAGCCGGATAACGATTGCCATTCCCTCCAAAGGGCGCCTGAAGGAACAGACCGAAGACTGGCTCGCCAGCATCGGCCACACGGTGCGCCAGATCGGCGGGGAGCGGGGCTATACGGCGGAGATTGAAGGCATCGACGCGGAAGTGCGCCTCCTTTCGGCGAGCGAGATTGCGCGCGGCCTGATCGAAGGTAGCCTGCACCTTGGCGTCACCGGCGAAGACCTGCTGCATGATCAGGCCCCGGACGGACCAGCAGATTTTGAAGTCCTGAAGCGCCTCGGCTTTGGCGGGGCAGATGTCGTCGTCGCCGTGCCGCAGGCCTGGTTTGACGTTGATACGATGGCAGACCTCGAAGCGGCCGGTGCAGCCTTCCGCAAGGCCCATCACCGGCGCTTGCGGGTCGCCACCAAATATCTGCGCATCACGCGGCGCTATTTCGCCCAGAAATCGGTCGGGGAATACCGCCTCGTCGAAAGCGCGGGCGCCACCGAGGCCGCCCCGGCGACCGGTACGGCAGACGTCATCGTCGACATCACGACCACAGGGGCCACCTTGCGCGCCAATGGTCTCAAAGTGCTCGATGACGGGGTGATCCTGCAAAGCCAAGCTTCGCTGACGCGCTCTGTCCGGGCGCTGTGGAGCGAGGAGGCGAACGCTATCGTACAATCCCTTATGCGTCAGCCCCGCGCAGAGACAAAACGCCCTCTTTAAATTTTTTTTGGACACATTCTTGACACATCGCAGAAAACATTGCCGTATGGGTAGGCAAGTTTCTGGGAGGAAACGCTGCAAACGGTGGAGGGGCGTAGCGACCGGGGACGGTGCTGCGCCCCTTTTTCATTTCAGGGCAGTTTCAGACCTTCGGGAGAGAGAAACCGGGACCAGCCTGCGCGGTGGTTCAGGGGGAGTCGAGGGGCGTTGTCACCGCGCCGCCAATCCCGGCTTCACGAATAACAATATGCACTTATCGATAAACGTCAATAGTTTTTATCGTTTTTCGATTAAATCCCTGTAATCCGGGCGCCATTGTTGACTCCCCCTTCGGACCGCCCCATGCGTGGCGCCACAAAATCCCCGATCGCGACGTCAAGAGGAGTCCCCCCGATGGAAGATCCCCGCCAGCACATCCTTCCCGTTTACCGCCCGCCGGAGGAAGTGTTCGTGCAGGGCGACGGCGCCTATCTGTTCACCGAGGACGGGCGACGCTATCTGGATTTCATCGCGGGAATCGCGGTGACGGGTCTTGGCCATGCCCATCCGGCTCTGGTGGACGTCCTGCGGGATCAGGCCGGCAAGCTCTGGCACACCTCCAACATGTTCCGCGTGAAGGGGCAGGAAGAACTCGCCGACAAGATCTGCCGTGACAGCTTTGCTGACCGGGTATTCTTCACCAATTCGGGCACGGAGGCCGTCGAGTGCGCCCTTAAGGCTGCCCGCAAATACCACTGGGCGAAGGGTAATGCCGAGCGTATCGACATCATCACCTTCACCGGCGCCTTTCATGGCCGCTCGATCGGAGCAATCAATGCGGGCGGCAACCCGAAATACCTGGAAGGCTTCGGGCCCAAACTGCCGGGCTTTGTCCACCTCGAATGGGGCGATCATGAAGCTCTGAAGAAAGCGGCAGCCGAGCCGACGGCTGCGGCGATCTTTGTCGAGCCGGTGCAAGGCGAAGGCGGCGTGCGCGCCATGCCTGAACAATGCGTCAAAGGCCTGCGCGACCTTTGCGACCAGTACGGCCTCGTCCTGATCTTTGACGAAGTGCAGTGTGGCATGGGCCGCACGGGAAAGCTCTGGGGCTATCAGTGGGTGGCCGATGTCGATCCCGACATTCTCTGCGCCGCCAAGGGCATCGGCGGGGGTTTCCCCCTCGGCGCCTGCCTCATGACAGAGGCAGTCGCCGCCCCGATGCAGCCGGGCAGTCATGGCTCGACCTATGGCGGCAACCCGCTCGCTATGGCGGTCGGCAACGCGGTCTGGGACATCATCTCGAATGAAGACTTCCTGGCCAATGTCCGCCGGGTCTCCGGCACGTTGCAGCAGGGCCTCAAAAGCCTCGCCGACAGCCATCCGGACAAGGTCGAGGCGGTCACCGGCAAGGGCCTGCTTACGGGGCTCCGCCTCAAGGCGGACCCGAAAAACCTTCAGGGTATCTGCCGGGATGAAGGTCTGCTGGTGGGCGTTGCCGGCAACAATGTCCTGCGCCTGGCCCCGCCGCTGATCATCGACGACGCGCAGGTGCGCGACGCCATTGGCATGATCGACGCCGCCCTGACGGAGTGGACGCTGTAAGGCGCCACTTGCGACCCCGTAAAAAATCCAGGCCATGAATAGCGCCCGCCTGCCTCCCTAGCAGAGTGGGCGCTGGTCTGTGGCGCGCGGGGGAATACCCATACACACTCAAGCTGACGCTTTTTTCGTCCTCACCGGCGGGCCCGGCTCAGGCAAGACAACGTTGCTGGATGGTCTCCGCGCGCAGGGGATGAGCGTCATGCCCGAGGCGGGCCGGGCGACCATTCAGGCGCAGAGCGCAATTGATGGTCCAGGTGTGCCCTGGGGCGACCGCGCGCTCTATGCGGAACTGATGCTGAGCTGGGAGCTGCGCGCTGCGCGCCTATGCGGCGGCGGCAGATCTTCCGGGTCCGGTTCTGTTTGACCGGGGCCTGCCGGATATTGTCGGTTATCTGACGCTTGAGGGGTTGGCGGTGCCTGCGCATGTCCTGCGCGCGGCCCAGGACTATCGTTACAATGCCGTGGTTTTCGTCGCCCCGCCCTGGCGGGAAATCTACCATCAGGATGCTGAGAGGCGGCAGGATTTCAAAACAGCCCAGAAAACATATGAGGCAATGCGGCGGACCTATACCGGTCTTGGATATCGGATTCTGGAGCTTCCCCACGCCCCAATTGATCACCGCGCAGATTTTGTGAGTGTTCACATCAGAACTCTGATGGGCGCTTAGACATTGATTTCAATGAAAAAAGAAAAGGGACAGGCAGAGAGAGCAGTGCCTGTCCCTTGGTTGACGCGCGTGCGTTCCCCCACACTCGCTATACATACCCTAGCAAAGCTGAGGGGTGCTCGCGTCCGTGTTGCTACCTAAATTTTAGCCCCAGATACCCAATTTTCAGCTTTAATGCGGTGGACCAGCGGCTAAGCTTGAATTCCTTGTTGTGCCGGGGCGGGTTCAACAGGGTCTGGGGGGTAGCTTTTTGTGCTTATTGAGCGGGAACGGGAACTCGGCCAACTGACGGCACTGATCAGTCTGGCGGGCCGTGGGCAGGGCAGTGTGGCCCTGGTTTGCGGCGAAGCAGGGATCGGCAAGACATCTCTGATCCATGACCTGATCGGCTGCCTGCCGCGCGGCTGGCGCGCCGCTGCCGGCGGTTGTGATGCGCTTTACACCCCCCGGCCGCTCGGACCGGTGCGCGATATGGCGGACATGCTGGGGCCGAAGGTTCGGGCGCTGCTCGACAAGGGGGACCGCCCGCAGCTCTTTGCGACGATACTGGACACGATCAGCCGGTCGAACAGTCCCATGATGATGGTCTGGGAAGATATGCACTGGGCTGACCATGCCACGCTCGACCTGTTGCGTTATCTTGGCCGCCGCATTGCCTTCCTGCCGCTGCTCCTGGTGCTGACCTATCGCGACGATGAAATCGATGAGCAGCATCCGCTCAGCCGGGTTCTGGAGGAATTGCCATCGGGCGTACGGGAGGCCGTGCCCCTTCGCCGCCTCTCGCCCAAGGCCGTCAGTGCACTTGCCCGAAAGGCGAACCTGCCTGGAGACTGGCTGTATCAGAAAACGCGCGGCAATCCTTTTCAGGTGACCGAGATGCTGGCTGCCGGACAGGGCGCGGCAGACACTCTGCCTGCTTCCATCCGTGAAGCGGTCACCGTCCGGCAGGGCAGTCTTCCTGGCGGCGCCCGGGAGCTTCTGGAACTCATCAGCGTCATCCCGGCAGCAGTCCCGCCCGAACTTGTCCTTCAGCTTGGCGGCAAGGAAGCGGCCCTGCTTGCCGAAGACCTGACCAGCAGCGGTATCCTCCAGGCCTCCACGGCCGGCGACATCCGCTTCCGGCACGAGATCGCGCGGATCGCCACAATGGAACGTATTTCCGCGAAGGTGCGCCGTGACCATCATGCCCGCATCCTTGAAGCCTTGCGGGCACTTGGCTCTGATGCCCCGCTCGATCAGATGGTACATCATGCCGCCGGAGCGCTCGACGGGGCTGCGGTCCTGGCCATTGCGCCAGAAGCGGCAGGCCGGGCGGCTGCAAACGGCGCCCATCGCGAGGCGGCTGGCCATCTGGGAACAGCACTGCGCTTCATCGAGGAAGCAGACCCCGAAACCGCTGCGCTGTTGAATGAGCGCTGGGCGTATGAAAACGCGCTGGCCGCACGAATCAATGATGAAGTCCTTGATGCGCGCCGTCATGCCATCACGCTCTGGCGGGTTCTGGGCCGGCAGGACAAGGTGGGGGAGAACCTTCGCTGGCTCTCGCGCATGCACTGGTATCGCGGCGAGGCGCCGGAGGCCGCTCGCCTCGCAGACCAGGCAATCCGTGTGCTTGAAAGTATTCCGCCCTCTGCCGAACAGGCAATGGCCTATTCGCTGCGCTCCCAACTACACATGCTCAACGACCAGATGGAGGAGGCAGTCTATTGGGGTGAACGCGCGCTCGCGCTGGAGGCGGACTTCCCGAGCGCTGACCTGCGCGCTCATGCGCTGAACAATATCGGGACGGCGCTGGTGTTCCGGGGACGGAGCGAAGGCGTGGAGATGTTACAGGAAAGCCTTGAGATTTCCCTGGCGGGCAACCTGCATGAACATGCTGCCCGCGCCTACACCAATCTTGCCGAGTATGCCGTTGAATTTCGCCAGTTCGATCTGGCCGAGAAAGTGATCGCCAACGGCATCGCCTTTGACATCGATCATGACCTTGACGCCTGGACTTTCTATCTCTCCGGCCGCCTGGCTCTGTTGCGGATGGAGCAGGGGCGCCTCAAGGATGCCGTTACGATGGCGCGTGCCGTCACAGAGCGGGAAAAGCTGACCTTGCTTGTCCGCCTGCCGGCCCTTCTGGTTCAGGCAAGGGCCGCGATGCGCCTGGCCGCGCCTGAAGCACCACACCTTATGGAACAGGCCTATGCCGACGCGATGGCAACAGACGAGTTGCAACATATCGTACCGGCGCGCCTCACCCTGATCGAGCATGCCTGGCTTTCCGGCAATCGGGGACTGGCGGGAGAGCATCTCGATGCGCTCTTCGCCTTGTCCGACGGTGATCGTCATCCCTGGAATATTGGCGAACGCGCCGTTTGGGCACACCGGCTGGGCCGCGATATGCCCGGCGCAGACCGGGAGGGGATTCCAGCGCCATTCCAGCTTGAAATTTCTGGCAAGGTGGAACTTGCCGCTGATGCGTGGCGTGCCATTGGTATGCCTTATGCGGCTGCATTGGTCAGTATGCAGAGTGATGATGTGGGCCTGCTGGGACAGGCCGCCCATGATCTTCAGGCGATGGGCGCAGAAGCGGGCGTAGCCTATGCCCACCGCCGCGCTGCGGAAATAGGCGGCACGGGCAGTCTGCCGCGACCGCGCCGGGGCACTTACAGCGCCGCGCGCGACCACCCCCTGGGGCTGACGCGGCGTGAGCAGGATGTTCTGCGCCTCATCGTCAAGGGATGTTCCAATCGCGAGATTTCCGAGGAACTCGGACGCTCCCCGCGCACCGTGGAGCATCATGTCTCCTCTGTGCTCTCCAAGCTCAATGCCCAGAACCGGATGGCCGTGATGCTGCGCGTCCAGAATGACCCCTGGTTGCTGGGAGGCGGCTGATCATTTCGGGCAGATAGCGGGCGCGGGCATTCCTGCAAAGCGTGCCTGAGTCCAGCTGACAAGCACCGGAATCGTTGGCGCGCCTGGCGCGGCGATCGACAGATGATCAAGCCTGTCAAACTGCTGATAGTCGATAGTCTCGCCCGCCGCGCACCGGTCACGCGCATAGCTTGCCTGCATTTTTGGGCTGACAAACTCATCGCTCTTTCCTTGAAGGATCAGCACGGGGGCGCCGAGTTTCCGGGTGGGGATGTTCTCGGCCAGCCGCTTGCGAAAAGCGGTGCCAGTCTCGCCGCCCCGGAAGATGGAGCCTTCCGTGAACCGGTCAGCAAGCAGAGCCGCCACACTCGCCCGGGCGCCGGAATGGCAGCGTTTTGATATCTCTTCTGCCTGCCACCGCGCCTCGGCGCGCACAATGCCCGTGAAATAGAGGTCGGGATATGTATCGGCGTAGGCGCGGGCGACATAGGATGAGTAAATCCTGCCTGCGGCGGTTGTCTCTATACCCGCCAGTATCGCAGGAAGATCCGTTACCGGAGCAATTGCGGCAACGCCCTTTATCTGAAGCTCGGGCGCGTAACTCCGGGCCATGATCCCGCTCCACAGCGCAGCGTGCCCACCTTGAGAGTATCCCCAGATTACCGTCTCCAGCGACAAGGTCAGCTCTGTCAGGTCGTGAGCAGCGCGCACGGAGTCCAGTATAGAGCGCGCTTCGCCCTCACCGATCAGATAGGGGTGAGGCCCGCTTGTGGTCAGTCCGGCATAGTCGCTGGCAATGAATACCCAGCCTTCTTCCAGAAGCTCGGGCAGGGCAGGGATGTGCTTGTAGGGATCGTTCCGCCGTGAGACCCCGCAGCCCGTAGCGGTGCCGGATGTGCCGTGTGCCCAGGCGATGACGCGGCGGGGGCTCTCCTCTTCCTCACGCTGCTTCCAGACGACGATGGCGCTCGCCGTGGTGGGCACGCCCCCGTTCAGGGTTGTGGTGTAGAGGATGCGTTTCGCGCTCGCGCCTTTGGGCAAGCCGGGCTTGTAGGCTTGGGATGAGAGGAGGTGTCCAGGCGGGGTTCCGGCTGCGGCGCTCGCCTTGAAGAATTTTCCTGGAGTTGTGGGATACGACCAGGCCCACACGCCAGCCATGATTAACAGGACAAGGAGTATCAGAGCCCCGACAATATTGCGCGTGAGTGTTACCCATCCCGGCATTGCCTGTCCCCCATGACCCTTCAGCGAAGGACCATGAGAGATGCTACCAGAACGTATCCCTTCCCGCCAGCGCCACCTTTTACGAACGCCGCTGGCAGAAGGCCCTGACGCGGGCTAGACTGCGCGCATGAAAGTCACCGCCGCCTGCATCCAGATGCGCTCGGGCACCGAGCCTGCCGCAAACTTCGCTGCCGCCACCGCGCTCATCCGGCAGGCCGCCGGGCAGGGGGCCACCTTCATCGCGACGCCGGAGATGACAAACCTCGTGGACATCCGCCCCGGCATGACCCGCCCGAAAGTGCGCCGCGAGGCTGAGGATGAAAGCCTGCCGGCTTTCTGCGCGCTCGCCGCAGAGCTGGGCATCACGCTCCTTATCGGCTCGCTGGCCATCGCGCTGGAGGGGGAAGAGCGCTTCGCCAACCGCTCCTTCCTGATCGGGCCCGGCGGCAACATCATCGCCCGCTATGACAAGATCCACATGTTCGATGTCGAGGTCGGCGATGGCCAGACCTATCGCGAGAGCCGCGCCTATCGCCCCGGCGAAACGGCCGTCCTCGCCAAGGCGCCCTTCGGCAGCATCGGCATGACGATCTGCTATGATCTGCGCTTCCCCCATCTCCACCGCGCGCTCGCAAAAGCGGGGGCCGACATCCTCACCATCCCGGCCGCCTTCACCCGCGTCACCGGCGAGGCCCACTGGCACATCCTCATCCGGGCCCGCGCCATCGAGACGGGCTGCTTCGTGGTCGCTCCCGCGCAAGCGGGAAAACACGAAGACGGCCGCGAGACGTTTGGCCACTCCCTCATCGTCTCCCCCTGGGGTGAGATACTGGCGGAAGGCAGCGCGGACGAGCCCGGCATCGTGATGGCGGAGATTGATCTTGAGGAGATCACCAAAGCGCGGGCGCGGATTCCGGCGCTCGGTAATGAGCAGGAATTCAGACTCACAAAGCCCGGCCTCTAGCGCGAGGTCTCACATCCGATGCCGTCATTGTCGCGGTCAAGATGGGGGCCATAGCCGGGCTCACCGATCCTGACAGGGGCAGCCCCGGCCGCGCGGGCTTCGGTACAGTTTCGATAGCTCCAACTTCCGGAACGTTCGGCGTCCGTTGCCAGCAAGGACTGCGGCGCTGTATCGTTTGTCGGTCTCGCTGTCGCCGCAGGCCGGGGCGATGGGGTCGAAGAACGGTGGCAGTGATACTCACCCGTCTTGCGGTTATTATGACATCCCTCCGCATTCAGCCCGCCCGGATGAGCGAAGGCTGCCTGGTGAGTAGCGCTCAGGATCAGGCATGCGGTCAGTATGCGGTTTATCATGGATATTCCTCCGAAGGCGAGACTATCTCTCCGCCAACAGAATATCGAATGAAAGAAGTCTAGCAGATTTCAGGCTTTGTGCTAACGCCCCAGCCGCCGCCGGAATTCGCCGTAGCCAAAGTCCGACACCTGTTCCACGCGCCCGTCTTCCCAGCGGATGGCAAGGTTGGCCAGCGGGGTGCCGTTGAAGGTGTTGGTCTTGACGAAGCTGTAATGCATCTGGTCGGTGAAGATGATGGGATCGCCCGGTTCCAGCGGCGTCTCGAAGGAATAGTCCCCGATCACATCGCCCGTCATGCAGGTCTTGCCGCCAAACCGGTACGTATGCGCAAGCTCGCCCGGCTGGCCCGCGCCGATCACATCGGGGCGGTAGGGCACTTCCAGAACATCCGGCATATGCGTGGAGGCCGAGGCATCGAGAATGGCAAGGTCCATCTCGTTCCAATGCAGCGCCAGAACGGTCGAATGCAGCTCACCGGTATTCACCACGAGGCCCGCGCCCGGCTCCAGGATCACCTCGATCCCGAACCGCGCCTTGAACTTTTTGATCGCCGCAATCAGCGCGTCGACATCATAGCCCGGCTTGTTGAGGAAATGCCCGCCGCCGAAATTCACGGCAGAGACCTGCTGCAGATACTGCCCGAACTGTTCGGAGACATATTCGATCAGGCCAACGGAGCCTTCCGCCATACTCTCGCACAGCGCGTGCACATGGAAAATGTCCAGGCCGCT
>JBKBIZ010000055.1:0-20026 GCA_046293975.1 Hyphomonas sp. | reverse complement strand
TCATCCTGAGCGAAGCCGAAGGATAAGCGGGCGCCCGCTCGACACCTCCTAGCCGCAAGCAGCCCTACCCCCACACACAACACGTCCCCTCACCCAGACATGGGGGAGGGCTAGGGTGGGGGCGCTCTCAATCGAAACACCACACCGGCCGCGCTCTAAACAGCCCGCGTTCCGGCCGCTCGCGCTGCCGCTACTCCGCCTTGCGCTCCGGCAGGGGATCGTCGGGTGAAATCAGGATGCGCGCGGCTGCGCCATCGGGGTCTTCAAACTGGCCAGCCCGCACTGCCCATAGAAAGCCCACAAGACCCAGCGCGCCCATCATCAGGGCGAGGGGGATGAGGAAGACAAGACCGCTCATGCCACTTTCTCCGTATTCAGATTGATCCGCAGAGCATTGAGGCAGACAATAATCGAAGAGCCTGACATTGCAATCGCTGCCACCAGGGGCGTCGCGTGTCCAAGCACCGCAATCGGCACCGCGACAAGGTTATACGCCGCCGCAAAGCCGAAATTCTGCAACATCACCGCCTTAGCCGTCCGCGCCGTCTTCACCAGCCGGGGCAGGGGCGCGAGGCCGCCGGAATAGACTGCGTCGGCTGCTGACTGGCTCACATCCAGCGCCCCGCCCGGCGCCGCCGAAGCATGCGCCAAAGCCAGAGCGCCGGCATCATTGAGGCCGTCGCCAACCATCAGCACCTTGCGGCCATCGGCCTGAAGAGCTTCCAGGCGGGCCACCTTGTCCTGCGGGCTGGCGCCTGCCGTCCACTGAGCAATGCCCAGCGTGCGGGCGACTTCGGCCACCGCCTCGGCCCGGTCGCCCGAGACGATCTCCATCGTCATGCCCATGCCCGAAAGCCTTGCCAGCATCCCGGCGGCGTCGCCCTGAATATCGTCCTCGAAGCGCAGCTCCACGGGCGTTTCATCGCTCCGCGCAAAGAATAGCGTCGCGCCAACATGCCCGGTTGCCTTGGCTCCAGTCCATTCGGCCGAGCCAAGCCGGCAGGTTACACCGCCCACCTCGCCCTCAAGGCCAAGGCCGGGGCGCTCCTTCACATCCCTCGCCAGCGGGCCGGGCCCGGCAGCAACCGTCAGCGCGCGCGACAGCGGATGCCGACTCGCCCGCGCCAGCTGCGCCGCGTCGCTAATCAAGGCCGCGTCAATTCCCGTGGAAACAAGGCGCGGCGTGCCGAGCGTCAGCGTGCCGGTCTTGTCAAAGATCACATGATCGCAGGCCGCAATCCGCTCCAGTGCGTCGCCGGATTTGAGATACGCCCCGCCCTTGAACAGGCGCCCCGCCGCCACAACCTGAACGACCGGCGCGGCAAGCGCCAGCGCGCAGGGGCAGGTGATGATCAGGGTAGAGACGGCAATCAGGATCGCCTCGCGCAGGCCCATATCCCCCAGCAGCCACCAACCAAGAAAGGTCAACAGCGCCGTGGAATGTACAAGCGGTACATAGAGCGACACTGCCTTGTCGGCGATCTGCCGGTAGGTGGAGCGCTTCTGCTCGCCTGCCGTCAGCATCTGGCTGATCTCGGCGAGGAGGGAGTCGGCGGCCGCTGCCGTTGCCCGGCCGGTCAGCGGCTGGGAGAGGTTGATCGAACCGGCCATCAGCTTCATGCCCGCGCCGGTCCAGCGCGGCAGGCTCTCGCCGGTCACGAGGCTTTCGTCGACTTCGGACTCCCCGCCCTCGATCACCATGTCGACCACGGCGCGTTCGCCCGGCGCGAGCAGGATACGGTCGCCGGGATTGATCTCTTCTGAGCGCACAGAGCGGGGGGCGCCGTCTGTGCCAATCCGCGTCACCGTCCGGCTGGCAAGCGCGGCGAGATCCCGCGCGGCAGACCAGGCCCGCCGCCGTACCCGCGCGTCCAGAAAACGCCCGATCAGGAGGAAGAACAGCAGCATGCACGCGGCATCGAAATAGGCATGGTCGCCGCCGCGGAACGTTTCGCTCACGCTGACAGAGAAGGCGAGGATCAGCGCCAACGAGATCGGCACATCCATATTCGTGCGCCGCTTCTTCAGCACATTCCAGGCAGACTTGAAGAAGGGCCGTCCCGAATAGATCAGCGTCGGCAGGGCAATCACGCCTGAAAGCGCATGCAGGCCCTGACGCGTCGCCTCGCCCATTTCGCCATGTCCGCCCCAGACAGAGACCGACAGCAGCATGATGTTGGCGGTCGCAAATCCGGCAACGCCCATGGCGAGGAGAAGTGACTGCTCCTCCTTTTTGTGGGCATCATCGTCCGTAGCCGTATCAAGCGGGGCAACGCCATATCCAAGACCGCTGACCGCCTCGCTGATCCGCCGGGGTTCCAGTTCGCCCGACCAGGCAATATCCAGCTTCCCATTGGAAAGGTTCAGTCTTGCCGTCTCTACGCCCGGCAACGCGGTCACAGCTCCCTCGATGCGGGAAAGGCAGCCGCCGCATTTTGCCCCTCGAACGGTCAGCGACAGCCGGTTCTGCCTGCCCACCTTGCGCACAAAGGCGGTGGGATCAGAAGCCTCCGATCCGCTGGGCGGGGCAAGGCCGCTCGGGCAACCATTGGCGTCAAGGGTCAGCTGCGTCATGGCACGATGATTTCGCGGGTGGCGCGGAATTCAAAGCCATCCGTTTCCGAATCGACTTCAGCCGCGAGGTTTATGCTCCAGGCGCCGCTGGAAAGGTCGCCAAGATCGGCCAGATATTCGCCACCCCCGGCCGGGGTCAGGGTCACTACCCGGTCGAGGGCGCGGTCGGTCGGATGGCGTAGCTGTGCCTGCGTCTCGAAGACGGGCAGGGCGGCGCCCTCTTTGGTGAGTATCCGGACGGTCAGGAGAAAGCCCTGACTGGTGTTGCTCAGACCGATCTCGGCATTCCAGCCAGCTTCTTCCTGACGGGCCCGCCGGGCAAGCTCGCTATTATAGTCGAGCCCGGTGAGATAGGATTTCTCCACATCCTCGCCGGGAAAGCTTGTGATAGCGGCCCAAAGGAAAATGCCGTTGACGACAAACATGCAGCCGAAGAAACCAAGGAACCAGAGCAGGGCATGCCAGCCCTTCATCTGACCTTTGGCGGGACGGGGAAGCGACATGGAAGCGGCCATCATTGGTCTCCTGTAGTGAAGGGGGCGTCGGCAACGGCGATTTCGCCAGTTTCCACGTCCTTGATCTGTACCGTGAGGGTTGTGCGTGGCGGAAGGCCCTTAGGGGAGGCCGTCACGAGCAGGCGGAAGCGGTCAACACCGTGGGGTGGCACGTTCAGCTGGAGCGTTCCGCCATCGGGCGCGTCGCCAAGGCCGATGATCTCGAAATCCATTTCTGGCAGGCCCTCAATGGATACATCTACTGCGCGTTGATCCGTCGACTTGTTAACGAGTTTGAGCGTGTAACCATTGCGGATACGGCCATCGGAAAGCCGGATGAAGGGCGGGGAGCGATCCTTGAGGACGTTGAATTCATAGGTGGATTTGGATGTATATCCCCACAGCATCAGGATGCTGATGGCGCCAATCAGGATGGCATAAAGCACTGTGCGCGTGCGCAGCAGGCTGTAGCGCGGTTTCTGCCCACAGGCCCGCGCATTGACGGCAACATCGGTATCATACGCAATAAGGCCGGTTGGACGGTCCACCTTCTTCATCATGTCATCGCAGGCATCAATGCAGAGCGCGCAATGGATGCACTCCAGCTGCGCCCCATCACGGATATCGATCCCCATCGGGCAGACCTGGATGCACTGCTTGCAGTCGATACAGTCGCCGCGGCCTTCCCAGCTTTCGCCCTTGCGATGGGGTGCCCGAGGTTCACCCCGGTCATAGCGGTAGGTGACGTTGAGGGCATGCTCATCGGTCAGCGCGCCCTGGATGCGGGGCCAGGGGCAGAGATAGGTGCAGACCTGCTCGCGCATGGTGCCAGCGAGGGCATAGGTCGTGAAGGTCAGGACGCCGGCAAAGAAGTACGCTGTCAGAGGCGCTTCGCCGGTAAAGAAGGTGCGGGCAATCGTAGGCGCGTCATGCCAGTAGAGAATGAAAGCGCCGCCGGTCAGGAAAGCGATCAGCAGCCAGACGATATGCTTGCCAACCTTGCGCCAGGCCTTGTTGAAGCTCATCGGGCCGTGGTCGAGCCGCATGCGCGCGGCGCGGTCGCCCTCAAAGGCCCGCTCCACCCAGATGTAGAGGTCAGTCCAGACTGTCTGCGGGCAGGTATATCCGCACCAGACCCGGCCGAACAGTGAGGTGACCAGGAACAGCGCAAGCGCTGCCAGGATAATCAACCCCCCAAGGAAGTAGATTTCCTGGGGCCAGATTTCGAGGAAGAAGAAATAGAATTTCTCCCCTTGGAAATCTGCCAGCACCGCCTGATCGGGAATACCGGCGCCGCGTGGCCATCTTATCCACGGGATCAGGTAATAGATGCCGAGCGTAACCGCCATCACAAGCCATTTGAACGTCCGGAACTTGCCGTGCGCCAGCTTGGGATAGATCTGGTTGCGCTTTTCATACAGCGAAGGCGGATGCTCCGGCTTTTGCCCCGAAGCACCTGTTCCTCCCGCACGAATGAGGGTGACCTTGGTCACTTCTCACCCCCGCCCAGCGAGTGAACATACACCGCTAGTGCCTTGATGGTCGGGTCGTCGAGACGCCCCTGCCAGGCAGGCATGTGGGCATTCCGGGCACTGTAGATCGTCTGCCGGATGTCGCGCGGTTCACCGCCGAACAGCCACTCATGATCGGTGAGATCTGGCGCGCCAAGCTGGCGATTGCCTTTGCCGTCTGCGCTGTGGCAGGTCACGCACTGCGTCGCAAAGATCGGTGCAGCGCGGTTTACGGCGGCCAGGTCCGCATCCCGGCCGGAGATGTTCAGGACGTACTGCACAAGATCGTCGATCTCCCTGGGCGTCAGCATTCCGTCGCGGCCATAAGCAGGCATCGTATTGCGGCGTGTGTCGGGATCTTCCGCGTGGCGAATGCCGTGGCGAAGTGTGTATTCGATCCCTTCCAGCGTGCCGTCCCACAGCCAGATGTCATCGGCCAGCATGGGATAGCCTTTGGCGCCGCGTCCGCCCGCACCATGACAGGTGGCGCAGTTATCACCGAACGCGCTCTCGCCCATCGCAAGGGCAAATTGCTGGAGCGACATGTCGTTCTCGATCTCGCTCAGTGACGCGCTGACGAGCCGGCTGCCAGCGTTGGCCCGTTCAGTATGCAGCTCCTGCACCTTTTCGGCCACTGCCGAACGGTCGGAATGGCCGAGGATGCCAAGGGTGTTGTTCATGCCCATGCCGGGCAAAGCCGGAATGGCGGGCATGACGATCATATAGCCGATGGCCCACACAATGGTCGCATAGAAGATATACAGCCACCAGCGCGGAAGCGGATTGTTCAGCTCCTTGATCCCGTCCCAGCTATGCCCCGTCGTCTCAACGCCGGAGACTTCATCAATTTCCCGTTTATGGTCAGTCATCTGACGGATCCTTGTCTTCCAGGGGTTGGTGGGCGGCGTCTCGGAATTTCTTTCGGTTTCCCGGCCACAGCGCATAAGCCACGGCCACGAGGAACATCAGGACAAAAAATCCGAGGCCCCAGGTCTGCGCGAAGCTTGAAAGTGTTTCATACATCTTCTTCGCTCCTAGCGACGGTTGCTGATGTCGTTGGCTTCATAAGTGGAGAAGTCGACGAGCGTACCGGTCATCTGAAGATACGCGATCAGGGCATCCATCTCGGTAATCTCCTTCGGATTATGGTCGAAGTCGGAAATCTTCACTGTGCCTTCACGCCCGGAAGCCTCGGTGTAGCGGGCGACCAGCGCATCCTCTGCATCGAAATCCGCGTTCGGGGAGGCCTGGGCGACAAGATCGGCTTTCGCATTGGCGATCATGTCGTCCGTGTAGGGGACACCTGCCAGGCGCAATGCCTTCAGATGGTCCTCGATATCATCATACTTCAGCTTCTTCTTTGCGAGGAAGGCGTAGGGCGGCATGATCGAGTCTGGTACGACCGATTTGGGATCTTTCAGGTGGTCGAGATGCCACTCATCCGAATACTTGCCGCCGACGCGGGCAAGGTCCGGTCCAGTCCGTTTGGAGCCCCACTGAAAGGGGTGATCGTACATGCTCTCGGCCGCCAGCGAGTAGTGGCCATAACGCTCCACCTCATCCCTCAGTGGACGCACCATCTGCGAGTGGCAGGTATAGCAGCCCTCGCGGAGGTAGACGTTGCGGCCCTTCAGTTCCAGCGGCGTATAGGGACGCATCCCCTGCACCTTCTCTATGGTGTTCTCGAGATAGAAAAGGGGCGCGATCTCCACGAGCCCGCCAATGGAGACGACCACGAGAATGCCGACAGTGAGGAGCAGGGAGTGACGCTCAAGTTTACCGTGTTTGTCCATGATAGACATGGGTCTTGCTCCTTATTCAGCCGGCTGGAGGGCAGGGGTTGTCGTCTTGGGCGCGTCAGGGGCGAGCGTATCGCGTGCTTCGCCGTGGCCCATTGCCGTACGCACTAGGTTGTACGCCATCAGGAGCGCGCCGATCAGGAACAGGCCACCCCCAGCAGCGCGTACAATGTACATGATGTGTTTGGCTTTGACGGTTTCGATGAAGGCATACTGAAGGAAACCGAACTCGTTGTAGGCGCGCCACATCAGGCCCTCGGTGATGCCCGCCACATACATCGCAACGATGTAGAAGAGGATGCCGAGCGTTGCGAGCCAGAAGTGCCACTCCACAAGGGCTTTGGAGTAGAGCGCCTTGCGTTTCCACAGCCAGGGCGTGAGGCAATAGAGTGCGCCGAAGCTGATGAAACCAACCCAGCCCATCGAGCCGGAGTGAACGTGGGCAATGCCCCATTCGGTATAGTGGGAAAGAGCATTGACGGCGCGAACGCTCATCAGAGGGCCTTCGAAGGTAGACATGCCGTAGAAGGCAAGCGCGACGATCATCATACGGACCACCGGGTCGGTGCGCAGCTTGTCCCAGGCGCCAGACAAAGTCATGACGCCGTTGATCATGCCGCCCCAACTCGGCATCCACAGCATCACCGAGAACACCATGCCGAGGGTCTGTGCCCATTGCGGCAGGGCGGTGTAGTGCAGGTGGTGCGGGCCGGCCCAGATATAGATGAAGATCAGCGACCAGAAGTGAACGATCGACAGCCGGTAGGAATAGACCGGCCGGTTCACCCGTTTCGGGATGAAGTAATACATGATGGCGAGGAAGCCGGTGGTCAGGAAGAAGCCCACAGCATTGTGGCCATACCACCACTGTGTCAGGGCGTCCTGGACGCCTGCGAACAGCTGGTAACTCTTGGAGCCGGTGAGGCTGACCGGGATCGCCAGATTGTTGACGATGTGCAGCATCGCGATCGTTACGATGAAGGAGAGGTAAAACCAGTTGGCCACATAGATGTGCGGCTCTTTGCGTTTCCACAGCGTACCGAGGAAGACGAGCAGGTAAGCCACCCAGACGATGGTCAGCCAGAGGTCGGCATACCATTCGGGTTCGGCATATTCTTTCGACTGTGTAACGCCGAGAAGATAGCCCGTGCCGGCCACCACGATGAAGAGGTTGTAGCCCCAGAACACGAACCAGGGCCACATGCCCCCGGCCAGGCGGGTGCGGCAGGTGCGCTGGACAACGTAAAAGCTCGTCGCAATGAGCACGTTACCGCCAAACGCAAAGATCACCGCTGAGGTGTGCAGCGGGCGAAGGCGTCCAAAGTTGGTCCAGCCGAGATCCGGAAAATAGAAGATGCCCGGAAAAGTCAGCTGTAATGCAATGATCAGACCGACCAGAAAGCCGGCAATGCCCCAGAACATGGATGCCGCTACGCCGAACTTGACGATCGTGTCTTCATAGATAGCCGGGTTGAACGGGTTCTTGCCATTCAGACTGCCGGCCCAGAAGCCGGTGATCATCAGGCCCGCGACAGTAAGCAGAAAGAATATCCAGGCATGGGCGGCCATCATCGGATCGGCTGCGTTGCCGGCGATGATGAGAACGCCAAGGCCCACAAGGCCAGTCAGCGCACTGACTGTGCCTATACTGAACCCCGGTCCTGCTCCTCTGGATGTGTCAGCGCGTGTACTCATTGGGAAAGTCCCCTCCAGTGCTGAATCGCAAAAAACGATACTGGCCCGTAACTGCCGGAGGGGCGGGGCGAACTGTATAAGGGGAACTACGGATGGGCTTGCCTGTCGCACCGTGGCTAAGCGTGTATTACAGCAGAAGGAGAGAGCTTATGTGGAAGACGGCAGCTCTGGGCAGCGCCCTTACCGCCACTGGCGCGGTTAAATTTACCAGTCACGTCAGCGAAATGGGCCGTCAGGCAACTTTGCAGGACTTTCTCGCCATGCGGTGTGGCGGTGGAGCGCCTTTGCCCACGCCGGGCGCGGAAACGAACGAGTTCATGGCGCTGGCGGCCATGCATTGCTGGGGCTGCTACGCAATGGCAGCCGGTGTGGCGATGCTGGCATTTGCCCTCTGGCAGGCTGCGCGCCCGCGCCTCAAACTACTGCGCCGGCGCTGAAAAAGGGCTCGCCGCCTTGCGCCGGGCCGCTGCTGCGGGCAGGGATGGGGCATTGCCGGATGGACTTTGACGGATGAGCGACACGCCGAAATCGACGCAGCCGCCTGTAAACCTGCTGGATAGGGCAACCCTCCAGTTGCATCTGGCGTCCATCCTCGCCTCGGTGCCTGACGGCATGGTGGTGACCGATGAATCCGGCAAGATCCTCGCGTTCAGCCGGGCAGCCGAAAAGCTGTTCGGTTTCACGGCAGAAGAAGTCATCGGCCAGCCGGTCAATATGCTGATGGCTGGCCGCGACAAGGTGAACCACGACAATTATATCGGCAATTACCTGCGCACTGGCGAACGCCAGATTATCGGTAAGGGCCGGGTGGTCATCGCCTCGCGCGCTGATGGTACCCAGTTTCCCATCGACCTGAAAATCGGCGAAGCCCGCATCGGCGATCACTTCCTTTTCACCGCTTTTATCCGCGACCTGACAGAGCAGCAGCGCTCTGAGCTGCGTATGCAGGAAATGCAGTCCGAGCTCGTCCACTTTTCCCGGCTGAGCGCGGTCGGCACGATGGCGTCGGCCCTTGCCCATGAGCTGAACCAGCCTCTGACGGCGGTGGCAAACTATCTGGAGGCGAGCCGCGACCTGCTTGATTCGCCTGATCCGGAAATGAAAGAGATCCTGCGCGAAGCGCTCACTGAGGCCGCCCGTCAGGCCGTCCGTGCCGGTGAGATTGTGCGCAAGCTGCGCTCCTATGTCTCGCGCGGTGAGGTCGATGCCCGCCCGTTGAGCCTTGGGCCTTTGCTGGCAGACGCGATCGCCCTGTCAAAACTCTCCCGCGACCTGGCCGACATTCCGATCAAACTCGATCAGGATGAAGACGCCGATCTTGTGATGGGCGACCCGATCCAGATCCAGCAGGTAGTCATCAATCTTATTCGCAACGCTATGGACGCCCTCTCCAACACGACGGATGCCCGCATCACTGTGCGCCTCTATCCTGCCGAAGATCCCGGATTTGTGTGCGTTGAGGTCTGCGATAATGGCCCCGGCCTTACCAGCGAGTTGCGCGAAATCATCTTCAAGCCCTTCGCCACCACCAAATCCCAGGGCATGGGTCTTGGCCTGTCGATCTGCCAGACCATTGTTGAAGCGCATGGCGGCGTGATCCGCGCCATTACGCCGCCAGAGGGCGGCACCTGTTTCCAGTTCACACTTAGGAAAGATGCAGGTAAATCAGGATCATGACTGATACCCGCCTGATCCACCTGGTAGATGATGACGAAGCGATTCGCCATTCGGCGAGCTTCATGCTGCGCCATGCCGGCTTCCGCGTGAAAACCTATGTCGATGGCGTTGCCTTCCTGGAACAGGTGGACGACGCGGAAAAAGGCTGCATCCTCCTGGATGTCCAGATGCCGAAGATGGATGGCCTACAGGTACAGGAAGCGCTGAATGAGCGCGGCGTGGCCATGCCGGTCATTGTGTTGACCGGGCATGGCGATGTCGCCGTCGCTGTGCGCGCCATGAAAGCCGGCGCTGTGGACTTTGTGGAAAAGCCCTATGCCAAGCAAACGCTTGTGGGCGCCCTCACCCGCGCCTTCGAGCGTCTGGAGGCGCGCCGCAAGGAAGAAGTGCTCACCGATGAAGCCCGGGGCCTGATCGAAAACCTGACGGGCCGTGAGAAGGAAGTGCTCCACGGCCTGGTCGATGGCCAGACCAACAAGGAGATCGCCATATCGCTGGATATCTCTCCGCGCACGGTCGAGATCCACCGTGCGAATGTGATGGAGAAGATGGGCGCCTCCAATCTCTCCACCGTGCTGCGCATCGCCTTTGCCGCCGGTATAGGCCTTGAATAAACAGCAGCTTTAGGGGCTTCTACTTACAGACGGCCGTTCCGATCCTGTGCAGGGTTCAGGCTCCCGGAATGCCGGAGTGTCATGTGAGCGCCATCCCGAAGCCTTTGCCAGTTCATCCGCCCCGCCGCATTGCTGTTGTCGATGACAGCCCGGCCGTTCGCCAGTCCCTGCAACTTCTGCTGGGCGCACGCGGCTTTGCCGTGGGTACCTTCGTCGGCGCAGAAGACCTCCTGCGCGAGATCAAGTCAGGTGACTTTGACTGCTATGTCCTCGATCTGAAACTCGAAGGCATGGACGGCTTTGCCCTGCTCGAAGCATTGCGCCAGCGGGGGGTCAACGAACCGGCTGTGATGATTTCCGGCTGGGAGCTGCCCTCCCTCGAAGCCACCGCTCTCAGCGCCGGTTTTGCCGGCTTCGTCCGCAAGCCCATGATGGATACGTCCCTTGTCCGGGTTCTGCGCGATCTGTTTCCGGAGTGATGTGAACGCCTAATCGTCCTGGAAGCGGTAGAGGGAAATGCCGCGGGCGCGTTCGTCGAAGACCAGCTTCCGGCTGAGCGGGGCATGCGCGCGGGAAGCGCAGTTCTGCCGCTCGCAAAGGTAACAGTTCACCCCGATGGGTGTGGGTTCGGCCTTCTCCAGATTATGCTCGGCCGCGTAAACGAGGCGCTTGGCATAGGCGATGTCACAGCCAAGCCCTATGGCAAGCTTCGGCCCCGGCTTATCATAGAACCCGTCGGTGCGCGTAATCGTGCGCCCGATCGAGAAATAGGTCGTGTCATCGGGCATCTGGATAATCTGTGTGCGGATACGTCCCGGCGCCTCGAAACACTCATGAATGTTCCAGAGCGGGCAGGCGCCACCAAACTTGGAGAAGTGAAACCGTCCGGCGCTGAAGCGTTTGGACACGTTCCCTGCGGTATCAATCCGCATGAAGAAGAAGGGAATGCCCCGCGCGTCCGGTTTCTGTAGCGTGGTGAGACGGTGGGCTGTCTGTTCGAAACTGGTGTTGAACCGGTGGCTCAGCAGCTGAACGTCATATTTCGTCTTCTCCGCTTCGCGCAGGAAGGAGTGGTAGGGCATCAGCACGGCGGCAGCGAAATAGTTGGCAAGGCTTACGCGGGCCAAACCAATCGCGTCCCGGTCCGTAAATCCTGCCTTCACCACATAGGAATCTATCAGATCCCCATATTCCAGCATGCCGAGCTGAAAAGCGAGCTGAAAGCGCCGGCCCGATTGCGGCAGGAGTTCGGATAGGTCGATCCCCCGCTTGTGCCGGTCATAATAGCGCAACGTATTTGGCATGATGTCATAGGGAACCACCCGCACGCGCAGGCCATGCTGGCCCTTCAGGCGCTGGATCATCGCCGCATACGGATCTTCATGCAGCGTTGAAAGCTCCGCTCCAAAGGCTTCGGCAGCCTCGTCCAGTTCCGGGAAATAATTCCGGCTATCCTGCAACATCTGACGCACGGATTCGACGCTGCGCGCGGACTCCTCCAGCAGCTCCACCTTCTCCCGGTCCGTCAGCGGATTATTATCTGAATAGGTCCGCAGGGCGAGTTCGCGGTATTTGTCATAAAGCTGGACGAAGGCGCGCGCGATGTCGGGGCTCGCATTCACGATATCCTCGACATCATTCTTGCCCACCGGGCCGGCCTCCAGAACGGGGTCGCGGATCACTTCCATCAGTTCAGACACAAGCCGTGCGTCGCCCATCCCGCCAACGTCGGAAATGTCAAAGTCGTAGACCCGCGCCAGAGTTAACAGAAGGTTTGCGCTGATCGGGCGCTGGTTGGCCTCGATCAGGTTGATGTAGCTGGCCGAGACGCCGAGGTCTTCGGCCATCTGGGCCTGGGTGATGCCGAGCGTGCGCCGCAGGCGCCGAACACGCGGGCCGATAAGGGTTTTTTCCTTGCGTTCCGCCATCAGAAGCCCCGGTGAAGTTTACAAACATTACAGATGTCACAGGGTTGTTGTTACAACGTAAACATAAAAACCCAATGGAAACAGAAAGGTACTCGCTCTCGTGCTCGGTTGTAAATAAGGTTGTGTCAAGAATTAAGACATCCAGGGAGAACCGGCCATGTCCATCACAGCCACACTTGAGCAGCCTTCGGCCACCCGCGCGAAGATCGAAGTGAAGGGCAAGGCCGCCGGCGTAGAGCGCGTGCTGACGCCTCAGGCGCTCGCTTTCATCGAAGCCCTTGAGCGCCGCTTCGGCGCCCGCCGCCGGGAATTGCTCAGCCTGCGGAAAGAGCGCCAGGCACGGTTCGACACCGGCGAGCTGCCTGATTTCCTGCCTGAGACAAAAACCATCCGCAACGGCCATTGGGAAGTCGACCCCGTTCCGTCCGTCTTGCTTGATCGCTCGGTCGAGATCACCGGCCCGGTCGACCGCAAGATGATGATCAATGCGCTCAACTCCGGCGCCAAGATGTTCATGGCCGATTTTGAAGACGCCTCCTCCCCGACCTTCGCCAACATGATCGACGGCCAGGTCAACATGCAGGACTTCGCCCGCAGCAAGCTTGCCTACACTGATCCGTCCTCGGGCAAATCCTACGCCCTGAACGAGCGTGTAGCGGTGATGATCGTCCGCCCGCGCGGCTGGCATATGGAAGAAGCTCACGTCCTCGTCGACGGCCGGCCAATCTCCGCCAGCCTCTTCGATTTCGGCCTGCACTTCTATCACAACGGCAAGATGCTGTTCGAAGCCGGCATCGGCCCGTTCTATTACCTCCCCAAGATGGAGAGCCATCTCGAAGCCCGCCTCTGGGACGACGTGTTCGAATATGCCCAGGGCGAAATCGGCATCCCGACCGGATCGATCAAGGCAACCGTCCTTATCGAGACATTGCCTGCCGCCTTCGAGATGGATGAGATCCTCTATGAGCTGCGCCGTCATATCGCCGGCCTCAACTGCGGCCGCTGGGATTACATCTTCTCCTACATCAAGACGCTGAAGAACAACCCGGATTTCGTCCTGCCCGACCGCGCGCAGGTCGGCATGGACCGGGCTTTCCTCAACGCCTATTCGCTGCTGCTGATCAAGACCTGCCACCGCCGCCGCGCCCATGCGATGGGCGGCATGGCCGCGCAGATCCCGGTGAAGAATGACGAAGCCGCGAACGATGCCGCGTTCGCCAAGGTCCGCGCCGACAAGCTCCGTGAAGTGAAGAACGGCCATGACGGCACATGGGTCGCCCACCCCGCGCTCGTGCCCGTGGCGATGGAAGTCTTCAACGAACATATGGCGCTCGGCAATCAGGTGCTCGGCCAGCGCTGCTTCCCGCCGATCAGCCAGGCTGCCCTGCTGAAGCCCCACACCGGCGAGATCACTGAGGCGGGTGTGCGGACGAATGTCTCGGTCGGCATCGAATACACCGCTGCCTGGCTGAATGGCCGCGGCGCCGTGCCGATCCACAATCTGATGGAAGACGCTGCCACGGCCGAAATCTCCCGCAGCCAGATCTGGCAGTGGATACATCACGGCGCGCAGGTGATCGCCGCAGACGGCGCCGCCCGTACCTTCACCAAAGACTGGTTCAACGCCATCCTCGCCGACGAACTCGGCAAGGTGCGCGCGGCCCTCGGCGACAATGGCTTCAAGGCCGGCCGCTATGATGTTGCCGCCGAAATCTTCACCAACACCGCGACCTCAGAAGAGCTCGCCGACTTCCTGACGCTGCCCGCCTATGAAGCGCTGCGCAATCTTGCATGATCCGTCAACAAACTAACCATACTTTCCTTTGAGGAGACGCTCCCATGTCCAAACGGCCCACTTATGCTGAACTGCGCGCCCAGGTCCAGAAACGCTACCCCACCGGCCAGGCGCCCGGCGGCGTGACGGTGGACGATATCGTCCAGCTGAAGATGCAGAACACTTACAACACCCATCTCGAAATCGCCCGCGAGATGGCCGTCGTGATGCGCGCCGATATGGCCGCTTATGACAAAGATCACTCGAATTTCACCCAGTCGCTCGGCTGCTGGTCGGGCTTCCATGCCCAGCAGATGATCAAGGCCGTCAAGCGCATGAAGGGCACCGCCAAGGGCACCTATGTGTACCTCTCCGGCTGGATGGTCGCCGGCCTGCGCAACCGTTTCGGCCACCTGCCAGACCAGTCGATGCACGAGAAAACCTCCGTGGCCGACCTGATCGAGGAAATCTACGTCTCCCTGCGCCAGGCGGACGAAGTCGCCCTAAATGATCTCTTCCGTGAACTGAAAGCGGCCCGCGATAAAGGCGCGCCGGCCGATGTGATCGAAACCATCATCCAGCGCATCGACACTTTCGAATCCCATGTCGTGCCAATCATCGCCGACATCGACGCCGGCTTTGGCAACGAGCACGCGACCTACCTTCTGGCCAAAGAGTTGATCAAGGCCGGCGCCTGCTGCATCCAGATCGAAAACCAGGTGTCGGATGCAAAACAGTGTGGCCACCAGGATGGCAAGGTCACCGTGCCGCGCGAAGACTTCATCGAGAAGCTGCGCGCCTGCCGTCTCGCTTTTGAAGAACTCGGCGTGGACGAGGGCGTCATCGTCGCCCGCACAGACAGCCTCGGCGCGGGCCTGACGCAGAAAGTCCCGGTTTCCCAGCATGCCGGCGACCTTGCGTCCGAATACACCAAATGGCTGGAAGTCGAAGAAATCACGCCGGCCAATCCGCTGAAAGAGGGCGACCTCGCGCTCCAGCAGAACGGCCGCCTCGTGAAGCCGGTCCGCCTGCCCAACGGCCTCTTCAAGTTCCAGGAAAACACTGGCGCAGACCGCGTGGTGGAAGACTGTATCGCCAACCTCACCCTCGGCGGCGCAGACCTTCTCTGGATCGAAACCGACACGCCGGACGTGGACATCATCGCCGGTCTGGTAAACCGCGTGAAGGAAGCCGTTCCAGACGCCAAGCTCACCTACAACAACTCGCCCTCGTTCAACTGGACACTCAACCTGCGCAAACAGGTCCGCAAGGCCTGGGCCGCCGAAGGCAAGATCGCCGAGGGCGAGTATCCCGAAGCAGAGCTGATGTCGGCCAAGTTTGACGACACCCCGCTCGGCCAGGAAGCCGACGCGCGCCTCAAGCGCTTCCAGTATGACATCTCCGACCGCGCCGGCGTGTTCCACAACCTGATCACGCTGCCGACCTTCCACATGACGGCCTTCGCCACCGACCAGCTTTCACGCGGCTATTTCGGCGAAGACAAGATGGCCGCCTATGTCAAAACCATCCAACGCCAGGAAATCCGCAACAATGTCTCGGCTGTGAAACACCAGCACGAAGTCGGCTCCGACCTTGGCGACACGTTCAAGGAAATGGTTGCCGGTGAGCGCGCCCTGAAAGCCAGCGGCGAGCACAACACCATGAACCAGTTCGAGAACGTCGTCTGAACCCATTCCTTGCTGCGTAGGGAAAACTCACCCCATCTGCCTCCGGGCAGGTGGGGATTTTTTTGTCCCGAGGTGGTCTCGGATGTGACCTCAACTGTCCTGAATTGTCCCAGACTGTCCTGAGCTGTCCTGAATTTGTCGCGGATTGACGCGCTATGACATGAAGAGAGCAGTTCCGGCGGGGGCGCGCTTCCGGGTGAACAATTTTTCATCCGCAGAAAGAATGAGAATGACTTGCAATGGATGCAAGGCTCTGCGACAACCATAATTGAGAATCATTCTCATATTGTTTCGGGCGCTTGCAATGCCCTTTCGAAGTCCGGCCCAAACCTCGCCCAGCGTTGCCCCGGCAACGCGGTCCAGAAGGAGTATCCCATGTTCTGTATGCCCATTGATGATTCCCAGATGCTGTGCTGGCTCCGCTCGCAGCTGAAAGTGCTGTCGGCCTGGCGCGAGGAACTTGTCTGCCGGAACGAGAGCGACCTTGAGGCCGTCACGCGGCTGGAACAGCACCACCAATGGCTGCATTCGGAGCTGGAGCGGCTCGATCCGGGAATGAGCCATCACGGCTGACGATCAGCGATCCATCACCACGACGCGGTCCAGCAGGGCGTCAACGGCCTCGCCCGGTGTCTTGCTGTGCACCATCGCCTGGCGGAAATCCTCCGGGATGAAGCCGCCTGCGATGATCTTCTCAAGCAGGTCAAAGAAGGGCGACCAGAAGCCGTCCTCATCGAGGAACGCCATCGGTTTGGCATGCAGGCCGAGCCGGGCCCAGGAGAGGATTTCCACAGCCTCCTCCAGCGTTCCGATGCCACCGGGCAGCACGATAAAGGCCTCTGCCTCGTCAAACATCATCTGCTTGCGGGTATGCATATCCTCGACGATGCGGTGCTCGACGTCTTTGTAGATACGCTCCTTCTGGAGGAGGAAGCGCGGCATGATGCCGAGCACTTCGCCGGCGGTTTCATGCGCGGCGCGCGCGCAGGCGCCCATCAGGCCAACGCCGCCACCGCCATAAACGAGGCGGATGTCACGTTTTGCCAGTTCCCGGCCAAGGGCTTCGGCCAGCCGGATATAGCGCGGGTCCACCGCGTCCGAGGCGCCGCAATAGACGCAGATAGAGCGTATTTTTGTCATTCTTTTCAGTCTCTCAGCTCATTCTTTGTCCCAATTGATAGGGCGGCGGGGCCAACTTCGCCAGATGCATTGTCAGGCCAGAGCCGGGCCCGGCTTTCACTTCGGCCCAAACAGCGCCATATGGCACGCATGAGCCCGCCGCATGCCGCCGTTCAGGCGCCCGAAAATCATGACCGTATCGACAGCGCAGATGGCGGCCTGTGGAAATCCATTCTTCGCATCCTGACGCTGCTGGCGCGGCCGGAACTGGCCAAATGGCGCCCCATCATGGTGCTGGCAGTGATCATTACGCTGGCTGCTTCCATTCTTGAGGTGATCTCGCCGCTGGTAATGGGCCATGCCATCAATCAGGCCGTACCCGAAGGCGGGGCCGCGGCAAATTTTGCGACGGCCGCGCTCTGGCTGACTTATGGCCTCGCCCTCCGGTTTGCGGCGGCGGCCCTGCCACAGATCCGCGACTGGCTGTTCTCGCCGGTCAGCCAGGACGCGCAGCGGGTGGCCAGTGTCGATGCGTTCGGCCATTCGCTCGCCCTTTCGCTCGGCTTCCACCAGACACGGCGGACCGGGGCGCTCAACCGCATCATCGAGCGCGGCGCCAGCGCCATCGACTATCTGATCCGGTTCCTCGCCTTCAATATCGGACCGACGCTGGTACGCCTCGTCCTGGCATCGGTCGCGCTCGGCATAGCCTATGACATCCGCCTGTCGCTGATCGCGGTGGTGACCATCGCGCTCTACGTTATCAGCACGGTGATCATCACCGAATGGCGCGTGCGCCAGCGCCGGAAGATGAATGAGGCGGATACCCATTTCCGCGCCACTTCGGTCGACATCCTGACCAACTTTGAAACGGTAAAATCCTTCGCCGCAGAAACGCGCGAGACCCGCCGGTTCGACACGGCGATGGGCGACTATAACCGCCATTATGTCGACACCAATCGCAGCATGTATGTGCTCAATACGGTGCAGGCACTGGTGATGAATTTGGGTCTGCTGGCGGTGATGGTGCTCTCGGCCTGGAACGTCATCCAGGGCACGATGCAGATCGGCGATCTGACGGCGGTGATGCTGATGCTGCTCTCGCTCTATGCGCCACTCAACATCCTTGGCTGGGCCTGGCGCGAGATCAAGCAGGGCGCGGTGGACCTTGAAAAGCTCCACGGCCTGCTGGGCATGACGCCGGAGGTTCAGGACAAGCCAGACGCAAAAGTTCTGGCGCGGCCGGAAGGCGGGGTGAAGTTCGACAATGTTGCTTTCAGCCATGAAGGCCGGGCGGTTGGCGTTTCGGGTATCAGTCTTGATGTGGCGCCGGGCCGGAAGGTGGCGTTCGTCGGCACCTCGGGCGCGGGCAAGTCGACGCTGCTGAAGCTCCTCTTCCGGTTCTATGATGTGGAGGCCGGCAGCGTTCAGATTGACGGGCAGGATGTGCGGGATGTGACGCAGGAATCCCTGCGCGCGGCGCTCGGCCTCGTGCCCCAGGATGTGGTGCTGTTCAACGATACGCTGGGCGCCAACATCTCCTATGCGCGCCCCGAGGCGACCGAGGCCGAACTGCGCGAAGCCGCGCGCCGGGCGCAGCTTTTGCCCTTCATCGACAGTCTGCCGGATGGGTGGAACACGCGCGTGGGCGAACGCGGCCTGAAGCTTTCGGGCGGCGAGAAACAGCGCGTTGGCATCGCCCGCGTGATCCTCGCCAACCCCGCCATCCTGGTGCTGGATGAGGCGACCAGCGCGCTCGACAGCGCGACTGAAGCAGCCGTTCAGGAGGCCCTGGAAGAGGCCTCGGCCGGGCGCACGACGCTGGTTGTGGCCCATCGCCTCTCCACCGTCATCTCGGCAGATGAGATCATCGTTCTGGAAGCCGGACGCATCGTGGAGCGGGGAACGCATGAGGCGCTGCTGGCAAAAGGCGGCAAATATGCTGATATGTGGCATCGTCAGGCGCATCGCGCCGAACCGGCTGAAATTCTCAGCTGAATGAGACCTGTAGAGGAGGCAAGCTGATGAGCGAAGACACAGAGCGCCAGTCGTTGCCCTGGATGATTGCCGGATTTGACTGGGAAGCTGTTGCGGCCGCCGCAGGGGCCTTTCTGGCCGCGCTGCTGCTGGGCTGGATCTGGGCGCCGCTGTTCTGGATCGGATTTGCCGCAATGGCGATCGCGCTGGTGGCCGGGCGCTGGTCCCGGCGGACCCCGCCGGACCTGGCATATGGCGTCGTCGCCCCGTGTGACGGGGTGGTTGTCTCGGTCGGCTATGGCGACGCGCCCGCAGCGCTGCGACTGAAGGGCGAGAGCCTTGTGCGCGTGCGCATCGCGTCGTCCCCGGTCTCGACCAACAAGCTTTACGCGCCGATGGCCGGCGGGGTCGAAATCGTGTCGCTCCAGCAGGGCGAGGCGCGCCAGCCTTTCGCGCTGAAACCCGATGAGGAAGGCCTGACCCGCGCCTTTATCACCTTTGAGAGCCAGGGCGAGCAGGCCGGCGTCGTGCTGACGACCGGCGGCCTTGGGCCCCGGATTGAGCTGGCCGTCGATCATGGCGATGTGGTGCGCCTCGGGCGCAGCTTCGGCACGCGGCGCCTCGGCGGGTGGTGTGATGTTTATCTGCCGGCCGATATCCGCACGCATGTCTGGGCCGGGCAGACGCTGACGGGCGGGGAGACGGTGATTGCGCATTTCCGCTCGTCGGTTGAGGACGAGTTTGAGGAGGCCGAGGCGGTCTATTCCAGCTCGGCCGCGCAGCCCGCGCGGACGGCGGTAGCAACGGCGGCGGCAATGTCCGGCGCCGCAGAAGTTTCGGCGCTGGAAGAGGTGGGCGATGAAGTCCTCGATGAGCTGATTGAGGATGATTATCCTGAACCGGATGAAGTCTCCGCGCCGGAAGACCCGGCGGCGATTTTCGCCCGGCTGCGGGAAGCGGCCCGCAAGCATGGCGAAGGCGACTGACCTTGAAAAACCCCTCCGGAAACGGAGGGGTTTTTGTTTGGGGGAGCGCTGAGGGCCGGAACGCGCGGCGGCGCGGCCGGTTGGGGGTGATGAGGTGATGGGTTTCGGAAAGAGGGGTGAGATGGTCCCGGATAATCGCTTTGCGATTTCCGGGGTGACACGGGGTTTTTGGGTCTAGGAGGTGTTGGGT
>JBKBIZ010000054.1:0-20162 GCA_046293975.1 Hyphomonas sp. | reverse complement strand
ACTGCTGGGCTGCCCCCTCACCCCTGCCCCTCTCCCCGAGGGGAGAGGGGTGAAGGAACCGCTGAGTTCGATCAGGCTGCCGAGGAAGCCGGCGAGGGTTTTGCCGCCGCCTGTGGGGGCGATGAGGAGGGCGCTTTCGCCCGAGAGGGAGGCTTCAGCCAGGGCAAGCTGATGCGGGCGGGGCGACCAGCCGCGCGCGGTAAACCACGCCTCGAAGGCGGGCGGCAGGTGGAAGGGGGGAAGCGCGGTGTCAGCCATTGCAGAGATTAAACTAGGGCAAGGCGCAGCGTCTGGCTCTTTCATTTTACGCTGGAACAGAAGAAGTTGACGGCGTGTTGCAACTTCATGGAGCTGGCCGATGCGCCCCCGCCCTCTTCTGACCGGACTTTGCCTGATGGGCCTTGCCCTGCCCGCCTCCGCCGACGGGCTGCTGGAGAAGGCGCGCGCGGTTTCCAAGGAGGGGCCGGCCTATCTTTTTGACATGGTGTTTGATGACGGGGCGCAGGCGTTCACGTTCAAGGTCGATCCGACGCGGCCTGAGGGCGAGCGGGTGGTGGCGATTACGCCGGAACCGTCCGCGCTGGAGGGCGAGGCGGCCAAGCGGGTGGAGCGGCTGAAGAAGGAAACCAAGGGCGATATCTGGTGCAGCAGCTTTACCGAGAACATTCCGGCGGGCGCCAAGCGGATTTCGGAGACAGCCAGCGCGGCGACCTATAGCTTCACGCCCCTGCCCGGCGAGGACAAGCAGATGCGCGATGTGGTCAAATACCTGACGGGCAAGGCGACGATCGACAAGGCGAGCGGGGCGGTGCTGGCCTTCGAGATGACCGCGCCCAAGGCGTTCAAGCCGGCGATGGTGGCCAAGATCGACCAGTTCAGCATGAAGGTAGCCTGCAAGCTGGCGCCCGATGGGCGCAGCCATGTTGACACCTTCGCGCTGAACCTCAGCGGCACGGCGATGATGCAGGCCTTCAGCCAGACCGAGACGCGCAAGGTATCGAACCTGAAGGCGGCGCCACAGTCCGGCTACGGAGCGCCGTAAGCCTTGCCATAATGTGGCCTTGCAAGGCAGGCCTTTGTGCTCCTAAACGGCTAGCAACAGCCTTTGGGAGAGTGAATTGACCTTGATATCCGGATTGCGGGTTTTTGCCCTTTCTGCGCTGCTTGCAGCCTCCCCTGTGCTTCCTTCCCTCTCCGAAACGCCGCGCCCCGTTGCGGTGGCAGGCGGCGAGGTGGAGGCGCTGTTTGCGCAGGCGCTGGCGCGGCCGGCCAAGCGCGGAGCGGCGGGCGGCCTGGACGCCGCGCAGCTGCGCACGATGTTTGGCGATGAAGCGGCGCTGACCTTTACCGATGGCGGATATGACAGCGCGAGTGGCGCGCACAGGTTGCGCGGTGTGACGCTGAAGCTGCTGGGCGAACGGCAGGAGACGCTGTTTACCGCAAATGAGGCGCTGGTCTGGAATCTGGACGCCGAGGCACTCTCAGCCCGGATACGGGGCGAGCGGCTCAGCGAGACGCTGCGCATCTTTGACCGGATTGAGCTTAAGGGCGTGAATTTCGATCTCTCCGATTATACGGACGCCGTGACGGACGCGGTGAACGCCGCGCTGGACGAGCCGGCGACGCGCACTACGGAAAGCGCCACGATGCAGGTGGGCACGCTGGCGCTTGGCGGGTTCACGCTGCACCCCTGGACCTATCAGGAAGTGGCAGGCGAGGAAGAGGGTCTCGCGGCGATGCGCGTGGTCTCTGCCTTTGCGCGCAGCTTTTCTCTGGATACGGCGCTGTTCCTCGACGCGGTGAACGCGCAGACGATGGGCGATGCCGAGGTTACCGGAACGATCGTGGCCCGGTATCCGCGCCAGCTCGTCTATGGATATGATCGCGGCAAGCTGGGCGGGGCGGTGCAGACGGATGTGACGTTTGAGGGCAGCTTTGACGGCACGGTTTCCCAGACCGGCGAATATATCCCCGAGGGGTTCAGCATGTCCGGCCGGAGCGCTTTTGGTTCCTGGACGGGCGTGGATTTCTCAAAGCTGTTGGAATGGGGCGAGAAAGGCGAGATGCCGCCGGTCAGCGAGCGCGACCTGTGGAACCTTGGCACCTACATTCTTGAGGACACGTCCATCGCGCTGAGCGGGGAGCCGGTCCTTGAGATCGGCAAGATGGCGTTTACGGCCACCCAGTTCAGCTGGTTCCTGCCCGAAGAAGTGCGAGTGACGCATGAGGATGTGTCGCTGGATCTGGGCCGGTTTCTGGATGTGGCCGCCTCGCTTGATCCGGAGGGGGCGCAGTCTGCCGAAGAGGGCCCTTCCCTGCGGGAGATTGCGGCGATGCTGAACAAGGCGGGCCTCAGCCGGATTTCCGGCGATGGAGCCTTCACCTTCCGCTGGAACCCCGAGACGGGCGCCACCCTGCTGGAGAATTCCGGCACGACTGATGGCCTGTTCAGCGGCGTGACGCGGGTGGAAGCCAGCCTGCCCGCCTATGCCGAGCTGGTCCCGGTGTTTGGCGCAGATGGGCAGACCTATGACGAGGCCGCGCTCGACGCGCTAATGGAAGAGCGGATGATCGTGAAACAGGCCTCCACGCGCCTGACGGATTTGGGCGGGATGAACAAGTTCGCCGCGCTGACCATCGAGATTGCCAAGTCCGGCGCGTTTGAAGACCCGATGATGGCCAACTTTGCCACCGCAACACCCGAGACCGTGCGGATGTTCGCCTCGGGCCTCGTGATGCTGGGCAGCACATCGATGACGAAGGAACTTCCGCAGGCAACAGCCTGGGCGGCGATGCTTTCGCAATTCATTACCCGTGGGGGCACGTTTGAAGTGAGCGCGGCGCCGAGGCCCGAACTTTTCGAGCAGACCGGGCTCGCCTCCGGCGGCATGAGCGAGCGTACGCCCGCCGAACTGGTCGAACTGCTGGGTATTGTGGTGACACATACGCCAGATGCGAGCAGCGCAGGCGGCCGCTGAAGGCCCCTGCTCGGCTGTCGGCCTCGCCTTCGCAGGCCTTACCAGTTACCGCGCAGGGGAACGCGTGGGCGGGGGGCGTTTTCTTCTTCGGCGGCGCGGCGCAGGTCTTGGGCGGCGACGCCCCGGTCTGCATCGGCGGCCTCGATGGCGCGGGTGACGTCGAGCACGAAGCGGTCAATGTCGAACCGGGCGCCGCCAATCGTGTCATAGCCCTGACGGACGACGACCGTGTTCAGGGAAGGCAGGATGACGATATACTGGCCGCGATTGCCCGCCGCATAGAAGGTGTCCTGCGGGACGCCGGGGACGTTGTTCATAAGCCAGAACTGGGCGCCATAACCTGCCCCTTGTGTCAGCGCGGCTGACGGTTGGGCAGGCGCGGGTGTACGGACGAACTCTGCCCAGCCTTCCGGCAGCAGGCGCTCTCCCGCCCACATGCCGTCTTGCAGATAGAGCTGGCCGATGCGGGCAAGATCGCGGCCTGTGGACCAGACCTGGCTGGAGGAGATGAAATCTCCGTTCCAGTCGATCTCCATCGTGGTGCGGACAGCGCCGATCTTGTGGAGGAGGGATTCGTAGGGAAAGCGGTGATATAGCGCGTCCTCGTTGATCGCTTCACGCAGGGCGCGCATGGCGATGACGGTATCATTGTTGGCGTATTTGAAGCGGCTGCCGGGCTCAGCTTCCAGCACATTACCGGCCGCATGGTCCACCACCCGGCCCCCGCCGAAATACAGGCGATCCGTACGCGCACCACTGTCGCCGCTATCGAGGCCACTGGCCATGTGGAGGAGATTGCGGATCGTGATTTCGCGGCGCGGATCGGCGCCCTTGTTCCAGGCAGAGATGACAGCCGGATAGTCAATGTCGATCAGGCCCTGACGGCGGGCGGCGCCGATGACGGTGGCGGTGAGGGATTTACCCACCGACCAGGTGCGCTGGGGCGTTTCATGCTCGACGCCGCGCGCATAGCGCTCAGCCACGACCTGCCCGTCGCGGACGATGACGACGGAGCTGGTCAGCGTGCCCGCGCCGTAGGTCATTTCGTCGAAAGCGGAGGTGACAGGCATTTCGAGGCGCTCGGCCTCTTCCAGCCGCAGTTCGACTTTCACATTCGAGCCGATGGCGCTGCCCCGGTCCTGCCCCCGGAATTCAGGCCAGGCGGCAAAGCGCGGCAGGAAGCCAATCGCCTTTTCAGTGGCGCCGATGGGAAGCTGGGTGCAGCCAAAGCCAGGCCGGTAGGCGGCCATGCGCGGGGGCATGAGGGGAGAATAGGAGACCGAAACCGTCTTGCTGGTCTCGTCAACCGTGGCAGGCGGGAGCTGGTCGTAGAAGCGGACATAGTCAGGATAGATGCCCGCAAGCTCGTTCCGGTCGAGTTCCGGCAGCGTCTGGCCGGCCACGAAGAGGCCTGAACAGGTGAAGGTCGCCTTCCAGCCAGCGGCAAAGGCGCGCTGTATCTCTTCAGTATTTCCGCCTTCCTGGGCCATCGCCGGAAGGGTCAGGGGGATCGAGAGGGCCAGCGCCGCAAGGGCTGCACGGAAGGTGGGCATGGGGAAGTCTCCTAGGCTGATGCGGAGTTTAGGCAGGCCGGCGCAGCGGGCAACCCCGGCACGGCAGTTTCAGCGCCGGTTGCCCCCTTCCTGTTGCCCCATGCCTGTTGACCAGAACCCCGCGCGGCCCCCTTATGACCTGACGCGATGCTTTCAGAAGGGGACCATTGGAATGCGACGCACCCAGATTGCTGTCTTAACGAGCCTGACGCTCCTCCTGGGAGCCTGCGATCAGGTCCGGTTGCCGGGGCTGAACCCGGTGGAGCCGGAGGCCACGGTTGAAACGCCCGGCGAGGGCACGCCCGGATATTCCGAAGCTGACCTTCAGCCGACACCGGAGCAAATCGAGACAGAACGGGCTGAAGCGGTGACAGAGACCGTTCAGGCGGTCCCGGCGGAGATCCCTGCCGAAGGGTCTACAGCGGCGCCTGAGGAAGGCGAGCCCCCTGCCTTGGCGGATGACGCGAATGAAGAAGCGATGGCAGCGCCTCAGGCTGTGCTGGCGGTTTCGCTGGGGCTCGTGAATGCCAGCCGCTGCACGTTGCCGAGCGGCGCGCCTTCAACGCCGACTGCGGCGATGGCGGCCGGGGTGACGCAGCTGGAAGAGCCGGCTGTGGGAACCGAAGCCGTCAACGCGCTGGCCGCGAGTCTCAGCGCCTTTCCCGGCATTGTGAAGATCGAGCCGCGCAAGACCGATCCGGCGGGCATTATCGCCAGCGGGCATTGCGGGGCGGTGCGCGTGGCGCGCAACTGGTTTGTGACGGCGGCCCATTGCATTGATGAGCCGTTTGACGAGATCCGGGTGATCGGCGAGGCCGCCAATCTGCGCAGCCCCGAGGCCAAGCGCGCCTCTGCCGAATATGCCGTCTGCCATGCCGGCTATGAGGGGACAGCCAATGGCTATGCCAATGACATCGCCCTGATGCGCCTCAGCGAAGAACAGATTGCCGGCTTTGGCAATGTGCCGGTCGCCCGCTTTGGCGCGACGGCTCAGCCGCTGGCCCCGGCGAACTATCCGGCCGCCGAGATGGCCGGCTGGGGGCTGACGCGGTTTGACGGGCAGCTGTCGAACGAGCTGCTGACGACGCGCATGAAAGTTCTCAATACCGGCCCGGCGACAATTACCGTGACCAGCGAGAATGGCGCGGGGCCATGTATCGGCGATAGCGGCGGACCGCTTTATGTGACCGAGGCCGATGGCAGCAAGACGGTGGTGGGTATTCTCTCCGTGGTCGAACAGAACCGGACAACCGGGCATTTCTGCGAGGGCGAGTATAATGGCCGCTATACCAACCTTCAGGGCTATGCCGGGTGGATTTCCTCGGTGATCGCCCTGTGTGAGATGAACGAGGGCGCCTGCCGCTGAGGCGTGCAGATGGGTAGACTTGACAGGTAGACGGGCGGGCCGGCGGGTCTATATCTTGTGGTAGACTGAGAAAGCCTTTCCGCATGCAAAGCCGCCTGTTTCCGCTCCTGATTTTTGTGCTGGGTGTGTTGCAGCCTTTGGCCGGGGCGCTGGCGCCTGCCTTTGGCATCGGCACGCCCATCGGGGACGCTACGGCGGGAAGCGCGGCGCCCGAGCAGCCGATGCCGGCTTTCTTCTCGATCTGGGGCGTGATCTTTGCCGCCTACACCGCGCTCGGCGTTGCAGGCCTCTGGCGCCCGGCGCAATGGCCGACGCGGCTGGGCCTGCCGCTGGCGCTGGCGGGGGTGGGCAATATCGTCTGGATGCTGAGCGCGCAGCTGATCGGGTCGCAGCCGCTGGACTTTGTGCTGCTGGCGCCGATTTTCTTCTGCGCCTGGTGGGCCGCGCGGGAGGCCCACGCCCTGCGGGGAACGCGCAGCCTTGGCGTTTATTTCGGCGACGCGGCAAGCGGCCTGCTGGCGGGGTGGATCTCGGTGGCCGCTGCCATCTCGATCCCGCTGACGGTGCGCAGCCTGACGGGGCTTGGCCCGACAGACTTTCCCTGGCCGATGTATTGGTCAACAATCCTCAGCGCCGCCCTCTTCGCCTGGATCTTTGCCAGCCGCATCAGCGCCAGCCTCTGGTATTTCGCGGCCGCCGGTTGGGGCCTCCTCGGGATCGCTTTCCACAACTGGTTTGAGACGGGTCTGCACCTGATCGGGCATTTTACCGCCGGAAGCCTCATTCTCCTGATGATCCTGAGGCTGACGCGCGGCGCAAAGCCGGTTAAACCGGCGACATGAGCACACCGACCGAGACCTCGCGCCTGCTGGCGCTGCTGAATATCGACACCGCCACCTGGCCAGTCTGGGCGGCGACAGCCTGGCCTCATGTGGTCCAGTGGAGCCTTGTGCTTGCCTCCGTGCTGGTGATCTGGCTGGCCGCCTCGGCGGTGAAGCATCTCATTCGCTTCGTCGGCAAGCTGGCGACGCCCAAGGACAAGAATTTCGAAGGCTCGTCCTGGGATCTGATGGCCTCGATAGCGCGCGTGTTTGCGCTGATCCTGTTCTCGCCCCTACCCCTGGGGCTGGCGGGCTATGACTGGCGCACGCTGGTGGATACGCGCGGGCCCGGCGCAATGGCGGCGGTGGCGATCCTCTTTTTCGCGCTGATGGGCGCCAACCTGATTTCCCGCTCGCTGCGCAAGTTCGGCGAGAAGGCCCATGCCCATGCCGGGGCCGATGATACGCTGATCGCGTTTTCCGCCTCGCTGATCAAATATGTGATCTTCGCCGTCGCCATCGTGACGGCGCTTATCCAGATGGGCTTTCCGGCTGCCTCGCTGGCGGCTGTGCTGGCCGCGGCAGGCCTCGCCATTGGCCTTGCCCTGCAAGATACGCTCAAGGCTGTTGCCGCCGGCGTGATGCTGGCGATCTTCCGGCCGTTCCGGATCGGGGATTTTGTGACGCTGGCTGATCTTGAAGGCGAGGTTACCAATATCACCCCCTTCACCACGACGCTGAAGCAGATTGATAACAAGATCGTCTCGCTGACCAATGACAAGGTGTGGGGCTCGCCTCTCATCAACCACACGATCCAGCCCTTCCGGCGGCTGGACCTGTATTTCGGCGTTTCCTATGCGGACGATCTGGACAAGGCATTGGAAGTGATACGTCATACGGCCGAATCCCATCCCAAAGTGATCAGCTATATGCCCATATGGGCGGGTGTTCAGTCCTTGGACGACTGGGCGGTGACGCTCCGGCTGCGCGCCTGGGTGGCGACGCCTGATTTCATCCAGGTGAAAGCCGACCTGATCAAGAATATCAAGCAGAGCTTCGACAGTTCGGGGATCTCGATCCCCTTCCCGACAGCTATCGAATATCAGGGGGAATTGCTGACCAAAGACGCCCCTTCAAAAACCGCTCAAGACCTTCCTCCGCCTCTGGGCCGCGATACCAGCGGCTGACAAGGCACGGCCAAGATATACCAGACGCTGCAACAGCCACGAAAGGACCGCAGCCCGCCAGAATTGCCGTATGCTGATCGATTACAGCAGGCTCACCTCAAAAGGAGACTGACATGGACGAGACAATGAACCCCCAAGCCATCTGGGAGACTTTAGGCCCCTATCTTCTGCTCTTCGGGTTGAGAGCCATAGGCGCCCTGGTTCTGGTTGTCGTCGGGCTGAGGATCGCAGGCTGGCTGAGCGGACTGGTGCGCAAGCAGGCCTCCCGAAGCCCGCAGATCGATGCCACCCTGTCGAACTTTTTCGCCTCGCTGGTGCGCTGGTCGATCATTGCGGCCGTTGGCATCGCCACGCTGCAAGTCTTTGGCGTGCAGGCGACGAGCTTTGTCGCGGTACTGGGGGCGCTGACGCTGGCCATCGGCCTTTCGATGCAAGGCGCGCTGGGCAACATTGCTTCAGGCGTGATGATCATGACCTTCCGCCCCTACAAGCTGGGCGACTATATCGAAGCGGCCGGCGTTGCCGGAACGGTGAAGGACATCTCTCTCTTCCAGACGATCCTTGCCACGCCGGACAATATCAAGGTGATCGTGCCCAACAGCCAGGCGATTGATGACGTTATCAAGAACTATTCCGGCTTTGACACGCGGCGCGTGGATGTGACCTTCGGCATCGATTATGACGACGACATGGACAAGGCGATCCGCATCATTCGCGCTGTCATTGATGAGGACACGCGTATTCTCAAGGATCCTGAACCCTTCGTGCGCGTGATGAACCTCGGCGACAGCTCGGTCGATGTCGCTTCTCGCAGCTGGGTTGCTACGAGCGATTACTGGCCGGTTCGGCTTGATATTACGCATAAGGTGAAGGCGGCGTTTGACCGGGAAGGCATCTCCATTCCGTATCCGCACCGTACGCTTGTCCAGAAGGTGGCGGCCGAATGATGGCTCCGGCCAGCCTGCTCTTTGCGGAATAGACCGCAGGGCCTAGAGTGGCGACATGATGGAAACACCCAATGCGCCCCACCCTGATCCGCAGCCCAATCCGCAGCCTGGCCCGCAGCCTGGCCCGGCGATACCGGTCCCTGCGGCGCCAGAGGGTTCTGCCGCGCCGCCAAGCCCCGTCAAGCGGCCGCTGCTGACGCGCCTGTTCGGTATTGGCGTGTGGGGCGGGCTGAAGCTTCTGGCACTTTGCATTCTGATCGGCTTCTTCGTTATGGCGACGAATTTCGATCCTGGCGATCCGAGTTTCAACATCGTGGAAGCGTTACGCGCCATGCTGCGCCAGCTGTTCTCGGCTTTGGGCTGGGCGATCGGGAATTTCTGGCAGCCCGCCCTTGCCGGCGCCCTGGTGGTTCTGCCGGTATGGGTGTTGTGGCGGCTGGTCAGCCTGCCCTGGCGAAAATGAGACCGGGTTTCCGCCACGTCGCCGCTGGCGGGCGCGGAGAGAGCCCTATACGTTCGTAAAGGACACATGGGAGGAGACTAGAATGGACACAACAAAACTGATGTTCCGCGACGGCCTGATGAAGGATGAACGCATCCTGGTCACCGGCGGCGGCACCGGCCTTGGCAAGGAAATGGCCGAGGGCTTTCTGAAGCTGGGTGCTGAAGTTCACATCTGCGGCCGCCGAGGCGGTGTGCTGGAAGAGACCGCCAAGGAACTGATGGCCAAGCATGGCGGCAAGGTTGTGCCCCATGCCTGCGACATCCGCGTGGCCGAAGCGATCACCGAGATGAACGACACGATCTGGTCAAAGCACGGGCCGCTGACAGGCCTGATCAACAACGCCGCCGGGAACTTTATTTCCCGTACGGAGGATCTCACCATCCGCGGCTTTGACGCGATTTCCAACATCGTGTTCCGCGGCACGTTCTACATGACGCATGATATCGGCAAGCGCTGGATTGCCGAAAAGCGGCGCGGCAATGTCTGCTCGATCCTGACGACCTGGGTGTGGAATGGTGGGCCGTTTGTGGTGCCTTCGGCCATGTCGAAGGCGGGTGTCAATGTGATGACCCAATCGCTGGCGATTGAATGGGGGCCGCATGGCCTGCGCTTCAACGCAATTGCGCCGGGGCCCTTCCCGACTGAAGGCATGTCGAAACGCCTCTCCCCGGATGCCGATGGCGCCGAGCGGATGGACCGCGGCGTTGCCAACCCGATGGGCCGCGTGGGCGAGATGCACGAGCTGGTGAACCTGGCCGTTCTGCTGATGGCACCAGGCTGTGAATATGTGAATGGCCAGACGATTGCCATCGACGGGGCGATGTACAATGCCTCCGGCGGGAACTTCAGTATGCTGAGCGCCTGGGGAGATGAGCAGTGGTCCGCCGCCCGCGCAGCCATCGAAACCACCAACGCCAGTGACCGCGCCAAGCGCACGGTTTAGGAGCCAATTTCAAGCCCGGCTGATGGTTTGACTCTCGTCAAGCCGGGCCGGGCTTTCTGCTCACCCTCAAGGCACCAGGACGACTTTGCCGACGACTTGCCGGCTGCGCATCATGTCGAAGGCGCGGCGCCAGTCGGCGAGGGGGACTTCGGCATGGATGTAGGGCTTCACGCGGCCTTCTTCGGCCCAGTTCCAGATCGCGGCCAGGTTTTCGCGGCCCTTTTCGGGGAACTGGCGGCCATATTCGCCTGCGCGGACGCCGACGACGGAGAAGCCCTTGATGAGGGGCATGTTCACGTTGACCGAGGGAATGCGGCCAGAAGTGAAGCCTATGATGAGGAGGCGCCCGTCAAAGGCGATGCAGCGCACGCTTTCATCGAAGACGTCGCCGCCGACGGGGTCGTAGATCACATCGGCGCCGCGCCCGCCGGTGAGCGCCTTGACCTCTTCGCGGAAACCCTTGGTGACGTTGAGGACGTGATCGGCGCCGCGGGCTTTAACGGTTTTGAGCTTTTCGTCGGACGCCGAGGTGGCGATGACGGTGGCGCCGAGGAGCTTGCCCACTTCGACCGCCGCCAGGCCCACGCCGCCGCTGGCGCCGTGGACAAGTAGGGTTTCGCCGGGCTGCAGATGGCCGCGAATGACCAGCGAAACATAGGCCGTGAGATAGGCCGCGCCATAGGCAGAGGCTTCGGCAAAGCTGAGCGCGGCGGGCTTTTTCCGCAGGCCGGCGGCGGGCATTGCGATATATTCGGAGAAGGCGCCGATGCGGCTGCCCCCGGCGACTTCATCGCCGGGCCGGAAGGCGGTGACGCCCTCCCCCACGGCGTCCACGATGCCGGCAAGCTCCATGCCGAGGGTGAAGGGCAGCTCCGGCTTCAGCTGGTATTTTCCCTCCGTCATCAGAAGGTCTGGGAAGTTGAGGCTGGCGGCTTTAACCGCGACGCGCACCTGCCCGGCCCCAGGCTCCGGCAGGGGCAGATCTTTCAGGCCTGTTCCGGTAAAATCCGGCGCCAGTTCACTGACGACAAGAGACTTCATGCCTTCCTGGCCGCGTACATATCATGGACCATGCGGGCGATTTCGGCGCAGGCGGCGCGGGCGCCCGGCGAAATGAAGGTGAAGGCGGTGAAGGCATGGGCGAGGCTGTCATAGCGCTTGTGCTTCACCTTCACGCCGGCGGCTTTGAGGCGCTCGGCATACTCGTCGCCTTCGTCCACCAGCGGGTCGTGACCTGCTGTGATTATAATAGCGGGCGGCAGGCCGGAAAGGTCGCTCTCCTGGCCGGGCGAGACGTTCAGATCGGTATAGTCAAAGCCTTCGGGGAGATATTGCTTCATGAACCAGTCCATTGTGTCCTGGCTGAGGGAGAAGGTATTGGCGAAGCTGGTTTTGGAGGGGTAGTGTTTTGAAATGTCGATGGCCGGATAGATCAGCAGCTGGAGCGCGGGGATGGGCCCACCTTCCCGCTTCATCCGCTGACTGATGATGGCGGAGAAGTTTCCGCCCATGCTGTCGCCGCCGACAGCGGCCTTGCCGGCCGGAGCGCCGTAGCGCGCGGCGTTTTCAACACCCCATTTATAGGCGGCGAAACAGTCGTTCAGGCCAGCAGGATAAATGTGCTGCGGCGCGAGGCGGTAATCGACCGAAAGGACAGGCGCCTGCGCGCCCTGGGCGAGCATGCCGCAGAAGGCGTGGCAGGTGTCCATGTCGCCGATCACGCCGCCGCCCATATGATAATAGACCATGAGGGGGTGACGGGCGTCCTGCGAGGCCGGCATGTAAAGGCGCACCGGAATTTCGTTGCCGTCCGGCCCCGGAATGGTGAAGTCCTCGACGCCTACCCCGCCGGGAAGCTTGTCTGCCATCAGGGCGAGCTGCGCCTTGACGCCCTGCTGCACCATCTCGGCAGGGAGGGTCGACATCGGCGGGGCGTTGCGGCCATTCCAGGCGACGAGCTGGAGCTGGGGCTCAAGCGTGCGGCCTTCGATGGTCCTGGGCTCGCCGCCCGACATCTTGACGATCATGCCGCCGGGCAGGCTGGCAATCATCTTTGCGATCACGCGCTGAAGGCTCACGGAATTTTTCTCCCTCTCATCTCTTATGGAGAGAGAACCTGACGGTATTTTCGCGCGCCGCCAAGGGGTTCCCCGGCGGCGGCGAGATTATCCTTCTGCGTCGAGCGCCTTGAGGCCCGAGAGCAGGAGCGTGCAGGCAAAGCGGGTGGCGCCTTCAACATCGACGGGGCGGCGTTTGAGCATGTAGTCGCCCATTTCGCGGGCGATGCCGATGGCGGCGGCGGTGAGGTATTCGGTATCGACGGCGGGCTTAGTGCCCTGTTTTCCAAGGACATGTTCCAGGTCGGCGCGGATTTCCTGGGCGACGGCCTGCATCTCGGGCGTATCGACCCGCACACCGATGAGGGCGATGTGGGGCGCACCACTTGCGATTGCGTCTTCATTCTCCCGGGCAATGAAGCCGAAATAGGCCCGGTAGGCGTGCTCCATATAGTCTTCGAGGCTTTGCGCGCGGGCGCGGACATCGGCGAGACGGTCGCGGAAGCGATAGGTGGAGTCTTCGGCAATAGCCTGGAAGACTTCCTCTTTCGACTTGAAATAATTGTAGAAAGTTCCCGAGGCGAGCGCCGTTTCGCGGATGATATCGCGCACGGTGGTGGCCTCGTAGCCGATACGGGCAAAAACCTGACGGCCCGCCTGAAGGATGGCGCGGCGGTTGGCAGCCTTGGTGCTGGCGCGCTTGCCGCAGAGGGTGTCAGGCGTGGTCATGTCAGCCATCAGGTTTCTTTCTGGTTGTAACGAATTGACCCTGCACCCGGCGTCATCTCGCGTCAACTTTGTGATTTCGTAGAGCAGCCATGCGTCCGGCATTGGTCAATCCTCACGCTTGCCCGGTCATTTCCGGGCATTTCCGGCCAAGTCCGGCCAGATCAGGTCAATTCCGGACAGATTGGGACACTTTGGGACAGCCCCGGCAAGTCAGGACAATACCCTAGGCCCCGTCAGCCGATATCCTCGGGCGCCCGTCCCGGCCGGCTCTTATACCCGGGAATCGACCAGCCGAACTTCATCGCCCCGCCCCGGATGGCGAAGGCGACGAGCGCGGCGGGAATGGCCGCCATCATCACCGGCAGGCCGGCAAGGTGGAGCCCGGTATAGGTGGCCGCGCCGGCCAGCGCCGCGGTGATGTAGATCTCCGGGCGCAGGAGGATGCAGGGCTCGCCGGCAAGCTGGTCGCGCAGGATGCCGCCGAAGCTGGCCGTGATGACGCCCATGACCACGGCGATGACCGGAGAGCCGGTGACAGCGAGCGCCTTCCACGCGCCGAAGACGCAATAGGCGGCAAGCCCCAGCGCATCGAGCCAGAGGAGGAGCTTGTAGCGGGACTCAAACAGGTGGGCGGTGAAAAAGACGAGGATGGCGGTGACCAGGCAGATCATCAGATAGTCGGAATTGACCACCCAGAAGACGGGCACATCGAGGATCAGGTCGCGCACGGTGCCGCCCCCTACCCCGGTGAAGGCGGCGAAGAACAGGAAGCCGATGATATCGAGCTGCTTGCGCGAGGCGGCCAGCGCCCCGGTGGCGGCGAAGACGGCGATGCCGGCATAGTCGAGGATCAGGATGGGGTTCATGGCGCGCTCCCTGTGGTCGAGGGAGAGGGATGGGGGAGAGTGAGGGGGGCGTCAATTGGGGGACGCCCCCAATCACTTACGAACGCCCCTCAAGACTGCATCCGACCTACCACTTCATGGATCTCATCCTCTGTCGTTCCTTCGGAAGACCAGCCAGCAGCAAATGAAATATCATTGGAGTTAGGGAGTTGGCTTTTGGTAAGCGTACGAAGCTTAATTCGTGCCGGTATAGCAGCTGCTTCACCGACAAAGAGAGCTTCTTGGCGCGGTAGTGAGGACAGCATTTTCGTCATCCCCGAAAGACCGTCAGGCAGAAACCTGGCCACATGCTCTTGATCGGTACTATTCGAAAGTCGAAGAATTATCCAAGAGTTGCATTGAGAGATCACCGTACCCTCAATGTCGGCAGGTCGTTGAGAAACGAGCATCAGACCCAGACCATACTTACGCCCCTCTCTCGCTATTCGACGGATAGCTCCCTGAGCTACTTCATATTGAGCATCTCCTCGATTTGGCACATATCTATGAGCTTCCTCGCAGACAAACAGTACAGGGTCTTTCTCTCTTTGCGCTCTAGTTTGATGAATCTTGTACTGAAATAACAAACGACCAATTGCGCCAGTCAACGGACCGGCGACTTCATTGGGAAGCCCTGAGATATCAATAATCTTCAAGCTCCGACTATCGCCAGAGTCGACATTCAAAAATTGCGATAGAACTTGATCTAGAGTTGGAGAACTTTCATTTAGTTCCTCCATTAAGAATGCAATTCGTGGGTCTGTCGTCAGCACACGATACTTGTTCAGAATAGACGCAAAATCCCTCTGAAACTCACTTTGTGGAACACGCTCCCACCCACTTCCTTTCTTAGCGCGAATCGCTTGTCGATTCAGAATATGATCTCGAAACTCGGCTAGTTTGAAAGGACGAGGACGATCCCTATCAAAGCCCGCCACTTGTTCTGGCGTCGTGCCATTGATCAACAAAGGTTCTTCGGGATCATGATCGGCACCGAGCGCAGTTGGAAGCTCAGTTGAAGCGGAAGCAACCATTCCCGCAGCACACATTCTCGCGTGAACAAGAGCTTTGTATACGGTGTTTGCTTGTGACGTTGCCTCAAACTCAGTCTTTCCAATTACAAGCGATCTAAATTCATCAGATGATAGTAACCAATATGGGAGCTTGAGATTCGAGGCTTCATTTTCTCCAAGCCCAAGTGAGTCATATGCCCTAAAAACTTGCGCGCGCTCGCCAAAAGCGTTTGCATACTCTCCGTGCGGATCAATCAAAATTATGGATGGTCTAGCAAGGACTCCTTGGCGGCATTCATGCTCTAGAACCGAGTGAATAATCGCAGCAACCGCGCTAGATTTGCCTGCACCTGTTGATCCAAGAACCGCACAATGTTGTCCAAAGAGACGATCAATATCTGCCCGGCACTCGACCCGAGTTGCGCCAACATAAGAGCCAATCGCGGCATGCGACCTAACTCCATCATCCCTAGAACGCTCCACGCTCGAAAAGAGTAGTTCCGTTTCTTCTTTAGTGATGAGATGCACAGCCTGAAGGGGAAGAGGATAAGTTGAAACTCCTCTCTTAAACACGAGGGAATTGTCCGCCGAGTTAAAAATTGCCTCTCCTAACAAGTCGGCTTCAATCACACGACGGTCTTGAGTAGAAGCAACCGACTTTATCGACGCAGACAACACTGCCGTTTCTTCATCTGATTGCAGCCGCAGAAGCTTTACAGTCGCAAAAATTATTCTACGCCCAAGGTGAAGCTTCAAAATGCTGCCAATCTGGCCTACGTCATACACACGGCCGCTATAGCTCCTCGTCAGCTCCGAAATATTCCTACTGAGAGCTATCTTCAGAACGCTGCCAGCCACCTCAAAGACTGTACCTATTTCTAGGTCAGTATCGATCTGAAAATCCGTCATTGGATTGCTCCCTGCACATCGCCCGGAAGTCCCTGAGCAAAAAGTTTTGTCGCCCCTGAGAATGTCCACCAATCACGCAACTGACCTGGAGTTCCGAAGTGTGGCCCTTCCTCTCCTTGATAGAGCCCCTTTGGGCTGGCTACGAACACTCTTTTCCGCCAGGACATCTGCGACCGCCAGGTTCTAATAGTATTAGGCAAATGACCATTGGGCTCGTCGGCGAAAACTATGATCGTGAGCTGACTTTTAGGTGAGGCCATAGCCCGCTCTATTTCATCATTGATATGCAAATCCCCAAATGAATAACCGCAGATAAGAAGTACATGATCAACACCCACATTCAATCTATGCCGGAATCTTTGAAAAAGCTCTGAGAACGGATCTCTCTGAGCGTTTTGATATTTGGTGGCTTGCGGATAAATCATTACCGCTCCCCCACTACGATTCGGGTAGACGTCACTGTCACGCACACGAAGTATGGTGGACTGAATGTCGTCGGGGCGATACCAATCGGTCGAACCGTGAAGTTTGGTTACCACGGCACGAGCATTTCTCTCCTGCGTGTAACTCTCTTCATTCCAAAACCCGATACCCCCGCCTGTGAAGCCATCCAAATAAGCCACTCGATTCAATGCCAGCGCGTCTTCCAGCAAAGTATCGTAGTTGGTTGTGAAAAACTCGACGGGTGTTCGTAAGTACTCTACGCCTGCTCGATTTTGTCCGAACACAGCCGAAATAAATTTGGAATGATCAGCAATTTCGACAATCGATTTTCCCCGCGCGCCCGCGCGTTCGGGTTCAATTTCGATGCCATCATCATCGATTCTTGCAGGACGAAATCCCCATCGAACAGTTTCCGCAATTATCTCAAGTAACTTTCGATGCAGACCAACAAGGCTGGCTTTGGAAATGAGTGCACCGTTGATCTCGATTCCCCCTTTCCGTGATCGCTCGGCGATCGAAATGCAGTCACCAAGATGAGTGAGCATTTCTTCAATGTGCGACCCCTCGTTAATATCGCTTTCGAGAAATTTTAGGATCTCCAGGGCGGTGGCATTTTCAGCGAAGTAGTTCTCACGAGCGAGCCTCATCACACGCGTGGTCAAAGGGTACATTAGCGGAATGTTAGCGGCAAAACTAACACCGGCGCCAAGGAGCCAAGTTTGTTTGGGACTATTGAGGTGCTTCTCAAACTGTTCCGCGATATCCGCTCCGTTCATCGACGCCCACTCCTTTTTTCGCTTTGCTTTTGTGCCGCTATTCCCCCGCCATTATCAAGGGATTTAATTTCAACCATTAATTTCCGGTGTCGATGTGGAGTTCGGGGATGGGGTGGAGAGATGGTCCCGGATAACCGTTTTGCGGCTCCGGGAGGACACGGGGGCGTTAGAGTGGGGCCACCTCGGGCGCCATGCCCTCCGCCAGCTGACGGTCCCGTTTGATGCGCAGGCGGATGGCGAGGATCATGCCGAAGGCGACGCGGATGAGGATGAGGAAGAGGACGCCCATCAGGGGTTCGTCGGAGCTGACGGCGAACATGGCGCCCAGGATGATGGCGAGGTGGAGGGTGACGATGCGGCCATAGGGGGCGAGCATTTCCCCGTCGATCTTTGTGCGCCTGATCTCTCCCCGGCCGAGAAAATCAATCAGGAAGAAAGCGAGGTTTGCCGCGAAGATGGCGGCGAGGAACCAGGCGATGTGCGGGCCGGTGGAGAGGGCCCAGCCGATCAGCTCGGCGGGGTTTGGAAAGCCCATTTCCGGCGCCGCAAAGCTGGCAATGAAAATGCCGTGGCCAAAGCAGAAGCCGCCATAATGCACGATGAAGAACGGCACGAGGAAGAAGACGCCCGCGCCAACGAAGATGCCCCTCGAGAGCTGGCTGAGCCCGGTGCCCAGCATGCGCGCGGCGACGAAAAAGCCGATGACGAGGTTTTCAAGCCAGTAGAGCGCGACCAGCGGCGTAGCGCCCCAGCCGAACTGGAAGATCGCCCAGATGGGCAGAAGATCGACGGCGAGATTGAGCCAGGAGAGCGGATCGGCATAAGCACGCGCGATCAGCGAGGACGAGATTTTCGGTTTCATGGCGGCCCCCCTGCCCTTTCCCTTCCCCCGCGTGTGACAGATCAGTACCCGGCCTGCAACGCCCCTTCATAGGCAGGGAAGCTGAAAGGATCGTGGGTTGTGAGGCCGTAGGCGCCCTTGGGATTGTCGATATTTCCGGTGAGGATTTCGTAATGGAGGTGGGCGGCCTGGGCGTTTCCGGTTGAGCCCATCTGGCCGACAGGCTGGCCAAAGCCGATGGAGACGCCCGGCGTGATGCCGGGGGCAAAGTAATCAAGGTGGGCATAGCGCGTATAGATGCCATGGCCGTGATCGAGCACGACATTCAGGCCGTAGCCGGAGGAATTCTTTGCCTCGACCACGCGGCCCGGCGCGCCGGAATAGACGATGCCGGGCGGGCGGCTGGTGAGGTCTATGCCGGCATGCATCCGCCCGTCACGCAGGCCATAACCTGAAGCGAGGCAGACATCATTGACCGGGGCGGAGGCGACGATGACCCCGAAGACGACGACAATCGGCTTGAACCCGGTGAGCCAGCGGTCGCCATCCATCGCCGGGGCATTGGAGACGCGCATGCCGGGGCAGGTGCGCAGGTAAGCGTTGGGCTGGAACGGGCCCTGGGGCGGATTGCGCGCGTCCCCCGGCGGACCGTAATTCACCGGGGGCATGCGCAGGATCGCTTGCGAGGGGCGATGGCTGACCGGCGCGGGCGAGGAAGCGCAGGCGGCGGCAAGCAGAAGCGCCGCCAGCGCGAGACCGGTCGCCCCTGCCCTCATGCCCCGACCTGCGCCCGTTTGGCGCCGCGCTCGATCTCCTTGAGGAGATCACGGACATAGAGACCAAAATCCACCTGCATGCGGTGGCGCGGGCTGTCATAGAAATGGCCCAGATGGGCCTGTTCATCGGCAACGGTCACGCTTTTCATCTCCTCATGGGATGGGAAAGCGTAGCGCCCTTGCAGGGCGGCCGCCACAAGCTTTGACTGTTGTTCTGCAAAGTTAACGAGGGTGGGCAGCGGCTGGGCGAGGCCGAGGAAGAAGAGCGTCTCGCGGCCGGGCTTCACCATGCGCTTGTAGAGGGAGAAGATGTTATCCTTGGGGGTGAGCTCATCCTGCTTGAAGAAAGGGAAGCTGGTATTGTAGCCCGTCGCCCAGATGATGGCGTCGATTTCCTCCGACGTGCCGTCTGTGAAGTGGACGGTGTTGCCGTCGAAACGGTCGATGCCGGGGCGCGGGAGGATGTCGCCGCAGCCGACGCGGGTGAGGAATTCTCCGGAGACGGAGGGGTGGCCTTCGAGCGGTTCATGGTCAGGCTTGGGCAGGCCATAGTCTTCCATGTTGCCGATGGTTTTCTTGATCTTCGCCTTGGCGAGCGAGCGGCCGAGGCTGGCGGGCATCCAGGCGGGCAGCACGGCTTTATCGGCGGGGCGCCCGTCCATGTATTTGGGCAGAACCCAGACGCCGCGGCGCATGGAGATGAAGAGCTTCTGCGCAATCGGGCGCTGGGAAAGCTCCGAGGAGATGTCCATCGCGGAGTTGCCGGCGCCGACGATCATCACGCGCTTGCCGCGGAAATCATAGGGCTCGAACGGGTCGCGGTAATAGTGGGAGTGGACCTGATAGCCGGTGAAACTGCCCGGATAGGTAGGCGTGCGGGCGTCCCAATGGTGGCCATTGGCGACGATGACGGCGTCATAGTCGCGGGTTTCGCCAGTGGAAAGCGTGACGCGGTAGCGCCCGCCGGGGAGGTCGGCGACGTCTTCCACCGAGGTGTTGAAGGTGATCGTCTCGCGCAGGCCGAAATGGTCCACATAGTCGTGGAAATATTGCAGCAGCTGGGCGTGGTGGGGGAAGTCCGGCCAATCCGCGGGGACGGGATAGTCCTCGAAGGCGAGGCGCCATTTGGAGGTGTCGATATGCAGGGACTGGTAGCAGGAGGAAACCCCGTTGGGATTATTATAGTACCAGTTGCCGCCGATATTGTCGGACTTTTCAAAACAGTCGTAAGGCAGGCCGGCATCTTTCAGCCGTTTTGCCATAGTGAAACCGGAACAACCGGCGCCGATGATGCACGTCTTGGGCTTTGCCGCTGCGTCAAATGCCATTTAGGCGTCTCCTCTTCCCCTTGGGCGGGTCACGTTTGCCGTTTCTTTGGAATTGGTGCGATGTTATCCGGCTTGGATAAGGCGTCAAATCCGGACGCGGGGTAA
>JBKBIZ010000053.1:0-20226 GCA_046293975.1 Hyphomonas sp. | reverse complement strand
TAGCGTTGAGTTCCGGGAAGTGAACCACCGCGAGCGCGGCACGGGCCGGTCGAACTACACTAATTTCGGCCGCCTCAAGGAGGCCCTGTCAGACCTGCGCGGGGTGATGTGGCTGATCCGCCGCCGGCGCAATCCCGGCGGCGCGGACGAGATTTAGCGGCCTAGAACAATTCAGCCAGACACGCCGAGATCGTCTCGGGCGTGTCCTCATGGGTGAAGAAGGTCTTCAGCTGCCAGTCCTCGTCCATGACATAGATGAGGTTGGTGTGGTCCATCGTATATGCGGCAAGGCTTTCGGGCTGCTCGATCCGGGCATAGTCGGCCTTGAAGGCATCTGCGGCGGCTCGGATTTCCTCGGGCGCACCGGTAAGACCGGTAAGACCCGTCGGAAAGGCCGGCGTGGTGACATAGATTGCCAGCGCATCTGGCGTATCGCGTTCCGGATCGACCGAGATCAACAGGGTCTGCGGCACTGTTTCGCCCTCGGGCAGCCGGCGATAGGCCGCGCCCAGAGTGGAGAGCGCCGCCGGGCAGACATCCGGGCAATAGGTGAAGCCGAAATAGACGACCGTCGGCTTGCCCTTATAGGCCGCCTCGGTCACCCGCGCGCCGGTATGGTCCACCAGAGAGATCGGCCCGCCGATCTCCGGGTAAGCCCGGCTGGAACAGCCTGAGCTGAGACCGCCCGAACGGGCAATCGCAGAGCCCCCCGCAGCGGGCGCATCAGAGGGGCCGCAGGCGGCGAGCAGGAAAAGCGCCGGAATGGCGGAAACAAATGACATACGCATCGCCCGATAGGCCTCCATTCCAGCGCTTGGCGCAAGAGACAGGCTGCCGCATAAGTCGGGCATGGATGATTTCTCCCGAGATTCGCGACAGGGCTTCGAAGACGCGATCTTCATGCTGGCACCAGAGGGGCTTGGCTCAGCACAGTCCGCCCTCGGGCGAACGCGGCTGCGCACCTTCATCACGCTGCGATGGCTCGCCGTGGCGGGACAGACGGCGGCTGTGTTGCTTGTGGCATTCATCCTCGGCTTTGATGTGCCCCTTGCGCTCTGCCTCGCCATCATTGCTGCTTCAGCCTGGCTCAACGTCTTCCTCTCCTTCGCCTTTCAGTCGCAGCGCCTGACCAGCGGCTGGGAAGCCGTGCTGCAACTTGGCTTCGATACAGTTCAGCTGGCCGCCCTGATCGCGGCGACAGGCGGTCTCTCAAACCCCTTCCTCCTTCTCATGCTGGCCCCTGTCACCGTGGCGGCCCTGAGCCTTGGCAGGTTGCGGGCCAGCGCAATTGCGCTCCTCGCGCTTGGACTGGCTGCATTAATGCCCTTGCTCAGCCTGCCCTTGCCCTGGGCAGACAGCGGTGGCACGCACCTGCCGATCCTCTTCCAGTGGGGCCAGTTCGCCGCGCTTGCCGTGGGCGTGGTATTCTTCACCCTGTCGGCCGCGCGTGTCAGCCAGGACGAGGCCCGCCTTGTCCGCGCGCTCGACGCGGCCAGCGTGGTGATGGCGCGCGAGCAAAAGCTCTCGGCGCTGGGCGCGATGTCTGCGATGACCGCCCATGAGCTGGGCACGCCGCTGGCCACCATCCACCTTGTCGCCAAGGAGCTGGTTCAGCAGACAAGCCCGGACGATCCGCACGCCGAAGATTTCAGGCTGATCGCCGAACAGGCAGACCGATGCCGCTCCATTCTCTCGGCTATCCGTGAAGCGCGGGACGCGACCGATATCGTCCATGCAAGGATGCCGCTGGATGTCCTCGTCGAGGAAGCCGCCGCGCCGATGAAGGGGCTCGGCGTTGCCCTCCTCGTGCGGGCCGTGTCCGGTGAAGGCGGTGCGCAGAAACCGCCCGTAGTCGCCCGCAGCCCGGAAATTCTGCATGCGCTGGGCGCCTTCATCGAAAATGCGGTGAGCTTTGCAGCCACCCGCGTAGACGCCACCGCGAGCTGGACGGCCGACCAGGTGGTGATCACCATCACTGATGACGGCCCCGGATTTTCGCCAGAAGTGCTGCCGAAACTGGGGGAACCCTATATTTCCGACAGATCCGAAGCCCGCCTTGGCGGGGGCGATATGGGGCTTGGATTCTTCATCGCCAAGACGCTGATCGAGCGTACTGGCGGGCGAATCGCGTCCCGGAACCGCACGCCGCCCGCCACCGGCGCCATTGTTCAGGCGGTCTGGCCATTGCAGGCACTGCTGCCGCGAAGCTTGGAATAGTTGACATTTCCGCCATATATCCTCTTACCGGCGGCCAGACCGCCTGAAGGAGAGTGCGCATGGACCGCCCCGCTGTCGTGAACCTGCATCCGAGCCTTGAAGGCGTCGAAGATAAATCCTGCCTCGTCATGGACGATGACGGCCCGTTCGTGCAGCGCCTTGCCCGCGCGCTCGCCCAGCGCGGCTTCATTGTTTCGGCTGTCAGCACTGTTTCGGAAGGCAAGGATATTGCCCGCCTGAACCCGCCGGCCTTTGCCGTCCTGGACCTGCGCCTTGAAGATGGCAGCGGCCTGGACGTCGTCGAAGTGCTGCAGAAATACCGCCCCGAAGCGCGGGCCGTAATCCTGACCGGCTATGGCGCGATCGCCACCGCCGTTGCCGCCGTGAAGGCCGGCGCGGTCGATTACCTCTCCAAGCCAGCCGACGTCGAAGACATCATCCGCTCGCTGACCGCCTCGCAGGATGAGCGCCCCGCCCCGCCGGAAAATCCGATGTCGGCAGACCGCGTGCGCTGGGAACACATCCAGCGCGTCTACGAGCTGTGCAATCACAACGTCTCGGAAACGGCGCGCCGCCTCAACATGCACCGCCGCACATTGCAGCGCATCCTGGCCAAGCGCGCGCCGAAATAGGCGCTACGCCTCGTCTTCGGGCTCTGGACTATTGCGCCCGAAGTTCACTGCGCTGGAATCCTGGCCGGCATCAATGATTGCCTTGCGGATCGTGCGCGCACGGGTGAACTCGCGGATCAGCGTGTCGCCGTCGCCCCAACGGATGGCGCGTTGCAGAACGGCCAGATCCTCGGAGAAGCGCCCGAGACATTCAAGCACGGCTTCCTTATTGTTCAGGAACACATCGCGCCACATCACGGGGTCTGAGGCGGCAATACGGGTGAAGTCCCGGAAGCCGCCAGCCGAGTATTTCACCACTTCGCCCTGCTCGACTGATTCCAGATCAAAGGCGGTGGTGACGATGTTGAACGCGATCAGGTGCGGCAGGTGCGAGGTGATCGCCAGGACGCGGTCGTGCCGCCCGGCGTCCATAGCTTCAACCTTTGCACCCAGCCGTGTCCAGAAGGCGGCAAGCTGGCCGATGGCCGTCTGGTAGGCTTCGTCCTGGCCCGAAAGGGGGGTGAGGATATGCCAGGCACCGCGAAAGAGGGTCGGGAAGCCGGCTTCGGGGCCAGACTGCTCGGTGCCGGCAATCGGATGGCCGGGAATGACATGGATGCGGCCATCGCCGGCATCATGCAACGCGCGGGCCGCCTCGCTCTTCACCGAGCCGACATCGGTGAGGATCGCGCCGTATTTCATGGCCGGCACAGCGCCTGCCGCGACAGCGCCGATGGCGCCGACAGGAACGCAAACGATCACGCAGTCAGCGTCGGACACTGCCGCCTCCAGCGTGGGGGCAATCGTCCCGAGGCCGAGCCTTCCCGCCCGGTCGCGCACATCGGGGCTGGCATCATACAAAATGACCTCGCCGGCCGCGCCATATTCAGCCGCGGCAAGCGCAATCGAGGAGCCGATAAGGCCCACGCCGATGATGGCAATGCGGCTGAAGACAGGGTCGGACATGAGGGCTGCTCCCGGAGGGGGTTGAAACGGGCGCACTCGTGGGCAATGCACCGAGCCGCGTCAAGAGGAGGCGCGGGCGTTTGTCACGGGGTCAAGCAACCTGCGAGCGCCTAAATATTAGGCATGGAACACATACCCACACCCATCCTCTCCGGTATTCGCCAGCGCTGCGGCGCGTGTGGCGAAGGCAAGCTGTTCAAGGGTTATCTCAAGCTCAACGATACCTGCCCACAGTGCGGCCGCGATATGACGGCGGCTGATACGGCAGACGGACCGGCTTTTTTCGTTGGCTTCGGCGTACTTATCCTGATGGCGCCGTTCCTGTTCCTTGTGCCGATGAGCCCCCTTCCCATTGGCCTGAAACTGTTAGCGATGGCTGGCGTGGGCCTGGTAGTGACGCTTCTCTGCCTGTGGCTTCTGCCGGCAGCAAAAGGCATCCTGCTGAACCTGCAACTGCATCATAAAGCCGAAGAAGCCAGCTTCGACCGGCCGCCGGAAACGCCTGAAGGCTGAGCCTGTCACTCAAGGCAACGCAAAGCCTCTCGCCACCCCTGCTTCGATACGTTAGACAGGCTTGGTAAACGCAACCGGCACTGCGAGGGTGGACGTGGCCAGGAAAGCCTCGAAGGATACTCGGATCGCATTGGCGGGGGCAGCCGTTGCCAGGATGGAACGCGACCAGAAACGGCGCGCCGGTAATGGCGAAAATCAAAAACAGGGGTCATTCATGCGACTAATATTCGGCATCTTTCCGCTGCTGGTCATTCCCGTCGTGCTCTACAATCTGTTGGCTATGGCCTTTGGTGGCCCTGTTCAGGGCGTTGATGCCAGCGGTCAGCTGATCCAGACGCAGGCCGCGCCTATGGCGGCGCTTCTGAACGAGCGCTTCCTTGGCCTGCCCATGATCTCGGGTGTTGAATGGGTACTTTCCAAGGGCGACGCCATTGTTCTCCTGGCGGTGATCTTCCTGTTCCTGGAAATCCTGAAATCAACCAGCACCGGCACCGCCACGATCGTCAATCACGGCATCTCGCTGCTGATTTTCATCCTCTGCCTGGTGCAGTTCCTGCTGATGCCGAACTTCGCGACCTCCACCTTCTTCATCCTCACAGCGATGACGCTGCTGGATGTACTGGCAGGTGTGATCGTAACCATCGTCTCCGCACGCCGGGACTTCGGCGTGGCAGGCGACGTCTGATTTTGGGACAATCCAGGCGGCTGGCGGGCTCTATTCCTTGCGGGAAAGGTCAGCCAGTTGCTTCTGGATCATTTCCATCTGCTCCTGCATCGCAGCAAGAGCTTCAGCCTGGTATTCCATGAAGGGATTGGAAGGCGGCTGAGCGGCAGAGCGGGGCTCTGAGCTTGCTGAACTGCCTGGCGCAACACCGGGCATGAACATTTTCATGGCCTGTTCGAACATCACCATGTTGCGACGCGTCTGGGCCTCAAACAGGCCCATTGGATTGGCCGCCTTGCGCCACTCCTTCTGGGCCTGGGAAAAGCTGTTCATGGACATTTCAAGGAAAGACGGCAGGTAAGCCTGCGCGCCGCCGCCGTAAAAGCCGATCAACTGGCGCAGGAAATTCAGCGGCAGAGCCCCCTGCCCCTTGGTTTCCTGCTCGAAAATGATCTGCGTCAGCACCTGACGCGTCAGATCCTCGCCGGACTTTGCATCGCGGACCTCAAATTCCTGACCCTCCCGAACAAGCTCGGACAAGTGTTCCAGAGTGACATAGGAAGACGTCGACGTGTCATAGAGACGCCGGTTTGCGTACTTCTTTATGATAATCGGCCCACCTGAGCCTGAATGTCTGGCCATATCCTCACCTCGTCCGCTGCCCTGCAATGGAGCAAGCAATTATTGTGCTAGTGCGAAATATTTGCACAGAACCCTCACAAGACCAATGCGCTATTGATGTGTACGCCTCTTCTGGGCAAGTCTGGGAATAACAAGACATTCGGGAGGAAATCATACCATGGCGAAAACGGCTCTGGTGACCGGCGGTACGCGCGGCATCGGCAAGGCAATCAGCGATATGCTGCAAGCCAAAGGATATTCAGTGGCGGCCAATTATGGCGGCAATGACGCGGCAGCGGCGGCCTTTTCCAAGGAAACCGGCATCAAGGTCTACAAATTCGACGTGGCCGACTATGACGCGGTAGGCGCAGGCCTGAAGGCCATTGCGGCCGATCTGGGCCCGGTGGACGTGCTGGTGAACAATGCCGGGATTACCCGCGATGCCCCCTTCCACAAGATGACCCTCGCCCAATGGCAGGAAGTCATCAATGTCGACCTCACCTCCGCCTTCAATGTGACCCGCCAGGTCTGGGACGGAATGCGCGAGCGCAATTTCGGCCGGATCATCAATATTTCCTCGATCAACGGCCAGAAAGGCCAGTTCACGCAGGCGAACTACTCTGCCGCCAAGGCCGGCCTGATCGGCTTTACCAAGGCGCTGGCCTATGAAGGCGCCAAGAAGGGCATCACCTCGAACGTGGTCGCCCCGGGCTATATCGACACCGAGATGTTGCAGGCGGTGAAGCCTGAAGTGCTCGAAGGCATCATCGCCACGATCCCGGTCGGGCGCCTCGGCAAGGCCGAAGAGATCGCCTCGATGTGCGCGTATCTCGCCTCCGACGAAGCCGCCTTCATCAATGGGGCGACGATGACTGTAAACGGCGCGCAGTATATCGCAGGCTGAACCGGGCGCGCCTTATCCGGTGGATAAGGCGCCCGAAAAAACTCCAACGATTCCTCCAACGAGAGGGCAAAAACTCCAACCCCGTTGGAGTTTTTTGCGTTTCAGACGTCTGGCCGCCAATCGGGCGGGGCCATCGTGAACCCGGAAAATTCAAAGCCCGGGGCAACGAGGCAGGAGACGAGCGTCCATGCGCCGAGCGTTTCGGCCGTCTGCCAGTGATCGGCCGGGATGATTGCCTGGGGGCGCTGGCCCGCGCGCAGATCCGGGCCGAGAGTAAGGCTTGCCGCGCCCTTTCCGCCGGGCGGCGACAGGGTCAGCGCGAGCGGGCCGCCCGCATGCCAGAGCCAGGCTTCATCGGCGTCCACCCGGTGCCAGGCAGAAAGCTCATCGGCCCGCAGAAGATAGTAGATAGCTGTCAAATTTGATCGAGCGCCCTCCCCGGCCGGAGCCCGGTAGGTTTCGCCATAATGGCCACCTTCGGGATGGGGCGTCAGGCCGAGCATGCGGATGATTTCATTCGGGCCGAGGTCGCCGGAGATGGCGGGGCGCATCAGAAGCGATCCTTCCGCCCGCGGATTTCGCCGAAGGTGGCGGCGGCGTTGCCGGCATGGCCCATAGCCAGTTGCATCTCGGGAAGGTCGGCGCGCAGGAAGGGGTTTGTCTCCAGCTCCCGCTCCAGCAGGGCCGGCACGGTCGGCTTGTCCTCAGCGCGGCGCTTCTCAATCCAGGCGACGTATTCTTTCAGCGCCTTGTTTTCAGGCTCGATCGTCACGGCGAATTTGGCGTTCGATAGGGTGTATTCATGGGCGCAGTAGAGCTGGGTCTTCCTGGGCAGCTTCTTGATGCGTTTGAGGCTCTCCCACATCATCTCCATCGTGCCCTCAAAGACCCGGCCGCAGCCCAGGGCAAACACGGCGTCGCCCACGAAAGCCGCGTCCTGATCGGCAAAATGGAAGGCGATATGGCCGAGCGTATGGCCGGGGAGATCAATGACCCTGGCGCTGGTGTCTCCGAATTCGACGACATCGCCGCCTTTGACCGCCCGGTCGAGCCCCGGAATTTTGGCCGCTTCGCCGGCCGGGCCGATGATGCGGCAGCCGGTGGCTTCCTTGATCTTGAGATTTCCCCCGGCATGATCGGGATGCCAGTGGGTGTTCCAGATCTCGCTGATCTTCCAGCCCATCTTTTCGGCCTCAGCCAGATAGACGGCCGCGTCGGGCGTATCGATAGCGATGGTGCGCCCCGAGCCCGGCTCATGTACGAGATAGCCGTAATTATCGTTCAGGCAGGGAAACTGGTGTATTTCGATTACGACACTCATGTCTTACCTCCAGAAGCCGACCCCAGATTACAGGAACGCGCGAGCAAGCCATAACGATGCGACAGGACGCCGTCACCCTTGAACGCTTTTACGCGTCCGACCTCGGAAAGGCAGCGGCACGCATTCTTGCGGGCAAGCTGACTGATCTTTGGGGCGAGTCCAAGGGGCTTTCAGTACTTGGTCTGGGTTACGCGCTCCCCATCCTCGATGCTTTTGCCACCGGGCCGAGGCGCATGATCGCAGCGGTGCCGCACGAGCACGGGCCTGTGAGCTGGGATTATTCGGGGCGAGGAAACGCCGCCGTGGCCGTGGGCGACCCGCGCCTGCCCTTCTCCGACGGCCTGTTTGACCGGGTAATCATCCTCCACGGCCTGGAAGAAACAGGTGACCCACGGGCCTATCTGCGTGAGATATGGCGCGTAACGGCGCCCGAGGGACGCATCGTGCTGACGGCGGCCAATCGCGCAGGCCTCTGGGCGCGCGCCACCCGCACACCGTTTGGCCACGGACGCCCCTGGACGCGCAGCCAGCTCTCCAATCTGCTCTCCACCGGCCTTTTCCAGGTAACGGCCTCATCCAGCGCCCTTTACATGCCACCAACAGATATTGGCCTTGTCACTTCCGCCGCCGAAGGCTGGGAGGCGATGGGGCGCTTCATTGCACCCGGCGTCGGCGGAGTCGTTCTGATTGAAGCTGTGAAACGCCTGTATGCCCCGCCAAAAGGCGGAACGGCCGCCCCGGTGACAGATCGCGTGCGAATTGCCCGCCCTGCCCGTGCGGCAACGCGCGAAGAACATTGACGAGGCCATCATGTTGATTACGTTCGCACTTGCAGCATCCGACTGAGCAGACAGGAAAACCGCCATGAAACAGATCACAGCCGTCTTCAAGCCGAGCCGCCTGGACGCGGTTATTGAAGCGATTTCCGAAGCTGGCGCCACTGGCCTCACGGTCACTGAGGTTCGCGGCTATGGCCGCCAGCAGGGCAAGACGGAAGTCTATCGCGGGGCAGAATACGAAGTGCGCCTGCTGCCGAAGGTGAAGGTGGAACTCGCCTGCGCCGATGCCGATGTGGAGCGCTTCATCGAGGCGATCACCCAAGCGGCCAATACCGGCACGATCGGCGACGGCAAGATCTTTGTCCACGATCTGGATTCCATCCTGCGCATCCGCACCGGCGAACGCGACGAACAGGCGATTTCGGGCTGAGACCCGGATCTCATCAAAGCTGATTTGACCAAACCTGATATGAAAAGGGCGGCTCGAGAGCCGCCCTTTTTGTTTTATTCGATGATCTCATAGCCTTCCGGGATGACCCATTCAGGCGCGGAAGCAATGCCGATCTCCGGCTGCAACTGCTCGCCGGGGCCGTTCTGGCGCCGCTCATAGGCCGCCACCAGCGAAAGATAGGGTGGCACATGCACCCAGCCATTGCCTGCGGTATTCTGGGTGATCTCGAAATGCAGGTGGATGGTGGTCGGTGTGCCGCCAAAATCATTCGAAACATAGCCGAGCAGGTCGCCGGCTTTGACGGACTGGCCTGCCGTGACGGCCAGCCGGTTCATGTTGAGGTGCATGTAGTTATAGATGCTGCCCTCCCCGCGCAGTTTGACCGTGTACGTGCCGATGGAGGTGATGACGCCGTCTTCCACGGCGACAACCTCATGGATGCCGCGCTGGGCCGCGCTCTGGCGGCGCAGCGTGTTGCAGTCTGCCGCCGTGCCGACGCGAATGTCCTGACCCTGATGGATCTTGTTGACCGGACAGAAGGGCGAGCCGCGATTGGCCGAGCGGGTTTCGCAGAAATTATCCCGCCACGGATAAGTATAGTTGCGCGCGTCGCACTGGTCGCCGCCCGCAACGCCGCCGCCATACATGAAGACCTGTGACTGGAGATAGGCAGGCGCAGACTTGATCGGAAAGACCATGCCCGGCGCATGCACAACCTGCTCGGGGAAGCCTCCGCCGGATCCGGCAAGCAGGGCGCCAGGCGCATGAAAACTGAACACAGGTTCGACCACAGGGGGCGGGTCTGGCTCCGGTTGTGGCTCAGGCTGGGGATCAGGCCCGGGCACCTCCGGATCTGCTGGTTCCGCCGGCGGAGGCTCCTGGTCTGGCGTTTCCCCCGCAGGCGTTTCCTCGCCCGGTGTTTCCTCTACCGGCATCTCCGGGTTGGGCGGGGCCTCTTCAGGCGGCGTTCCGTCAACGGGGTCTACCGCCGGGGTCTCGCCTTCCTCAAGTGGGGGAAGCGCCCACGGATCTTCGCCGGGATCAGGCGGCGGGGGGCCCGGCGCGCCGGGCGGGATGGCAGGCCCGGGTGCAGGGGTCTCCGGCGGCGGGCCACCATCCCCGGGCAAGCGCACGAAGTCACAGCCGCCCAGAAGGATCAACACAGCCGATAATCCGATGGCAGATAAACGTGCTTTCAGCATTACCGCGTCCCCGAAATCACCAGATCTGTTGCAAATGCTTCAGCCTCTTCCTGCGTGATGCAGGTGGGCAGACCATTGGTCAGTTCCTTGCATTCAAATTCCACGAGATAGTCAGCGCCATAGCGCGAGAAGGAAACCTGCGCGCCCGTCATCGTGGGCTGGAAATTGAAGGCCTCGTTGCGCGCCTGAGGCTGTTCGCCTGGCGCGGTGATGATCTTGTTCGTCCCGTTGACGACTGTGTCGTAGGCCTCGCCCGGGAAGAAGGCATAATAGCCATCGCTCATCGGCTGGAACCGGACTGCCGACTCCCCGCCCTGCGCGGAGACAGGCCCCGATGGCAGGAAAACCGGCACGGGCGGGGCCGTCTCCCCCGAAGCGATCTGGAAGCTGTCTTCGCGGCCTTCGAGCGGGCGGGACGCCAGATCGCGGCGCGCGCCCTCCCAGTCGATGGCGCTGTCTGCGCCGACAGACTCCGGACGCACCGGAAGCTCCATATCCGCAGTTTCGCTGCCTTCTTCCGTTCCCGGAACGAGGGGCTCTTCAACATTCTTGGGGCCAGCGTCCAGCGGATTGCTGGCGCCGGGAAAATTGACCTGATCACAACCCGCGAGCAGGGCGCTGCACGCAAACATCAACGACGCGATGGGGAGTCGACGCAAATTCATTTTGTATCCTTCTGGCCGGGATGGGCGACATAATCTGGATCGGCATAGGCAACGCCTTCAATGGCGAGGAGACGGTCCTGAACGTCCTTTATGGCGGCAGGGCTCGCCTCAGCGAGCCTGCGCAGCAGACGGATCTCACCGGAATAGCTGGCGCCGGCAAGCTCAAATTCAGCCAGCACCGGAATGCGCTGGGTGAGTTCAATCCACGCTGCCTGCGCGGCGGCCGGATCGCGCTTGAAATTGCGGGTGATGATGTCCACTTCCGGCGCGCCCTTGAGGCGGACGATGAACACAACTTCCGCCGTTCCCGCCCGTGCGGGCAGAACACTGCCGCCCCCTTCCCGCTGGACCGTAACCTGCGGAATGGGCGACGGGGCCGTTTCCTCGGGCTCATCACGGGGAAGCGGCGCAGGCTCCGGATCAATGATCAGGGAGGGCCTGCCCGGTGGAGGGTCAAACGGCATGCCGGAGGTGTTGGCGGGCCGCTCCTCTTGCGGCAGGTTGCCGGACACATTGAGCTCCGTACCGCCGCCGCTCCCAGCTGGTTCTTCCCCGCCCTGAGTGCCAAGAGCGGCAAGACCTGCTGCCCCGGCGATGAGACCGATGCCAAGCAGGCCAAGGGGACCGCGCGCATCCACAGGAATACGGGGGAAACTCATCTCAGCGACCACCCCCACTGGCTGGCTTGAGGGGCACATTGGCCATGTTCAGCAATCCCTGCCCGCAAGGACGGGCACACATGTCCGGGCTGCCCTCGATCGGGGAAGCGCCCGGATACTGGCTGCACAGGCCGGCACATTGCAGGCTCTCGCGCGGATCAAGCGATTCCCTCAATGTACGGATGATATCTTCCCGGCGAGCGGATGGATCGCGCGCCTTGAGGAGCGCGATCGCGGCAGAGACATGGGGCGCCGCCATGCTGGTGCCCTGCTCGTAAGCGTAAAAGCAGTTCTCGACACCTTCACCGGTAACAGGGTCATAGCAGTTAGTGGCGGCTTTTGTTGAAAGGACGCCATCAGGCTTGCCATCCCCATTGTCATCGCGTGTCAGATCTCCGCCGGGCGCGAGAACCATGACTTCAGGGCCAAAGTTCGAGTAGGGCGCGATCTGGCCGCGTCCATCACTGGCCGCCACGGTAACCACATTGCGGCAGCCGGCGGGGGCATAAAAGCTGGTAGACATCCGGGCATTGCCCGCAGCGGAAACAACGATCACGCCTTCTGCCGTCACCGAGTCGATTGCGTCCTGAAGCGAGGCCGGGCAGGCACCGAGCAGGCCGATGGACAGGTTTATGATGTCGGCGGGGTGCTCGTTCCAAATCTCGGTCCAGCCCTCGGGGCCGTCATCAAGTTCGGCCGGGACCAGGCCGGCAGCCCAACGGATAGCATCATTGATATCCGACAGGCGCCCCCCACACTTGCCAAGCGCACGCACCGGCACAATGCGCACATCCCATGCGCCGCCCGCAACACCGGCTCCATTATTGGTGGCCGCCGCACCAATAGTGCCAGCCACATGCGTGCCGTGGAAACTGTCAGCAGCGCCGGGTTTGGTCGGATCACACATATCGCCCGGATCGTTTGGATCTCTGTCGCGGCCATCGCCGTCATTGCCCATGCGCGGATCGGAGACCATGTCATAGCCTGGCATGATATTGGGCGAGGCGGCGATATCGGGATGGCTCATTTGCAGGCCGGTATCAACCACGGCGACCACGATGCCGTCCGAGCCGGTAATGCCCTGACGGTTCCAGAAGCTCTCAAAGCCCGCCCCACCGGCCATGCGGCCATCAGACGTGCCCTTATCGCGGAAATGCCATTGCAGTGCCCAGAGCGGATCATTGGGGTTGAAGCTGACCGGCGGGGTGCCTGTCGAGCCGGTTGATCCCGTAGAGCCGGTTTTGGTCTCGCCCGGGGTGCCGACGGGGGCATCTTTGGGTTTGCGCGCGAACTGGTTCTGGAAAATGAAATCCTGCTCGACATATTCGAACTGGCCCGAGGCGCGCAGGTCACGCACCACGCAGGCTGTAGCCAGAGCCAGATCTGCACTGACCGAAGCAGCATCGGCATCGTCGGGACATTCTGAAGCGTCGGCGCGGGCGAGGAATTCTTCAGGGCCGTTACGGCCGCGGAACTGGGTGGGGTTTGCACCATCAGCGCCGATCTGGATGACCATCTGCCCTTGACGCGAGAGAGCCACTTCGCCGCCAACGCCATACTTGGTCATCGTGTCGAGCATGACGGTATTCGCGTCGAGCTGCTTGCGGACCACTTCACGTTCAACCGGTGCCCGGCGGGCCAGTTTGCGGGTTTCGGCACGATCTTCCGGCGCCATAGCCTGAAGGTCTTCCTTAGACAGGCTGCGCATCTGAAGGCGCTTGGTATCATCCTGAATAGCCACCTGATCGAGATCACGGCCCGCCTGGGCGATCCCCTCCCTGGTTTCCTGATTGGCGCGGGGGTCGATTGTGATGCGCGGCATCACCTGCGCGGGCTGCACCTCAAGGAAAGCGGAACCAGGCTCCCGGATGGTGAGCGCCGGGGGGGGCGCTGGCGCAACAGATGGCGCCTCTTCTTCCTCCAGCATGGCCTCGCCCGCAGGCGAGTCGAAATAGGCGAGTTCTTCCTCCATCAGCTCCGCATCCCCGATAATCTCGATGGGTGCGACTTCCGGAATGGCGAGCGGTTTGGCGATGATCGAGCCGATGGCGAACATCGGGCGCTCTTCCTCATCGATCACGAATCCTGCCGTCATCACAGTGCCGGCCAGAGCGCGGTCTGCCAGCGCCGCGTTTTCAAGATGGCGGTGGGCGGGGTCTATGACGGTCTCGCCAGTGATCTGGTCAATGGAGGCGTCCGCAATTTCGCGGGCGCGATCCACCCGCGTCTCGATCTGGTCGCAGGCCGCCAACAGAGCCGCGCCGCCGAGGGCAAGGGCGATTATCGCGCGCGCCGTCCTCACAGTGTGATGTTTCAACATGCCGGATATCCCCATGCGATTGCCAATGAACGCCCCAGCTCCATAGGTTAACGCTGTGTTGAGATTATGACGAGGCTGACGCCCTGTCCAATCCTCTTCCTGCATCTTGAAATCCCCGGTCAATCCGGGCCTTCCAAAGTCACGCGAATACCCACACATGGACAGTTCGGGACAAACTGGGACAATTCGGGACAGTGATGGACATCTGGGCGACAGGCATGGACGCGCCGGCAGCCGCCGCCGGACAGGGGCGGCTGATCGAAGGACGTGACCTGCATGGCGCCGATCTTCGGGGCCAGGATTTCGCCAGCGTCCGGTTTCGCAATTGTGAGTTGCGGGGCGCGCGACTTGATTGGGCAAACCTTGCCGGCGCCTGTCTCAATCATGCCCGGCTGCTGAACGCCTCGATGACCCATGCGCATCTGCGCGGGGCCTCGATGAAGGGGGCAAACCTGCGCTCAGCCAAACTGGTCCAGGCCAATCTGGTGGACGCCGACATGACCGGGGCCAATCTCTGGCAGGCCGATCTTTCCGGCGCCAATCTCTGCGGGGCGACCTGCCTCTGGGGCGATATCAGCAAGGCGCGTTTTGCCGGCGCGCTCTATGATGATGCGACGCGCCTGCCGCCCGGCTTTCATCCAGACGCCGAAGGCATGATCCGCTTCGACATGCCGCGCGCTTGACCTTCGCCCCGCGCGACCCCATCCCTCTGCGCAGATGACCAGGCTCAAGGCCATTCTCGGCCCCACCAATACCGGCAAGACGCATTACGCCATTGAGCGGATGCTGGGCCACGGCACCGGCATGATCGGCCTGCCGCTGCGTCTGCTTGCGCGGGAGGTGTATGACCGGGTGGTCGCGGCCAAGGGCTATGCCAGCGCGGCGCTGATCACCGGCGAGGAGCGCATCTCGCCGCCCACAGCGCGCTATTTCGTCTGCACGGTGGAATCGATGCCGGCGGAACTGAGGCCGGACTTCCTCGCCATCGATGAAATCCAGCTGGCCGAGGACGAGGATCGGGGCCACGTCTTTACCGACCGTATTCTCAATATGCGCGGCAATCACGAGACGCTGCTACTGGGCGCCGATACGATGCGGGGCCTGCTGAAAGAGCTGAAGCTGGGCGTAGAGACCGAGCCGCGCGAGCGCTTCTCAGAGCTGCGCTATACCGGCCATACCAAGATCACCAAACTGCCCAAGCGCACCGCCATCGTCGGGTTCAGCGCCGAGGAAGTCTACGCCATCGCCGAGCTTCTGCGCCGCCAGAAAGGCGGAGCGGCAGTTGTCATGGGCGCGCTCAGCCCCCGCACCCGCAACGCGCAGGTGGCGCTCTACCAGTCGGGCGAGGTCGATTACATCGTGGCAACTGACGCTATCGGCATGGGGTTGAACCTCGATGTTGAGCGGGTGGTGTTTGCGTCCCGCTCAAAATTCGACGGGCGCCGCCACCGGCCCCTCTCCCTTGCGGAATGTGCCCAGATTGCCGGGCGCGCCGGACGCTTCCGCACCGATGGCGAGTTTGGCGAGACGGGCAATTGCCCGCCTTTTGCCGATGAGGAGTGGAAAGCCATCGAAGCCCACCGGTTTGATCCGGTGGACGCGGTCCAGTGGCGCAATTCGGCCCTCGACTATTCAAGCCTCAAATCCCTGATCCGCAGCCTGGAGAAACCCTCGGGCAATCCCAGGCTGATCCATAACCCCCGCGCGCTGGACGAATGGGTTCTGCGCCGGCTGGGCGAAGAGGCCGGGATCGGGCCGAATGTGACGGGTGACCGCAAGGTGCGCCGCCTGTGGGATCTTGCCCGACTGCCGGACTTTCGCAAAGCGGGCCCGGAAGGGCATGGCCGGCTGGTGCTGGGCCTGGCCGAGACGCTGGCCGACCCGGACGCACGCCTTTCGGACGCGGGCCTTGAGCGGCGGATGGAAGATCTCGCCTCCCCTTTGGGCGACATTGCCAAGCTGCAACAGCGCCTTGCGGCAATCCGAACCTGGACTTATGCCGCCCACCGCCCCGACTGGCTGGAAAACCCCGGCTATTGGCAGCAAAGAACACGGGAGATTGAAGACTCCCTCTCTGACGCGCTACACGGTGCGTTGACAGCTCGCTTTGTCGACCGGCGTACTACCGCGCTGCTCGCCAGTCTCAAGAAGGAAGACGCCCTCGTGACCAATCTGACGCCCGACGGCGACGTGACCGTTGAAGGCCATCTCGTCGGCCGCCTGAATGGCCTGGCCTTCGAGCCGGTGCTCGACGCAAGGACGCTGGAAGGCAAGGCTGTGCGCGGGGCCGCGCTGGCCGCGATCCGCCCGATGCTGAGCCAGCGCCTTAGCGAGATTGCTGGCGCGCCGTCGGACGCCTTCAAGCTGACGGAAGGGGCCGAGATCGAATTCAAGGGCGCCTCCATTGCCCGCCTTCTGAAAGGGGCGAGCTGGGTTGCGCCGCGGGCCGAACTGATCGGCGCGGTGGAAGTTGAGGCGAGCGAGCGCGCCCCGGCCCTCTCCCGCGTGGAAGAATGGCTGAAGGGCGAGATTGCCCGCGTGCTGCCCACCCATGCGAAGCTGGCGAGCGGGGAAACCGCCGCCGCGCTGGAAGGCATCGCGCGGGGGCTGGCGTTCCGCATCCTGGAGAGTGGCGCGGCGGTTGATCTTCGTACGGATGATTCGCCTGCGCGCATTACGCCCGAGCAGCGCGAAGCCCTCAAAGCCGCCGGCATTCGCGCGGGCCGCGTAGCCGTGCACGCGCCCGATGCGCAGAAGCCCGCCGCGCAGCGCGTGATCGCCATCCTCAAGGCCGTTAATTCGGGCGCGGAGTACCCCCTCGCCCCAGAAGGCGCCGGTTCCTTCGCGCTCGATGGCACGTGGCCGGAAGAAGCCCTCGCCGCCAATGGTTATCTTCGCTTTGGCCGGCGCGCCGTGCGCGCAGACCTCGCCGAGCGCCTCGGCTGGGAAATTGCCAAGCGCCGAAAGGATGCGGGCAAGAATGCCTTCCCGATTGTGATTGATCTGGCCTCGATGGTCTCCTGCCCGGCGGACGACTGGCCCGGCGTGCTGAAGGGCTTTGGGCTTGCGCCCGCCGAGAAGGACAAGGAAACCGGCGCGGTGACGCTCTGGCGCTATGGCGCGCGCACGCGCCCGGATGAGGGGCAAGCCGCCCGCCCGCCACGCGAAAGCCGTCCGCAGGGAGAGCGCCTGCAAGGCGACCGGCCTCAGGGCGAGCGCCCCCAAGGCCAAAGCGCACAAGGAGACCGTTCAGGCCGTCCGCCCTCGGATCGTCCCCCAGGCAAGGGCCAACGCGGCGAAGGCCGGGGTGGGTCTCGCGGTGAAAGACAGGGTGGCGATGGAAGACGCGGCGACAATCGCGGCGATCGCCGGCCTCATCAGCGCTCCGGTCAGAGCTCCGATCAACGCCCCGGTCAGAATTCCGGCCCGCCCACCCGCAAGGTGGCTGACCCTGACAGCCCTTTTGCGGCGCTCGCGGCCCTGCTGCCCCCGCCCAAGCCGCCCAAACCTCCGCGCCCGCCCAAGCCGAAAAAGCCGCGCGAACCGGGCGCCCCTACTGCCAGCGAAACGGCGAGCGGCGAGACCAGCTTCACCTACAAACCCTTCATCTGAGGGCTGACGCCGGATGCCGGAAGAAGGGTCGCTCCGCCTGGACATCTGGCTGTGGCGAGCCCGCTTCTTCAAAACCCGCGCCCTCGCCACCGCTTATGTGCGTGGGCATGGCGCGCGCCTCTCACATCTGGGCCAGACACGCAAAACCGACAAACCCGGCGCGCTGGTGATTGTCGGCGATGTGGTGACATTCGGGAAGGCCGGGCGTATCTACAGCGTTGAAGTGCTGGGCCTTGGCGAGCGCCGTGGCCCCGCAGAGGAAGCACGGGCGCTTTACCGCCCTCTGGAGGCCGAGCCATGATGGACCGCATCAAGCGCATGCTGACGCCCAAGACCCCCGCAGAACAGTCGATGCCCCCTTATGTGGCGGTGACGGCCCTGCTGGTCGAAGCGGCGCTGGTGGACGGGATCTACGTCAATATCGAGAGCGACATGATCGCCGAAATCCTGGTGGAAGCCTTCGAGTTTGAGGCCGACAAAGCCGACAGCCTGCTCGCTCAGGCAGAAGCGCTGGCCGAAGAGGCTGTTGGCAGCCACCAGTTCACCAAACATGCGAAGAAGCTGCCGATGCCGGAGCGCGTGAAGGTGATCGAGGCGATCTACAGGGTGATCTATGCCGATGGCGAGCGCTCAGACGTGGAAGACGCCTATGTGCGCCATGTCGCGGGCCTGCTGCATGTCGATGATGTGCAGCGCGCCGAGGCCCGCCGCCGCGCGAAAAAGCGCACTTCCGGGGCGGTTTGAGCCAATCTCAGGCCCCTGTGTAGTACACCTCATTGACAGGCGCGCCCTGCCTCGCCAATTGGCGGGCTCAACTCCCCGCCAGAAGACCCCGGACCTCCCATGACCTATATTGTCGTCGACGCCTGCATCCGCTGCAAATACATGGACTGTGTCGAGGTTTGCCCCGTCGATTGCTTCTATGAGGGCGAGAATATGCTCGTCATTCATCCCGATGAATGCATCGATTGTGGCGTGTGTGAGCCTGAATGCCCGGTCGAGGCGATCAAGCCGGATACGGAAGACGATCCGGACGGCAAATGGCTGAAGCTGAATTCGGACTATGCCAAAGTGTGGCCGAACATCACCCGGATGAAAGAGCCGCCGGCTGACCGGGAGGCGTTCGCCCAGGAAACTGGCAAGCTGGAAAAATACTTCACGGCAAATCCGGGTACGGGCGATTAAAAATCAATCTATAGGGGATATTAATTCCCCTCAGCATCACAGTCTGTAGTGCCTGCGGGGATGTTGAAGGATCAGGGAGCGTTAACGATTTCCGTGAGCCTTCGTCTTTTCCCGTTCGGCGTGCCATGCGCCATGCTGTTGTAATTCCTGTAAGATTGTGCTAGGTTAAACTCCTGAACAACAATCAAGAAGAGCGGAATTTCCTAACTCAGAGCCTTAATCAGGAACTGGGCCGGAGAAACTTGTCTCTCTTAATGTGTGTGTAGAAAAGGGTCTTACCTAATATGGCGAAGAAGGCAGAAGCTCGGACTCATGCGTTCGAGGTCGGTCAGAGTGTTGTCTACCCGGCGCACGGCGTAGGCAGAATCACCGGTATCGAAAGTCAGACAGTCGCGGGTATGCAGCTGGAAGTCTATGTCGTGGCATTTGATCAGGACAAGATGATCCTGCGTGTGCCGACCAATCGCGCAGAAGCTTCGGGCATGCGTGCCCTTGCCGGTTCCAAACTGGTGGACGACGCACTCAGGACGCTCGGCGGTAAGGCCCGTATCAAGCGCACCATGTGGTCGCGCCGCGCCCAGGAATACGAAGCCAAGATCAATTCAGGTGACCTGATCTCGATCGCGGAGGTCGTTCGCGACCTGCACCGCGGCGACGACCAGCCTGAACAGTCCTATTCCGAGCGCCAACTCTATGAGAGCGCGCTGGACCGGATGGCCCGCGAACTCGCCGCTGTCGAGAATATCGACAAGGGCAAGGCGATGGAAAAACTCGCCAAGTCGCTGGCAAAGAAAAAAGTGGCTGCCTGATTTCAGGTTGATTTCAGGCCTGCCTAAGTTAAACGAAAAAGCCCCTCAGGAAACTGCGGGGCTTTTTCTTTGCTGTCCCCCTCGCCTTTCATTTGACCCTGCGCGCGCGTCATGGCAAAAGAACATTACATGAACGAACATTGGAGACGGCCATGGCGATTGAAGGTGGGTGTCAGTGCGGCGCTTTGCGGTATGAGATTGCGAGCGCGCCTGAGCGAATTTCGCTCTGTCATTGCCGGGATTGCCAGAAAAGCGCCGGGGCGCCGATGGTCGCCTGGGCGATGGTGCCCAAGGATGATTTCAGGGTGATCGCCGGGGAGGCGCGAGCCGTGAATTCTTCAGGCGACAGTTTCCGTTATTTCTGCGCAACCTGTGGCACCGGGCTCTATTACATCAACGAGACGTTTCTGCCCGGCATCGTCGACGTGCAGCTGATGACCCTGGACACGCCGGAGGCCTTCACGCCGGGGGCGCAGGTACAGACCGCCGAGCAGGCGAGGTGGCTCGCCCATCTCTCTGAAATTCCAGGCTTCGCGCGCTATCCGGGAATGGAATAAATCCCGCCCTGGTGGCGCCGATTTGCGGGCCGGATACCCTCTTTCGAGCCAATTGCTAACGCCCGGCGCCCGGACGTTTACGAAGCCGCGTCATGGCAAATGCAATCTTAACCATGTCCCAACCCTCTCAGGGCAGGGTTTGTCCGTCGCCGGAGGATCTGGCGCGTGAT
>JBKBIZ010000052.1:0-20288 GCA_046293975.1 Hyphomonas sp. | reverse complement strand
GTCGCCCACCGTGCGGACGTCGAGACCAAACGCGATCGCGAGCCCTGTAAGGACAACGATACATACGAGGGGTGACGGGATCGCGCGGGTAAGCATTGGAAAGAGATAAATAATCCCCAGGCCAAGCGCCACGAGGGGGTAGGTCAGCATCGGTACGCCCAGCAATTCGGGAATCTGGGCCAGGAAGATCAGGATGGCGAGCGCGTTGACGAAGCCGGTAATGACCGAGCGCGATACGAAGCGCATGTATTGGCCGAGTTTCAGCAGGCCTGCGATCACTTGGAGAATACCGGCAAGAACGGTCGCCGCCAGCATGTATTCAAGGCCGTACTCTTTGGCGAGCGTAATCAGGAGCACGGCGGTTGCGGCGGTCGCTGCTGAGATCATGCCGGGGCGCCCGCCCGCAATCGAGGTGACGACGGCAATACAGAACGAGCCAAAAAGGCCAACTTTGGGATCGACGCCTGCTATAATTGAGAAAGCAATAGCTTCTGGAATGAGGGCGAGGGCCACAACAATGCCAGCGAGAAGATCGCCACGAACATTGAAAAGCCACGTCTTTTTGAAAGACTGGAAACTGAGTACTGGCATTAAAAATTCACATCCGGAACTGAGCGGCGGGCTCCTACTGCAGGGTCCGGGCCCCGCAGGCGACTCCAAGCCGGCGCTGAAAGAACGAGCGCAGAAGCCATCGGTTTCATCCGATGCTGCAACGCAACACGCGGCACCTAACCTGCTTTTAAAAGTGGGGCAACCACAGGGCCGCATTTCTTCACTCCCAAGGAAAACCGCTTGCCAGCAGCTTGGGGAGGCTATTCTGCGGTCTTTGGTAATCCTGGCTCGCCAGCGCGGTCCGGATTCCCCGTGACATATGCCTTTTTGAGCTCAATCGAGCGATTATGGTCGCCTTGGGGGCTCCAGCCGGGCGCATTGATTGCCCGTCCTGCCCAGCGCCAGGGGCGTAAACCATCGCGGGCGCAATCCTTCAGGAAACCGCCGAACTCATGAAAAGCGATGGTAAACGGATTATGGGTCGAGAGCTGTTTGACGATGCCATAGCTCGGCTTGTCGTCTTCCCGCTCCGGCACAAACGTTCCGAACATCTTGTCCCAGATGATGAAAACGCCCGCATAGTTCGTATCGAGATAGCGCGGATTGGTGGCGTGGTGCACACGGTGGTGGGAGGGCGTATTCATCACCGCCTCAAACCAGCGGGGCATCTTGCCCACGGCCTCGGTATGTATCCAGAACTGGTAGATCAGGTTCAGCCCGCCCGCCAGCGCCAGCACATAGGGATGAAACCCGATCCACACGAGCGGCAGGCCCACCAGGATCAGCCCCGTAAACGGCCCGAACCAGGGCTGGCGCAGCGCCGTCGTCAGATTGTAGTGCTGCGAGGAATGGTGCGTCACATGCTCCATCCAGAACCAGCGCATCCGGTGGGCGAACCGGTGCTTCCAGTAATAGATCAGATCATACGCCACAAAGCAGAGCGCAAAGCTCCACCACGTAAACGGAATGGTCGCCACCCGGTAAGGCCAGGCCAGCATCATCATCCAGAGCGCAATCGTCGCCGTCAGCGTATTCACGACGACATTGCCAAGCCCCATCGACATCGACGCCAGAGCGTCCTTCGTCTCATAGCGTCCCTTGGCGCGCCCGGTCTTCACCGCCCACCATTCCCACGCCACCGACGCCACGAATACGGGCGCGGCCAGTGCGGTCACGTCAGGAAAGGGCGTGAACTCCATCGCAGCAAAGCCCTAGAAGGCAGACGCCTGCGGAACGCCGCCCTGCTTGTAGACGACCCCGCCCTTCATCACGAACTCGACATCGCCAAGGCGTTGCATGTCCGCCAACGGATCAGCGCTGACGGCCACAAAGTCTGCCTTGCAGCCGACATCCCCGCAGCCGACTTCGCCGGTCTTGCCCAGCGCTTCGGCGGCAAAGGAAGTGCCCGCGCGCAGCGCCTGCATCGGCGTCATGCCAAAGGTGACCATGCGTGAGAACTGGTTGCCGTTGAGGCCATGAGGATACACCCCGGCATCGGAGCCAAACACCACCTTCGCGCCCGCCTCAACCGCTGCCTTGAAGCTTGCCCGCTGGCGCGCTGAGATGGAGCGTTCCTTGGCGAGGGATTCCTCAAGCAGGCCGTTTTTGGCGCCTTCAGAGAGGATGTATTCGGTATTGTAGATGTCCATCGACAGGTAAGTGCCATGCTCAACCGCAAGCTGGATTGTCGCCTCGTCCATAATCGAGCCATGTTCGACCGTATCGACGCCCGCGATGATTGCGTTGCGTATGCCAACCGTGCCGTGGGCGTGGCTCGCCACCTTCAGCCCGCGTGCATGCGCCTCTTCCACAATGGCCTCGACCTCTTCAATCGTGCCCTGAGCCGCGCCCAGCGCTGTGCCCTTGGAAAGCACCCCGCCCGTAGAGCAGGTCTTGATCAGGTCCACGCCATATTTGATGTTCTCGCGAACCTTGGCGCGCATTTCCCAAGGCCCATTGGCAACGCCTTCGCCTGTGAGGCGATACTCAGAAGGCAGAAGGTTCATATCTGAGCAATGCCCGCCCGTTATGCCGACAGGTGGGCCCGAGACGAGCAGCCGCGGGCCGGGCACTTCGCCCGCATCAATGGCCTCGCGCAGGGCGACATCGCCATAGCTTTCTGCGCCAAGATTGCGGACAGTTGTGAAGCCGGCCAGCAGCGTCTTGCGAGCATTCTTGACGCCCTTGATGGCCATGCGCTCATCCGAGAGGCTGAGAGAATAATAGGGGCCGTCCTCCGGGTCGCTCGTCAGGTGGACGTGCATGTCGATGAAACCTGGCATCAGATAAGCCGCGCCCAGATCGACCATCTTGGCCCCGCGCGGCGCTTTCAGGCTGGATTTCGTGCCGCGCTTGGTTACGGCGCCGTCTTCGATCACGAAGGCCGCCTCGCGCACGGTCTCGCCGGAGACCGGATCGATGAAGTGTCCGGCTGTCAGGTACACCGCCTCGGCAGCGGCCGTGCCATTGGCGATCAAGAGGCCCGTAGCGGCGGTAGCGAGGGCGCGAGTGAACATGGACAGCCAGCTCCTGTAAAAAACGTCATGCTTTGTGACTGTTCTGCTGCGACGCAGGCTCCTCCGTCAAGCGTTGCAGCGCGCTTGACGGACGTTGCGGAAGGGGGGCCTTGTCGGTGAAGAAACAAATCACTGGAGGATATCGATCATGGCAAGGCCCAAGGAATTCAAGGAAATCATTCTCGACATCGAGGATGGCATCGCCACGCTCACGCTGCACCGCCCCGACAATATGAACGCTTTTACCGGCACCATGATGTACGAGATGATCGAGGCCTTCGACATCACTGACGCCAATGACGATGTGAAGGTCGTGATCGTGACCGGTCATGGCGACCGCGCCTTCTGCGCCGGCGCAGACCTGTCGGCCGGTGCCAAGACGTTCGACTATGACGCCCGCGCTGGCGATGGCGAAAAAGGCCGTACTGAGTCCGTTGACGTCCAGCGCGATGGCGGCGGCCGCGTCACCCTGCGCATCTTCGAAAGCCTCAAGCCCGTGATCGGCGCCATCAATGGCGCAGCCGTTGGCATCGGCGTGACGATGCAGCTGCCGATGGATATCCGCATTGCGTCGGACAAGGCCCGCTTCGGCTTCGTGTTCAACCGCCGGGGCATCAATCCGGAAGCGGCCTCCAGCTGGTTCCTGCCGCGCCTCGTAGGCATCCAGCAGGCGCTGGAATGGTGCTATACCGGCCGCGTCTTTCCGGCCGACGAAGCGCTCAAGGGCGGCCTCGTGACCCGCGTTGTTCCGCATGCGGATCTGATGAACGAAGCCCGCAGCCTCGCCCGTGAGATCGCGGACAATACAGCCCCCGTCTCCAACGCGCTGACCCGTCAAATGATGTGGCGCATGCTGGGTGCGAGCCATCCGATGGAGGCTCATATCGTAGACTCCGCGGCCATCTACACGCGCGGCAAGACACCGGACGCGAAAGAGGGCGTGATGAGCTTCCTCGAGAAACGCCAGCCGACCTATCCGGTGAAAGTATCTGATGGCATGCCCGGCTTCTTCCCCTGGTGGGACGAGAAGGAATTCGAGTGGATCGGCAACAAGTGATTTCACCGGCAAAGGGGCAGTAGGGCCATGCAGACTTTATTGCCCATTGCCGCTGAGATCGGCGACATCCTGAAAGCGCGGCGGGAAACCGTCGCGATTTCAGAATCTTCAGCAGGCGGACTGATCTCCGCCGCGCTGCTCGCGGCGCCGGGTGCCTCGCGCTATTACCGGGGCGGCGGCGTGATCTACACGCCGCAAGCCTTCCGGGGGCTGCTCGGCCTCACGCGCGAAGAACTCGGCGACAAGCGCTCCTCCTCAGAGCCCTATGCCCGCCTCCTCGCGCAAACCATCCGTACCAAACTCGACGCAGACTGGGGCCTCTGCGAAACCGGCGCCTCCGGGCCAACAGGCAACATGTATGGCGACGCCGCCGGGCATACCTGCGTGGCGCTGGCGGGGCCGGGCGGCTTTCTCGTCTCCCGCACGCTGGAAACGGGCCTCGCAGGAAGGGAAGCAAACATGCGCCTGTTCGCGGCGCAGGCGCTGGATCTGCTGCGGGCAGGGCTGGACTAAGCCTACTCCAGAATATCTTCCGGCATGCGGGATTTGTCGAGGTCGCCGAAACGGGTGACGCTGGCGTCGAAGGCAAGCCTTACAGTGCCGATGGGCCCGTGGCGCTGTTTTGAGACAATGACTTCCGCCGTTCCATAGATCTGGTCCATGCGCGATCGCCAGGCTTTCCATTTATCGTTCGAGTTCGGATCATTTGGATCTGCCGGGGGCTCCGTCCGCTCAAGGTAGTATTCCTCCCGGAACACGAACATCACGATATCGGCGTCCTGCTCGATCGATCCCGATTCGCGCAGGTCCGAGAGCTGCGGGCGCTTGTCGTCGCGCTGCTCCACCGCGCGCGAGAGCTGCGACAGGGCAACGATGGGAACGTTGAGATCCTTCGCCAGCGCTTTCAATGCCGTGGTGATCTGGGTCACTTCCTGCACGCGGTTTGTCTGGCCGCCGGAGCTGGAAACCGTAATCAGCTGGAGATAGTCGATCACGATCATGTCGAGGCCCATCGAGCGCTGCAGCCGCCGCGCGCGGGCTGTCAGCTCACTGATGGAAATGCCGCCGGTGTCATCAATGAAAAGCGGCAGGTTCTGCAATTCTGCCGTTGCCTCCACCAGCTGCTCGAAATCGGCCTTGGTGAGATCGCCCTGACGGATACGGTGGGCGTTGATGCCGGTGCGCTCGGCGAGAATACGGGTCGCCAGCTGCTCGTTCGACATCTCCAGCGAGAAGAAGGCAACCACCGCGCCATCCATCGTCTTCTTCGAGCCGTCTTCCTGAGTTTCGTATTTATAGGCCGCCGCCGCGTTATAGGCGATGTTGGTCGCCAGCGAGGTTTTCCCCATCGAGGGACGTCCCGCGAGGATCAGAAGGTCAGACCGGTGAAAGCCGCCAAGCTGGTTGTCGAGATCGCGCAGGCCTGTCGGAATACCCGCAATCTTGCCGCCGCGCTTGAAGGCTGCTTCGGCGGTGATCAGCGATTCGGCGAGGGCCTCGGCGAAGCTCGAGAAACCGCGCTCGGCGCTGCCGCGCTCGGCGAGGTCAAACAGCGCCCGCTCGGCCTTGTTGATCAGGCTTGAGCCGGTGTCGTCCTGTTCCGGCATGATCGCCTGGGACTGGATAGTGCCGCCGACCGTGATCAGCTCGCGGCGAATCGCGAGGTCGCGGATGATTCGCGCATAATCCTTCACCTCCGGCCCGAAGGCGGCAGCGTCCAGCAGGTCGACGAGATATTTGGCCCCGCCGATCTCGGCGATCTTTTCCTTCTGCTCGAAATATTCGCGCAAGGTCACGCCGTCCGCGACCCGGCCGGTCTGGATCATGTTGGAGGCGACCGCGAAGATCTCGCGGTGAGCCGGGGCGTAGAAGTCGGGCGGGGTAAGGATATCCGCGATGAACTGATAGACATTGTTGTCGAACAGGATCGCGCCCAGCACGGCGGCTTCGGCGGCAAGGTTGTTTGGCGGCGAGATGGAACCGCTTCCCGGCTTTTGCTCAGACATTGGCACCCCCGTGGCGCAAACATTTACTATAGCGAGCGTGGTTTGATTTGCGACTCATGGAGTCAGGAAGGGCCGGATTTCTGTGAGTAGCCGGGGCTATCACGGGTAAAGAAAAACGGCGGCCCCGAAGGAGCCGCCGCTTTTTGAATGTGTGGCCTGAGCCGGAACGAAGATTACTCTTCGTCGTCGCCCATGTCGCCGCGTTCGGCAGCGGCAGCGGCGAGTTCGCCGGCCTGCTCGTCGGCTTGTGCCTGGTTTGCAGCCTGGATTGCAGCGACGATATCTTCGCCTTTTTCCTGACGTTCGGCTTCTTCAGCCGAGCGCGCCACGTTCACTTGGACTTTCACGGTGACTTCAGCGTGCAGGCGGACGGAGACTTCGGAAAGGCCGACAGCCTTGATCGGCTTGTCGAGGCGAACCGCAGCGCGGTCGACCTTGTAGCCAGCAGCTTCAGCAGCTTCTGCAATGTCGCGGGCCGTAACCGATCCGTAAAGCTGGCCGGTTTCGCCAGCCTGACGGATGAGCACGAAGGTTGCGCCTTCGAGGTTTTCCGCTTCGGTCTGAGCAGCGTCGCGGGCAGCGGCGTTACGGGCTTCGATGGCGTCACGCTCGATTTCAAACCGTTTGCGGTTCTTGTCGTTGGCGATCAGCGCCTTGCCCTGCGGGATGAGGAAATTGCGCGCGAAGCCGTTTTTGACGCGGACTTCGTCACCGATTTTGCCGAGGCGGTCGATGCGCTCAAGGAGGATGACTTGCATGGTGTCTTCTCCTTACTTCACTTCAAACGGAATCAGGGCCAGCATGCGGGCGCGTTTGATCGCCTGTGCAAGCTTGCGCTGGTTCTTGAGGTTTACAGCCGTGATGCGGCTCGGCACGATTTTCCCTTTTTCGGAGATGTAGCGCTGAAGCATTTTCACGTCTTTGTAGTCGATTTCCTGCGCGTGTTGGCCGGTAAACGGGTCCACCTTGCGGCGGCGTCCGAACGGGCGGCGGGCAGGAATGTTCGTGATGTTGATTTTCTGTGCCATGTGATCTGTCCCTCTGCCCGTTAGTCGCGGCGGCGTTCTTTGCGAGAGAGAACCGGCGAAGGCTCGTCACTCAGCGTTTCGACGCGGACGGTCATATAGCGCATCACGTCTTCAGCGATGCGCTGGCGGCGTTCCAGTTCGTGGATCGCGTCGGCAGGGCCGTCGATGTTGATGAGCGAGTAGTGGCCCTTGCGCTGTTTCTTGATCGGATAAGCGAGGCTGCGAAGGCCCCAATATTCCGTCTTGCCAACAGTTGCGCCTTTTTCCTTGAGGAAAGTGGTCATCTCTTCGATGAAGCTTTCAACCTGGGCGGGCGAGATATCAGGCCGTGTGATCACGACATGCTCGTATAGTGCCATGTTTTCATTCCCAAATGTAAGAAGATGCGGCACCAGAGAGCGGGATACTCTTCTGACGATGGCCCCTCTTTCTCCGGCTCATTCCGAATAGTCGAGGACCGCAACTTACTATGAAGAGGGGCTCTTAAGCCTATCCTTGTGGAAAATTCAAGCGCTTGCATGCCGGGAGCACGCGCTTTACGCACGCCAAAAAACTAGGGAGACAGGGTAAACATGACCCTCGCATTCATTTTTCCCGGGCAGGGTAGCCAGGAAATCGGCATGGGCAAGGCGCTCGCAGAGGCCTTTCCGGCCGCCAAAGCGGTCTTTGATGAGGTGGATGCGGCCCTTGGCCAGAAGCTTTCCACCCTGATGTGGGAAGGCGACATCGCCGAACTCACCCTCACGGCCAACACCCAGCCCGCCCTGATGGCCCATTCGGTGGCCGCCATGCGGGCACTGGAAGCCAATTTCGGCATTTCGGCGAAAGACGCCGCCTTCGTGGCCGGCCATTCGCTGGGCGAGTATTCGGCGCTTGCCTCGGCCGGCGCAATCAGCCTGGCGGACACAGCCCGCCTCCTGCGCATCCGCGGCAATGCCATGCAATCGGCCGTCCAGCCCGGGCAGGGCGCAATGGCCGCCCTTCTGGGCGCCGACTATGCGCAGGCCGAAGCCGCCTGCGCTGCAGGCCGCGAGACCGGCGGGGCGTGCGACATCGCCAACGACAACGCTCCCGGCCAGCTGGTCATCTCCGGCACCAAAGCCGCGATTGATGCCGCCATCGCCTGGTCGCAGGCCAATGGCGTCAAGAAGGCAATGGCCCTCAACGTCTCTGCCCCGTTCCATTGCGCCCTGATGCAGCCTGCTGCCGATGCAATGGCGGCCGCCCTGGCGGATACGCAGATCCTGGCGCCTGCCGTGCCCCTCGTGGCTAATGTCAGCGCCAGCGCCGTCACAGATCCCGAGACGATCCGCCAGAATCTCGTAAAACAGGTCACCGGCCGCGTCCGCTGGACCGAGAGCGTGCAATATATGGTCGGTCAGGGCGTCACCACCACGGGCGAGGCCGGGGCCGGCAAGGTGCTCACGGTCATGCAGCGCCGGATCGAGAAGTCATTGAACGGCCTCACCCTCGGCACGCCCGAGGATCTGGAAGCCTTCGCCAAAGCCATCAAGGAAGGCTGATCATCATGGAACTCGTGGCGCTGCTGCTGGGCGACTTCAGAACCTATGTGTTTCTGTTTGTTGTCCTCGTCGTGGCCCTTGAGCTTTATCGGCGGCACAGAAAGAATCAGGCACCCAGGATTCCTGCCAAGGATTACTGGCGGCAAGACAAGGAAAACTAGAACATGTTTGACCTGACCGGCCGCACGGCCCTCGTTACCGGCGCTTCGGGCGGCATTGGCCGCGCCATTGCGCAGGCGCTCTCCGAATGCGGCGCGAAGGTTGCACTTTCGGGCACCCGCGAAGCGGTCCTTCAGGAGGTCGCTGCCACCCTGAAAGGCGAAACCGCGATCGTGCCCTGCAACCTGTCTGACCCTGCTGCCGTTGATGCGCTGGTCGGCCAGGCCGAAGCCGCCATCGGCCCGCTGGATATCCTCATCGCGAACGCTGGCATCACCCGCGACAAATTGCTGATCCAGATGAAGGATGAGGACTGGAATGATGTGCTCAACGTCAATCTCGGCTCTTATTTCCGCCTGACAAAATCAGCTGTCAGGGGAATGATGAAGCGCCGTCATGGCCGCATCATCGGAATCACTTCGGTCGTCGGCGTTACGGGAAATCCCGGACAGACAAATTATTGTGCATCAAAAGCCGGCATGATCGGCTTCACCAAGTCGATCGCCCAGGAGGTCGCCTCAAGGGGTATCACGGCCAACACGATCGCCCCCGGCTTCATCGAATCGCCCATGACCGAAGGCCTCCCGGAAGCCCAGAAAACGGCGCTTTTGGGGCAGATTCCAGCCGGCAGGCTCGGTCAGGGCGGAGACATCGCGGCAGCGGCAGTGTATCTTGCTTCCAATGAAGCGGCCTATGTCACCGGCCAGACGCTGCACGTAAATGGCGGCATGGCAATGATTTAGGCCCTGCAGTAGGGCATCAGACAAGGGCTTGGCGCTCATCCGTACTGTGTGCTAGGCGCAACACAATGGTTCGAATAAAGACCAGTCATCAGGCATATCGAGAGAGGTATTCATGTCTGACGTTTTTGAACGTGTGAAGAAAATCGTAGTCGAGAACCTCGACGTGGAAGCTGACAAGGTCGTGGAGAGCGCAAGCTTCATCGACGACCTCGGGGCGGACTCGCTGGACCTCGTCGAACTCGTGATGGCTTTCGAAGAAGAGTTCAACATCGAGATCCCTGATGACGTGCAAGAGTCGATCCGCTCGGTCGGTGACGCCGTCTCGCACATCAAGGCTCACGTCTAAGACGCGGGGCCCACTATGTCGGAGCGTCGAGTCGTCATTACCGGTATCGGTATCGTATCACCGCTTGCCAATGGCCGTGAGGCCACGTGGGAGCGTCTGATTGCCGGAAAAACCGGAGCAGGCAAGATTGACGCCTTTGATGCGTCCGACATGCCGTGCAAGATCGCCTTCCAAGTCCCGTGGGCTTCTGGCCGCGGTGGCGGGGCGGGCGATCCGCATGCCTTCGATCCGGAAAAGGTACTCTCGCCAAAAGAGCAGCGCCGGACTGATAATTTTATCCTCTATGCGATCGCCGCTGCGGACGAAGCCCTGGAAGATGCAGGCTGGAAGCCGGAGACCGAAGACGAGAAAGAGCGCTCCGGCGTGATGATCGGTTCGGGCATCGGCGGTCTGGAATCGATCTACGAAACCGCGATCATCCTGCATGAACAAGGCCCACGCAAAGTGAGCCCGTTCTTCATTCCCGCTTCGCTGATCAATCTTGCGTCTGGCCAGATTTCCATTCGTCACGGCCTGAAGGGCCCTAACCACTCAGTGGTTACGGCCTGTGCAACCGGGGCGCACGCGATTGGCGACTCTTCCCGCCTGATCAAGTATGGCGACGCGGATATCATGGTGGCGGGTGGCGCCGAAGCGGTCATCGGCCGGATCGGTATTGCGGGTTTCTGCGCGGCAAAAGCCATGTCCACGAACTTCAACGACACGCCTGAGAAGGCCTCGCGCCCTTACGACAAGGACCGCGACGGCTTCGTGATGGGCGAGGGCGCGGCTGTGCTCGTGCTTGAAGAGTATGAACACGCCAAGAAGCGTGGCGCGAAGATCTATGCCGAAGTCGTCGGCTATGGCCTGACGGGTGATGCCCACCACATCACGGCGCCTGCCGAAGGCGCCGAGGGCGGCTATCGCGCCATGAAAATGGCGCTGAAGAATTCCGGCATTGACCCGACCGAGATCGACTATGTCAACGCGCATGGCACCTCCACGCCCAAGGGCGATGAGGGCGAAGCCGGGGCAGTTGAGCGGGCGTTTGGCGATCACGCGAAAAACCTGTCGATGTCGTCGACGAAATCGGCGGTCGGGCACCTGCTCGGCGCCGCTGGCGCAATCGAGGCCGCCTTCTGCGCGCTCGCGATCCGCGATCAGGTGATGCCGCCAACCCTGAACCTCGATAATCCGAGCTTCGAGACGGTGCTGGATCTCATCCCGCACAAAGCGAAGAAGGGCCGGGTGCGCGCCACCATGTCCAACAGCTTCGGCTTTGGCGGCACCAATGCATCGCTGGTGCTTCGCAAGGTCGACTGATCCGGCGGCCAGCGCACGCGCAGCTTTCAAAGGAACCGCTGGCCCACACGCCGGCGGTTCTTTCTTTTAGAGCGGCCGACTCATGACAAAGTTCATGACATATCGTTTATTGCCTGATCCGGCTGCGGAGCATGCTTTTCCGCAAGCGCATGACCGGGTTAGAATTCCGCCTGGGACACGCAACAAGAGGCTTTCATGGGTTTTCTGAGAACGCTCTTCACCTGGGTGTTTGTACTGGCGTTTATTGCAGCGGCGGCCCTGGTCGCAGGCTGGGTCTGGCTCAACAATGAAATGACCCGCCCTGGTCCCTTGCAGGAAGAGATCGTCTTTATGGTTTCGGAAGGCGACACGTTGACCGCTGTTGCTGGCCGACTTGAGGAACAGGGCGTTATCAACGACGCGCGGACCCTTCTCCTCAAAAACCGGATAGACAAGGAAATGCAGGGCGCCGTCCCGCTGGTGAAAGTTGGCGAGTACATTCTCGAACCTGCGCTAAGCATGGCTGCTGTACTTGCCATCCTCACCGAGGGGCGCTCAGTCCTCCACAAGATTACCCTGCCGGAGGGACGCACGACTGCGCAGCTCCTGCGCATAATCGAAGCCGATGAGACGCTTGAAGGCGAGATGCCCGAAGTGTTGCCTGAAGAGGGGACGCTCCTTCCGGACACCTACATGTTTCATCGCGGAATGACGCGGCAGCAGCTGATCGAAAAGGTTCAGAAAGCCCAGGCAGACGTACTGGCAGAGCTCTGGCCGCAGCGGCAAGAAGGGTTATTGCTTGAGACCCCTTATGAAGCCGTCATTCTGGCGTCGATCGTTGAGAGGGAAACCGGCATTGCCAACGAGCGGGACGAGATCGCGGCCCTCTTCACCACGCGGCTGAAAAGGGGAATGCGTCTCCAGAGCGATCCGACCATCATTTACGGGATCTCAAAAGGCGAGCCATTGTATAACGCGCAGGGGCAGCGGCGCACGCTGTATCGATCCGAGATTGATCGGCCCACGGAATGGAACACGTATCAGATTGATGGTCTGCCGAAGACGCCGATCTGCAATCCCGGGCGCGAAGCCATCGCGGCGGTCCTGAATCCTCCGGAAACGGAGTATGTTTTTTTTGTTGCCGATGGCAAAGGCGGGCACCTGTTCGCCCGAACCCTGGCCGAACATAATCGCAATGTCGCGGCGTATCGCGCTTACGAGCGTAATGAAATTGCACGGGAGCGGGCAAACTGATGGGAACATTGTCGGGGATGACTGGGTTTGCGCGGGTAACCGGCGAAGCCAGCTGGGGCGGATGGGCCTGGGAGGCCAAGAGCGTCAATGGTCGCTCGCTGGACGTGCGCGTAAACCTGCCGCCCGGCGCCGAGCAGCTGGAGCGTGAGGTCAAGACTATGGCTGCGGCGCGCTTCAATCGCGGCTCGCTACAGGTCAGTTTGCGGATCGAACTCGCCGCATCTGGCGCTTCGGGCGTCATCAATGAGGCTCTGCTCACAGAACTCGCCCAGTCTGTCCGCAAGATCTCCGGCCGGGAGCTCTCCTCTGAAGCCATTGCCACGCTGATGGCAGTCAAAGGCGTGGTCGATGCCGGGTCGAGTTCCACGCGCGATGTCATGGACGAAGCCGCGCTCACGCTCCTCATGGCGGGCGCCGCGCAGGCACTCGACGGCCTCGCCGAAGGGCGCAAGGCCGAAGGCGCATCGCTTGAAACGCTTCTGGGAGACCTTCTCAGCGAGATGGAACGCCTCAAGGCCGAAGCCGAAACCCATGCGGCAGGCCAACCCGAACTCATCCGCGCAAAGCTCACCAAACAGCTGGAGGAGCTTGACCGCGAAGGCCGCGTCGATGCCGAGCGCTATGCCGCCGAGGTGGCGCTGTCGGCCGCCAAGGCCGATGTCCGCGAGGAGCTTGACCGCCTCTCCGCCCACATCAAGACGGGCCGCGACCTGCTCAAGGCGGGCTCCCCCGCCGGCCGCAAGATTGATTTCCTGGCCCAGGAGCTCAACCGCGAAGCCAACACCCTCTGCTCGAAATCCATCAGCCTCGATTTGACGAATGCCGGCCTTGGCCTCAAAGGGGTGATTGACCAGTTCAAGGAGCAGTCGGCCAATGTCGAATAGCGGACACCCCAAAGACAGCGGCCATCGCCGGGGCCTCATGCTGGTGCTCTCCAGCCCCTCGGGCGCGGGGAAAACCACGCTGTCGCGGATGCTGCTGGACGAGTTCGGCGACGTGAAGCTGTCAATCTCCGCCACCACGCGCCCGCCCCGGCCAAACGAGGTGGACGGGCAGGACTATTACTTCAAGACGCCTGAAGAATTTCACCGGATGATCGAACGCCGCGAATTCCTCGAATGGGCGCATGTCTTCGACAAGCATTACGGCACCCCGAAAGCCGACACCGTCGCCCGGCTCGAAGCGGGCGAAGATGTCCTCTTCGATGTCGACTGGCAGGGCGCCGACGCGCTGCATGACCAGATGCCGAACGATGTGGTCTCGGTCTTCATTCTCCCGCCCAGCATCGAGGCGTTGCAGGCGCGCCTGGCGGGCCGGCCGGGCTCAACGCCGGAGATGGTTGCCCGCCGCATGGACGACGCCAAGCGCGAGATCATGCACTGGCGCCGCTATGACTATGTGATCGTCAACGATGATCTCGATGTCGCCTATCAGCGCCTGAGACGCATCCTGCTGACCGAACGCCTGAAACGTCTGCGCCAGCTCGACCTGGAAGATCACGTCCGCGCCCTGCTCGGCGAGTCCTAAGCGAGGCTCGTGGCCAGTTTCCGGAACTCGGCCTGCGTCAGCGTTTCGGCCCGCGCCGTCGGGTCTATGCCGCACGCTTCCAGCCAGTCCTCGGCCTTCATCCCGCGCTTCTTGGCGAAGGGTTTCAGCGCCGCGCGCAGCATCTTCCGGCGCTGGCCGAAGGCCGCCCCGGCAATCTGCTCCAGCAGCGCCAGATGCTCAAACCGCTCGCCCGGTGGCAGTGGCTCAAACTCGACCACCGCGCTATCGACCTTTGGCGGCGGGCGGAACGCGCCCGGCGGCAGGGTGAAGGCGATGTGCGGGCGGGTGACGGCCTGTGAAATGACCGCGAGACGGCCATAAGCGTCCGTATCAGGCTTCGCGCAGATCCGGTCGGCCACTTCCCTCTGGAACATCAGTGCCATCGGCCCGCGCCAGTCGCCCGCCTTCAGCCAGTCGATCAGCAGCGGCGTTCCGACATTGTACGGAAGGTTTGCAATGATCATCACGGGCGTTGCCGCGCCCGCTTCCTCCAACACCTTTTCCCAGTGCACCTTGCGGGCGTCCCGCGCGATCACCTGAAGCCGCCCGCTTTTTGCTTCCGGCCAGTTCATCAGCGCTTCGGAAAAGCGCGGGTCCGTCTCCACCGCGATCAGCAGGGCAGGCTCCTCGTTCAGGATCGCGCGCGTCAGCCCGCCGGGGCCGGGGCCCACTTCAATCACCGTCCGCCCCTTGAGCGGCCCGGCGGCGTTTGCCGCGCGTTTCAGGATGCTGGGGTCAAAAAGGAAGTGCTGGCCCAGCGCCTTGCGGGCGGGCGCGTCGGTCAGCGGCGGCGCGCCGGTGCCTTCATCTTCATAGTCGTAATCGTTGCTCATGCGGGGCTCCTCGCCCAATTGGCGGCCTGTTCCCGCGCCGATTGAATGGCGGCGATCAGGCTGTCAGGCTTTGCAGTTCCGGCGGCCGCCGCGTCATAGGCGGTGCCGTGGTCGGGGCTCGTGCGGATGATAGGCAGGCCGAGTGTCGTGTTCACCCCGCCCCAGATGTCGAGCGTCTTGACCGGGATAAGGCCTTGATCATGGGTCATCGCGATCACCGCGTCGAAGCGCCCGCTCAGCGCCTCGGTGAACACGGTATCGCCAGGGCGGGCATCGGAGATGTCGATGCCTTCCCCGCGCAACTGGGCGGCGGCCGGGTTGATGATCTCGACTTCCTCGCGGCCGATCGTGCCGTCTTCGCCAGCATGCGGATTAAGGCCGGTAAAGGCAATCCGGGGGCGATGAATGCCGAACTGGCGTGTCAGCGCCGCGGCTGTGATCCGCGCGATGCGGACCAGGCGGCCATCAGCCAGGGCGCTCGGAACAGCGGCGTAAGGCATGTGGATCGTCGCCAGTGCCACGCGCAGGCCTCCACCGGTCAACATCATGACAGGTTCGGGCGCGTTCCCATTCTCCGGCGCACAGAGATCAGCGATAAATTCGGTATGTCCGGGAAAGCGGAAGCCCTGGCCATAGAGCAGCGCCTTGTTGATCGGATTGGTCACAACCGCGCCGGCAGCCCCGCTGAGGGTGTGGGCTGTCGCCTGCTCGATGGAGGCAATAATGCCCCCTGCGGTCTGCGGATCAGGCTCGCCGGGCACAACAGCGCGCCCATCCTCCAGCGCCAGCACCGGCAGGGCGCGCGAAAATACACCGGCGGCATCGCCAGGGGCGGCGATCACCCCCACCGGCACATCGCGGTAAAGCCCGGGCCAGCCGATGACGTAGAAGGCGCTCGCAGCATCGCCCCGAAGCGCTGTCCAGGCGGCCGCTGTGATCTGCGGCCCGCAACCGGCAGGGTCGCCCATCGTCACGGCTAGAGGAAGGAGGGAAGGCGGGGTCACGCGCGGGGGTGTCGCGCCAATCGCGCAGCGGATCAAGCGGAATCGCCTGTCCTAGCGGTAGATGATGGTTGCCAGGCGCCGAGCATTCCGGAGTTCCCGCTCGGAGATCATGTTGAGTTCCCGCGTTTTCAGCGAGCCCTTGAGATCTTCGCGCGAGGGCAATGCCTCTGCGCCGTCCTGACGGCGGCAAACATACATGACAGCGAGACCAGAGCTTACAGCGAAGATTTCTGTAGGCTGGCCAACGTCTGCAGCCAGAACGAGGCTGCGGCCTTCGGGGCCAAGTTCATCGACATTGATGTCGTTGATATCCTGAACGCGCAGGGTGGAGCGCGAATTGGCAACAGACTGAACATCGTCGCAGCGATTGATGCGGCCAATGGCTTCAGTCAGGCTGGCTTCTACCCCGTCAGTGGCAACAAGGCGCTTAAGGTCCACGCGCGTTACTGGCTCGGCAGGCTCACGCTTGCCGCCTAAGAGAATGATGTAGATGCCGTTCTCGGTCCGGACCGGCTCCAGCAGTCCGCTTCCCGACGACTTTGAAACAGCCTCGGCGATCGCCGGATCAATGTCTTCGATTGTAACCCAGCCCATGTCTCCGCCAGCTGCCGAAGTCGGCGCGGACGAGATGCGCTGGGCGGCAACGCGGAAGTCTGCGCCTTGTTGCAGCTGGCTGATGATGGATTCAGCCGCGCTCATAGCTTCAGTCTTGGTTTCCTCATCGGGGGCGTAGAGGAAGATCTCGCCAATGCGGAACTGCGTTTTCTGGGACGCTGTGCGCAGGCGGGACATCTGATCGTCCACCTGATTTTCTGAAATACGGATACGGTTGCCGTAAAGGCCGCTCATCAGGCGGTTCCAGGCGATTTCGGCCCGCATCTGGTCTTCAAGGCTCGCTGGGTTTACGCCCGAAGCAGCAAGTTGCTGGCGCAGCACGTCACCGGTAAGCCCGGCATCGCCTGCCATATCCTGTACTGCGGCGTCTATTTCGCGTGGATCAACTTCAACCTTGTACTCAGCCACACGGTCAAGTTGCAGTTTCTCATCGATCAGCTGTTCGAGAGCCTGGCCCGTAATCTGCTGGACCTGCTCTGGGCTGGGCTGGGAAGCACCAATGGTCAGCAGGAGCAGGCGCGCACGCTGGCGGACATCCGAATAGGAGATCGGCTTGTCGTTCACGATGGCGGCAATGCCTTCGAGAGTCTGCCGGTCTGATTCCTGCGCGCTGGCGGGCGAAAGGGGGGCGCCAAAAGCGCTGATCGCCGCAAAAGCTGCTGCCAAGAACACCACACGTACCATACGACGTCTCCATGGCTCCCCGAGGGTCGGGAATTAAGCCTGTTTTTCGCTACAGGACCTTACAAGTCTCGTCACATCGCGCAACGCGCCGCTACAGTCATCCGTAAAGTTTGCTGTAGTTCGTTTTCCCGGATTCTGGGTCAGTCGAAGCTATCCGAGCCGAAATTACCCAGAGACAGCAGCGAAAAGCGGATCTGGAAACTTTCTGAGGGCCCCAGCGTCCTGTCACGCAATTCTGAACGGGAATAGAGAAGCTCAAATCTGGAACAGTCATCCGTATAGGCGATTCCCAATTCCTGCTTGGTGTTCACATTCCGGCTGATGTCGCGAAGTTGACCAAATACAACCGAGTAACGGTCGGTGATCTGGGCCTCACCCCGCAGGTAGACCCCTTCATCCGAAGTCCCGGCAGGGCTGATGCGCTGATCGATCTTGTAATACTGGCCCACAGCCCGGAACCTGTTGAAAGAGGTCGAGGCGCGCATGTCGAACCGGCTGAGCGACAGGTCGTCCTCATTCAGGCGTACACGCGAGCTGAGTTCCATCGACCTGCCCACTTTCAGGCTGGCAGCGGCAATCCAGTCTGAGGACATTCCGTCTAGATTACTCGCGACATCGAATCTGGGATCAGCGCGGGAACGCCAACGGCGCCCGACGGTTGTTGATACTTCCGTGCCATTCTTCCAGATAGCGCGGGCAGTAAGACCCGCGCCCAGCTTTCCGTCGCCCTCATAGAGATCGTAATTGCTGAAGCCGTTGGCCTCATAGAGGCTGGTCTCGTCGAATTCGTACAAAAGGCTGTCTTCAACCGGGATTGCTGGATCATTCGCATTCGAGAAGCCCCAGGCGGCCATCACCGCAGGCTCCAGCATGATGTCTATATTGGTGCCCGGACGCACCATAGGATAGGCGACTTTCGTGCCGACACTGCCGACTGCACGGGCGACCGAATCCTTGCCGCTGACAGCTTCGTCCAGCAGGTAATAGTCGCCGCGCAATTCTGCGAAAGGCTCAAAGGTGAAGCCGCCCGGCAGGATCTTCATCGTGTTCCAGTCGCCGCCAAGGCTGACGCGGTGGCTGTCAGCGCCTACATCGCGGGTCAGGATGGCGGATGATGCGTTTACCGAGGCGAAGCCATAGGCGCCCAGATCCCAGTATTTGTCGGCATAGGCGAGGGGCGACACCAGTGGCAGCCGGGCCGCATCATCTTCCCCGCGCAGGCCCTGGAAGTTCAGAAGGGCAGCATCGGTATAGTAGCTGTCACCTTGGCCGGTAACGAAAAGCTGGGATAGCAGGCGGCGCGGCTGGTTTGAGTAAAGGCCGCGCTTGTCTCCCTGGCCGCTGATATCGTAGCGCCTGTCATAGAGGTCGTCAGTCTGGGTTTCGACGCCAAACCCCCATTTCCATTGGGGGGAAATGGCAAACAGGCCGTTGCCGAAGAGGTGGCCGCGGAAGGTCTCTTCGCCGAAGGTCTCACCATTGCTGTCGAAATCAGCCTCATGGGTGAAGCTGGTCTCGAATTTCACCGCGCCGGAATAGAAGCGCTTGCGGAAATCCAGCCCGATCAGCGGGTTCACATTCTGCGATACCATTGGCGATATGGTGACGTCTGAATGGTCCGAAACAGCCCAGTAATAGGGTTGTTGGTAAAAGGCGCCGAGCTTGGAGGAGAGGCCCGGTTTGGGCATCAGCAGGCCGGAGCGGCGCTCCGAGTTCGGGTCCGGATGGGCCAGATAAGGCAGGTAGAAGACTGGAACCCCGGCGATTTCGATCACGGCGTCACGGTAGGAGATCATCTGCGATTCTTCGTCCAGAACCGCGCGGCGGGCCCGGATGGTCCAGGTCGGCGCCTTGCCATCCTCGCAGATGGGGCAAGCAGTATAGACCACATGCTCCATCGCGTTGATGCCGTCTGCCTGGCGGATAGCTGAGCGGGCGGCAACGGTGGCGTCCCCGGGCAGGCGGGCAGAGTAGCCGATGGCGTAGCCGTCTGTCAGGTTGGGGCCGACATCGATCTCATCGGCGAATTGCTGGCTGCCGTCAGCTTCGATGATGACGACATTGCCGGACGCGCGGGCGCGTTCAGTGGTGCGGTCAAAGATCACCCGGTCGGCGCGCAGGACGCGGCCCTGGTAGAGGGCTTCGACATTGCCTTCGGCGATGATCGTGTTGTCGGCGGAGTTTTCGTAGACGGTGTCGGCCTCGATGGCGACGCGCTCGTCTGCTACTGGCGTGGCTGCATCAGGTTCAGCTTGGGTCTGCGCAAAGGCGGCGACCGGCATGACGGCGGAAAAGCCGGCCAGAAGCGCATAGTGAGACCATTTCACCACAGACGGCATCCTGAACTACCCGTACACAACGCCCCACCCGGCAGTTGGCGCCGCGTTTCTCCCGAAACGAGAGGCTTAGAGAGGAACCGCCGGGGCGTCCAGCCATCCAATAGCCCGTAGGTGTATTCGGCTCATTACAGTGCAGACAGGCCACAGCCAAAACCCCGTCATTTCAGGGCATTTCGCGTCAATCCAGCGCCAAGTCATGACATTTCCGGGACAATCCGGGACAGATCGGGACAGTTTGGGACAAATCAGGACAGGAATTACACAGCCCGGGCGGCCATCCCGCCGGGAAATGTGATCGCCTCGCCGGCCAGTTCCAGCTCCATCAGAATCGCTCCGGCGCGCGCCGCGCTGACCCCGGCCGCCCGCGCGATTTCATCCAGCGGCATGGCATGGGGGCTGAGCGCCTCGCGCACGCGGGCAAGTTCGGACGGCGGGACCGGGTCGCCGCCGCCATGGGCGCCGTCATAGATCTCCGCCGGGGGCGCCGAGACGCGCAGGAGGGGCAGGGAGGTCAGCACTTCGAGCACATCGCCGGCATGGCGCACGAGGGCGGCGCCGTTGCGGATGAGATTGTTGGTGCCCGCCGCGCGCGGATCAAGCGGGGAGCCGGGAACGGCCATGACCTCCCGGCCCTGCTCATTGGCGACGCGGGCGGAGATCAGCGAGCCTGACCGCTCGGCCGCCTCGACGACAACGGTGCCCCGCGCCAGGCCCGTGATGATGCGGTTGCGGCGGGGAAAGTCCCGGGCCTGGGCCCGCGCACCGACCGGGCTTTCCGATACGATGCAGCCGCGCTCCAC
>JBKBIZ010000051.1:0-20804 GCA_046293975.1 Hyphomonas sp. | reverse complement strand
TCCTCTCCCAGAGGGAGAGGGGTAAGGGGGCGCTCCTTGTGCTGAGGGTCAGGCTTTCAGCAAAGCCTCAACCTCGGCGCGGCGGGGGAGGCTGGGTTGGGCGCCGGGTTTGGTGCAGGCGAGGGAGCCGGCCGCCACGGCGTAGGTGAGGGCCTCTTCGGGGGATTTGCCCTTGATGAGGCTGACGGTGAGGGCGGCGCTGAATGTGTCGCCGGCGCCGGTCGTGTCGACGACTTTTACGGGCGGCGGCGCAGCAGACGCGATCTTTGCGCCATCTTTCCAGAGCTGCGCGCCGTCGGCGCCCAGGGAGATGGCGACATAGCGGCCGGGGGCATGGAGGGCGGCGCCATAGAAGGCCGCTTCGGTCTCGTTGACGATCAGGAGATTGGCGCGCGCGATAAGCTCGGGCGGAACAGCCATCGCCGGAGCGAGGTTGAGGGCGACAAAGCCGGTGGCGCGCTCTGCGGCGGCGAGCAGGGTTGCGGTGGGCACTTCGAGGACGCCCATCATATGTTCGATGGTGGCGCCTTCCACATCGCCGGGGTCGAGCGCGGCGTTGGCGCCGGGGCAGACGATGATCTGGTTTTCGCCGTCCTCGGAGACGGCGATGAGGGCGACCCCGGTTGTCTCGCCATTGATGTACTGGGTGGCGGAGAGGTCGATGCCGCCGGCACGCAGGAGTTTGAGGGCCTCTTCTGCCATATCATCATTGCCGACGGCGGCGACGAGGCGGACGTCTGCGCCGAGGCGATGGGCCGCGAGGGCCTGGTTGGCGCCCTTGCCGCCAGGATGCCGGGCCAGGCGCGCGCCGGTGACGGTTTCACCCGCCTGGGGCAGGGTTTTGCCGGTGGCGACAAAGTCGAGATTGACCGAACCGACGACCGTGATCATGGGGCAATCCTCAATATCTCTTCGATCCGTGCAAAGAAGGCATCGGCGTCAACCTTGGTGACCCAGAGATGGGGGCCAGTCTTTGATGGCCTGACTTTTGTGCGGCCAAATTCCTTGCCCGGCTTTGTATTGACACTGACGCGGGCATTGACCGTCTCGAACATTTCCGGAGCCAGCAGCCAGGCGATGGTGGAGGGGTCATGCATCGGCACTTTGGTGCCGGGGCGGGCGCGGGTTTCCAGATTGTTGGCCGCTTTCAGGAGCGAGGCCATCATCGCGGCGCGCGGGCCAGGGATCTGGGCGATGCGGTCGATGCGGGCGTCCGTGGCGCGGACCTGATGGGTCGCGTCGAGGCTAAGGATGGTGGCGGGGAGACCGGTTTCCAGCACGATGGCGGCGGCGTGGGGATCGGCAAAGACGTTGAACTCGGCAAAGGGGGTGATGTTGCCGCCCTCGACATCTGCGCCGCCCATGATGATGATCTCCCGAATATGGGCGGCGATTTCCGGGGCCATGACGAGGGCGCAGGCGATGTTGGTCATCGGGCCGGTGATGACGAGGGTCATGCTCTTTTCCGGCGCGGCTTTCAGCAGGGCGATGAGGGCATCGACTGCGTGGGCGGGCTGGAGCGGGGCCCCCGGCTCGAACACGTCGATGCCATAGATGCCGCTTTCACCGTGGAAATCTTCTGCGGTGACCGGTGGGCGCAGGATAGGGCGCGGGCAGCCGGCGAAGACGGGGATGCCGGGCCGGCCCATAAGCTGCGCCATCATGCGGGCGTTGCGGCTGGTAAGGCGCAGGGGCACGTTGCCGGCAACGGCGGTAATGGCGCGCACATCAAAGCGCGGTGAGCCCAGCGCCATCATCAGCATGACGGCGTCGTCGATGCCAGGATCGCAATCAATGATGAGGGGCAGGGGGGCGGTCACGTCGTTCGGGATCTCAGATCTTCAAGGAGGGCCTGAACATGGGGGGCAAGCGGGGGGCTGTCCAGCGTTACGCCGAGGGCTTCCATCGCCATGTCCGCGGTGACGCGCAGTTTCTTGCGGCCGGTGAGGCGGGCGATCATCGTGCTTTCGGCATGTACGCGGCCTTCGGCGAGGAAGATGTGCTGGAAGACGAGGCGGGTGCCTTCCCAGCCAATGAGGCGGGTTTGGACCTCGAATTTCTGGGGAAAGCGCAGCATGCGCAGATAGGCGAAGGATTCGTACTGGATGACGGGGAGCCAGCCCCGCTTGCGGAAGGCCTTCAGGGCGCCGGTGCGGCCCATATAGTTCATGATCGCCAGATCGGTGAAGGAGGAGTAGCGCGAATTGGTCATGTGGCCCATCGGGTCCTGGTCGCCGAGCCAGACAGCCGAGCGGATGATGTGCAGATCCAGGAGACTGGAGTGCACGCGGCTGAAGAAAGCCGGCAGGAAGATTCGAAGGAACCGGAAGAATAGGTTCATGGCAGGCGGACTCTACGCAAGGCGATATTCACAAGCCCCTAACGGCGCCAAATGGCGCCTCATGGACGGGCCTGTCTATGCGAAGCCTGTGCCGGAAAGGCAAGGCGGGCGTGAGGCGGGGGAGGGGCGGGCCCTGTTTACTCTGCCGGATGCGGCACAGGCGGGATCTGGGCCGTTTCTTCCTTGAGCCGGCGGGCAACATCGCCGGGTGAACCTGTGCGGCGGGCGAGCAGGGTGTACGCCGTTGGCACAATGATCAGCGCGACGGTGACAGCGGCGAGTGAGCCAAAGAGGATCACGATGCCGATAGCGATGCGCGTTTCGGCGCCCGCGCCGCTGGTGATGATGAGGGGCACGGCGCCGGCGGCGGTGGTGAGGCCGGTCATCAGGATGGGCCGCAGGCGGGCGAGGGCGGCTTGCTTGAGGGCGGTGTCGAAATCCTTGCCCTCATCGCGCAGCTGGTTGGCAAACTCGACGATCAGGATGCCGTTCTTGGCGGCGATGCCGATCAGCATGATGAGGCCGATCTGGGTGTAGATGTTGAGTGTCTGACCTGTCAGCCAGAGGCCGAGGAGGCCGCCGGCAAGGGTGGCGGGCACCGAGAGCATGATGACGAGCGGGTGTATCCAGCTTTCAAACTGCGCGGCGAGCACCAGGAACACGATCAGAAGGCCGATGACGAAAACGAAGGCGATGGAGGCGCCGGCCGAGCGGTACTCCAGAGACTGGCCTTTGAAGTCGATCGTGGCTTCGATGGGCAGCACATCACGGGCGATGCGCTCCATGCCGTCCAGCGCGGTGCCGAGGGTGACGCCGGGGGCGAGATCGGCGTCGATGGTGATGGCGCGCACGCGGTTGTAGCGGTTGAGCGTCGGGCTGTCGGCGAAGGGCTGGAGGGTGACGATGCCGGAGAGGGGGATCAGCTCGCCCGAGCGGGTGGAGCGGACATAGATGTTCTGAACGTCGGTGGGCGTGTTCTGCTCGGAGCGGATGCCTTCGAGGATGACGTCATATTCCTCGCCATTATCGATATAGGTCGTCACGCGGCGCGAGCCGAGCATGGTTTCCAGAGTCGAGCCGATTTCGGCGATGGTGACGCCCAGATCCGCGGCGCGTTCGTAATTGATCTGGATACGGTATTGCGGCTGGGTTTCCTTATAGTCCCAGTCGATGTCGACGATGCCGGGATTATCGGCTTCGATGGCTGCAAGGAAGGTATCGCGCCAGACGACGAGTTCTTCATAGGAGGGGCCGCCGATCACGAACTGGACCGGTTTGCCGCCCCCGCCCGCCAGGCCCTGGCGCATCATGGCAAAGCCACGGATACCGGGCAGGTCGGAGAGCTTCTGGTTGATCTCGTTGATGATCTCGTCGGCTGGGCGGCGCTCGTCCCAGTCAGCCAGAACAGCCACGACGTTACCCTGATTGTAGGAGGCGGCTGAGCCAAAGCCCGGCGCGCGAATGAGCAGACGGCTGATTTCGCCGGATTCGGTGTAGGGCAGGAGGCGGCGCTCGATCTCGTCGAGATAGCGTTCCATATATTCGAAGGAGGCGCCTTCGGGGCCGCGGATTGACACGAAGAAACTGCCGCGATCCTCGCGGGGGGCATATTCGCTGTCGAGATCCTGGAAGACGAACCAGCTGGCGATCATGATGGCGAGGGTGGCGAGCGCGATGGCAATCGGCCGGCGGACCAGGAAGTCAAATATGCGGGAGTATACGCCGCGCACCTTGTCGACCGCAGTGTCGATGCCCTGGATGAAGCCCGACAGCGGGCCTGAACGGGATTCGGCGTGCGGCTTCAGGATCTTCGAGGCCAGCATCGGTGACAGGGTCAGGGCGATGAGGCTGGAGAAGGCGACGGCCGCCGCAATTGTAACGGCAAACTCCGTAAACAGACGGCCGGTATTGCCTTCCATCAGGGTGATGGGAATGAACACAGCCATCAGCACGAGTGTTGTGGCGATGACGGCGAAACCAACCTGCCGGGCGCCGTTGAAGGCTGCCACGAGCGGGGATTCGTGTTCTTCCTGCATGCGCCGGTGGATGTTCTCCAGCACGACGATGGCGTCGTCGACCAGCAGACCAATGGCCAGGACAAGCGCGAGCAGGGTGAGCAGGTTCAGCGTGAAGCCGAGGCTGTAGAGGACGATGAAGGTCGCGATCACCGAGACGGGGACCGTGATGGCCGGAATGATCGTCGTGCGGAAGCTGCCGAGGAAGAGGAAGATGACGAGTGTGACGAGGACAACGGCGATGCCGAGTGTGGTCCAGACTTCGCGAATGGAGGCTTCAATGAAGACCGAGCTGTCAAAGGCGCGGTAGAGCTGCATGCCGCTGGGCAGGGTCGCGTTAAGCTCGTCGGCGAGCGCCTTGGCGCCGTTGGCCACCTCCACCGTGTTGGCGGTCGATTGTTTGACGATACCCAGGCCGACCATCGGTTCGCCATTGCCACGGAACATCGTGCGATCATCCACCGTGCCGCGTTCCACACGGGCAATGTCCCCGAGGCGGACGAGATAGCCTTCCCCTTCGGCGATCACGAGACCGGCAAAGTCTTCAGCTGTCCGGAAGGAGCGATCAATGCGGAGCGTATAGCTGACGGCGCCGGATTCGAGCGTGCCGGCCGGGGCCTCAACGTTTTCTGCGCGCAGGGCGCGTTCCACATCGCCGGCTGTCAGGCCGCGGGCGGCGAGAGCCCGCCGGTCGAGCCAGACGCGCATGGCATAGTCGCGCGCGCCGCCGACCTGGATACGGGCGACCCCGTCAATCGCCGAGAAGCGGTCAACGAGGAAGCGGTTGGCATAGTCGGTGAGCTCCGGGGTCGTCATCTGCTCACTGGCAAAGTTCAGCCAGAGAATGACATCGTCGTCCGCGTCAGCCTTTTCGACCTCGGGCGCGTCAGCCTCCGGGGGCAGGCTGTCTGCGACGCTGGAGACGCGGTCGCGGACATCATTCGCGGCTGCGTCAATGTCGCGGTTTACGTCAAACTCGATCGAGATATTGGCGCGGCCATCGCGGGAACGTGAGTTGATGAACCGGACGCCGCCAATGCCGGCGATGCGTTCCTCGATGACCTGCGTGACGCGGGTTTCCACCACCGACGCCGAGGCGCCGGGATAGTTCACGCTGATCGACACGACAGGCGGGTCGATGTCTGGAAATTCCCGAAGGGGGAGACGTGAAAAGGCCACCAGGCCGAACACGATCAGCATGATCGAGAGGACTGAAGCGAAAACGGGCCGTTTTACAGATGTATCCGAAAGAAACATCGGCCTAATCCAGGTTCACGGCAGGCCCGCCCACTGACCCGCCACGTGCGGCGGGTTTGGGCTGGAGTATTCCTTCATCCACGATCACCACCGGGGCGCCCTCCCGAACACGCAAGGCGCCTTCGGTGATGACCATCTGCCCTGCGCTGAGCCCTGAAACCACCTCGACGCGGCCATTCTGGCGCAGGCCCGGCTCGATCTTCACGCGGCGGGCAACGGTTTGCGCGCCGCTGGTATCGGCGATCCAGACAAAGGTTTCCGGGCCGCGCGGCTGCAGCGCAACTTCCGGGACGGACACGGCGCGGCGCGGCTCGGTTTCCAGATTGACCGACATATACATGCCTGCCTTGAGGATTGCCGACGGGTTTGGAACATTTGCACGCACACGGACGGAGCGGGTAATGGGGTCGATGGCGTTGTCGATGGAATCAACCGTGCCGCTGAAGGCCTGGCCGGGAAGATCGCTGGTGGAGGCCTTGATCTCAAGGCCCGGGCGAAGAACCCGCAGGAAGCTGGACGGCACGGCAAATTCAAGGCGCATGACGCTGTCATCAATCAGGGTGGCGACCACGTCACCGGGCCCGACGAGCGAGCCGACGCTGACACGGCGGAAGCCCAGAACGCCGTCAAAAGGCGCGACCAGAACGCGGTCGCGCTGGCGCGACTGAACGGCACGCAGCTGGGCGGCGGCCGTGTTGACGTTGCGCCGCGCCCCATCCAGTTCGGAGGTTGAGACGGCGCCCTGCTTTGCCAGCGGCTCAACGCGCGCGAGATCCTGATTGGCCTGGGCAAGGTCAGCCTCGGCAGATTCGACGAGGGCGACCTGTTCGCGCTGGGCGAGGGAGAGGAGGGTCTTGCCCTTCTTTACCCGGTCACCGTCCTCGAAGAATATGGCGGTCACCCGGTCCGACGCGGTCAGGGTGAGGGCAACGCGCTCATTGGGCTCAAGCGTACCGATGGCTTCCACACGGCTGGCGAAGACCTGTTCGCGGATGGGTTCTGCAAAGACGCTGCTGGGCGGAGGCGTGCGGCCTGAATTGCCCGGGCCGCCGCCGCGCTGCTGTGTCAGGGCGGGGGTCGCGACGAGGATCGCGGCGACAATCGCTACGCCTGCGGCTTTGAGAATGTTGGATCGGCTAAGCGTCAGCATCGGATTTCCCTATCCCGTCCTGAAGGCGGCGAGTTCTTCGTCGGTCCAGATGCCGCCCAGGCTTCGGTAAGCGCGGACGGCGCGCCGGGCGGTTTCTGCCCGGTTGACCGCAAGGCGGTCTTCCGCGTCGAGCAGCGAGCGCTGCGCGTCGAGGACATTGAGGTAGCTGTCGAGCCCTTCCTGATATCTCAGGCGGGCAATGTCGAGCGCCCGGCGCGCTGAGGCGAGGGCTGCGTCGAGGTCAGCGGTACGGCGGTTTTCAGCGGCCAGGTCTGTCAACGCGATCTCCGCATCCGCCAGGGCGTCAAGTACTGTCGACTGATAGTTTGCGATGATCTGGCCGGTGCGGGCATCGGTGACATCAATATTGGCGTAGACGCCGCGCAGGTCCGGGCCGGCCCAGCTGATGGCGGGGCCAAAGTCAAAGCCTATGCTCTCATCGCTGACGGCGACGCCGGTGTTGCGGATGAGGCCCAGAAGGTTGGCGTTGAGCGTGATGCGGGGGAAGAGGTCGGCCCGGGCAGCCTCGCCGATTGCGAGGGCGGCGCCGATCCGGGCTTCAGCGACGCGGATGTCGGGGCGGCGGCGCAGGAGGTCTTCCGGTGTGCCGGCGGTCAGGGGGGCATCCAGCGCCGGGATGAGGCCGGGGCTGGCCGCCAATTGCCGGAGGAGGGCGCCTGCGGAACTGGCCGGGGCGGCGGTGAGGGCGGCCAGGCGGCTGATGGCCGCTTCGCGGTCAGCTTCATAGACTGGCAGGTTTGCCAGCGTCGTGCGGTATTGGGTCTGGGCCTGTTCAAGGTCGAGCTGGGTGGCGCGGCCATTGTCCACGAGGGTGCGGACAAGATCGAGCCCTTCCGACTGGGTCTCGGCGTTGCGGCGGGCGACTTCCAGCCGGGCTTCGGCGCCGCGCAGGTTTATGTAGGACAGCGCCGTTTCGGAGGCGAGGGTGACGGCAATGTCCCGGCGCAGCTCGCGCGCCGTGGCGGCGTCATAGCGGGCGGCCTCGACGAGGGCCGCGATCCGACCGAAAGCGTCCAGTTCCCAGCTGGCCGCCAGGGTGCCGGTGGCGTTGACATTGACGCGGTCGGCGGTGGTGCCGGTCGGGCGTGCGGCTGTGAGCCCCGCGCGGCTGGAGGCGGTGGGGCTGGCGCCGAGCAGGGCAAGGCGCAGGGCGGCCTCGGCTTCGGCGACGGAGAAGTCCGCGCCCCGGAGGGCGGGGGAGGTCTGGAGGGAGGTATTGACCAGATCGGTCAGTACGGGATCGCTGAAGCCTGTCCACCATTGGGAGGAAACGGGTTGTGTGCTGACGCCGGCGCGGAAGGTTTCCCCGGCTGCGACGGGAGCATCGTCCACAGGTCTTTCCGGCACGGAAGCGCAGCCCGCGACAATGAGTGCGAGCGCCGCCGCGCCCGCCTGGCGCGCGTATCGGGAAACTACTTTCTCAGACATCTTATCCGAACTAGACGAAGAACATTACCGATCAAGTCAACGTCGCGTAATTTGCAGTTAACTGGCCGTGCGCTTCCTTAAACGGTTGAGGGCAAAGATTCCGTCTAAGACTCTCTCACGTTTTCGTGATCTTTTTGCACGGCGGGACTGCAAAACTCCCGTAGTGATGAGGAAAATCTTCTTCGCCTCTAGCGCGTTAGCGGCATAGCCCCTAGCTACGAGGCAACCTGTAAAAAATCATTTTTGCCCGCCCCGACAAGGAAGAGGAGGTCCGGACACTGTTTGAGTCTGTGAACATTGCCATCCTGATCGGCTCGTCACTTGTTGCCATAGCCGCTCTCACGAGCCTGGTGTCGCAGCGTTTCGGCGCTCCTTTGCTGCTCGTGTTTCTGGGGATCGGCCTGCTTGCGGGCGAAGACGGACTTCTGGGCATCCAGTTTGACAGCGGCGCGACCGCCTATTTCATCGGCTCCCTGGCGCTGGCGATCATCCTGTTTGACAGCGGGTTCGAGACGCCGATGCGCAGTTATCGCGTGGCGGCGGCCCCGGCCCTCAGCCTGGCAACATTTGGCGTGCTTCTGACAGCGGGACTGACAGGACTGGCCGCGCATTTCCTGTTCGGGATCGGCTGGTTGGAAGCCTTCCTGCTTGGGTCGATTGTGGCGTCAACCGATGCGGCGGCGGTCTTCTTCCTGCTCAGGGCGGGGGGGATAAGGCTGCGAGAGAAAGTTGGTGCCACCCTGGAGATCGAATCCGGGGCGAACGACCCGATGGCGATCTTCCTGACCATCCTGCTGATAGAATTGATCGCGGCCAATGCGAGCACAGATGCGCTGTTCGGCTTTGAAGTGTTGCTGACCTTCGTCCAGCAGATGGGTCTTGGTATCCTGTTTGGCATTGTTGGTGGCTTCGCGATTTCCTGGATGCTCAACAAGCTCGTGAACCTTGATCCGGGGCTCTATCCGATTTCGGGTCTGGCTCTGGCGCTTGTCGTCTTTTCGGTGTGCGCGCTGTTCGGCGGCAGCGGCTTCCTGGCGGCGTATGTGGCGGGTGTGGTCGCAGGCAACCGGAAGGTTAAATTTGCCCAGCGCCTGCGCCGGTTTCAGGTGGGCATGACCTGGCTGTCTCAGATCGGGATGTTTCTGGCGCTGGGCCTGCTCGCGACACCATCAGAGTTTCCGCGCATTCTCATTCCGGCCTTGATTCTCGCGGGCATTCTTATCTTTATTGCTCGGCCACTGGCGGTGTGGCTCTGCCTGTTGCCGTTTGACTTCAGGTCGCGGGAGACCCTGTTCACCGGCTGGGTCGGCCTGCGCGGGGCAGTATCGATTCTGCTGGCGATCCTGCCAGGCCTGGCGGGCCTGGCGAACGGCAGTTTCTATTTCAACGTCGTGTTCGTGATGGTGATGGTCTCGCTGCTGGTTCAGGGCTGGACCATTCAGCCGGCGGCGAAGCTGTTGAAAATGAGCCTGCCATCCGAGCAGGGGCTGGTCGACCGGGTGGAGCTGGAGCTGCGCGGGGCCACGGAGATGGAGCTGGTCGGCTACAAGATCCATCCCGACAGCGCGATTGCAAAAGGCGAGCGCGTTCCGCGCTGGGCGCGGCCGGTCATGGTGATCCGCGATGGGCTCTCCTATTCGGTTCACACGATCGGGCCGCTTCAGGCCAATGACCAGGTCTATCTCTTTGCCTCATCCCGGCGCGTGCGCCTGCTCGACCAAATTTATGCCAGCCCCTGGGATGAAATGACGACGGATTCTGACATCCAGTTTCGTGTCAAAGGGGCGACGAAAATGTCTGATCTCGTCCGCCAGTACGGCCTCGAAGATCTGGATGTGAGCGACGGCATGACCGCCGGTCAGTTCCTCGACCGGTCATTCGACGGCAATCCCGTATTGGGTGACCGGGTCACCATCGGGGACGTTGATATCGTCGTCTGCGCGCTTGATGATGCTGGCGGCGTTGGCACGGTAGGAATTGTCATCGGCGAGGAAGACCCGGGCGCGCGCGCCTTGATGGCAGACCTTATGCGCCGGGGAGGGGGGCGACTCGCCGGATTTATCCGCCGCCCGAAGGCCGTGGCCGGCGGCCCCGCCGAGAGCGCGCCCGCCAAGGACATCAGCGACCAGTCCTGAGATGAGGCCTGTTCTGTCCTGGCTTGCTCCCGGAGATGGGTGGGCACCTCCTCCTTCGCGGCGAACTCACCGCGACAGTCGGAATGTGCCTGGGACTGTTGCTCTGCAATCACGTCAAAAAACTCTGTTTTTAGTGCAACAAAACCTTTGCAGACCGCGATTAAGCGCCGCTTCAGCAATCGAAGGCCGATGGGGGCTTTCGAGCCTGGACCACTAAGGGGCCTTTATGTCCGTCCGAAATTCTGTTTCCTTTCTTGCCTTGTCTGGCCTGATGGCGGCTGGCTTCATTGCCTTGCCGGCCTCGGCGCAGGAAATCCTGAGCGGCCGCGTCGTTGACGCAAATGGCGCGCCGCTTCCGGGCGCGCGGGTGAGCGTCCCGGCGACTGGCTTGTCAACGGCCACTGACCGCCAGGGGGAATTTACCTTTCCGTCTATCCCTTCGGGAGAAGCGGTTGTCAGCATTGAGTATCTTGGTTTTCCAAGTGCTACGCGCCGGTTGGAGATCGCTGCCGGCAAACCATCTGCGATCATCGTCACCCTGGGCGAGGATACACGTGAGCTTGAACGTGTCATTGTTCAGGGCTCAATCCTCGATGGTCAGGCCCGCGCGTTGAACCAGCAACGGACGGCCGGTAATACCACCTCAGTCGTCTCCTCTGACGCGATCGGGCGCTTCCCGGATTATAACGTCGCCGAAGCGCTTCAGCGCGTACCGGGCTTTGCCATCTCGCGCGACCAGGGCGAAGGCCGCACGATCAACCTTCGCGGCGCCCCCTCCAGCTTTACCGCGATCACAGTGGACGGCGTGGCCGTCGCCTCGCCGAACGCAACGACACGCGCGGTTGATCTCGATACGGTTCCCTCCGACATCGTCAGCGCTATTGAAGTTTCCAAGACACTTCTGCCGAGCCAGGACGCCGATTCGATTGCCGGATCAGTGAACCTCGTCACCCGCTCCGCTTTCGACCGCCGCGGCCCGCACATCTCCCTCGATGCTGGCGTCAGCCATAACGAGATGGGTGACAAGTCGGACCAGAAGGGCTCCTTGCGGGCTTCCAACACATTTGGCTCAACCGAACAGTTCGGCTTTCTTGCCTCGGCCAGCTATTCGGTGGCCGAAAGGTCCGTCGATAACATCGAGAATGTCTGGATCAGCGAAGATGATGGCTTTGCCGTCGAGCAGGTGCTGTTCAAAGATTACGACACCAAGCGGACGCGCCAGTCCTATACCGGCGCCTTCGATTTCCGCCCGAGCGACATCGCGAAATACTATGTCCGCGGTTCCTATTCGAAGTTTGAGGACGACGAGTACCGCAACCAGCTCCTCCTCCAGCTGAGCGAAGGCACATTCCAGCCCGGCGCAACCGAGGCAACAGGCACGTGGGTCAACCCACGGATCGAGAAGGAACTGCGTCACCGCACCGTTCAGAACGAGATTCAGACAATCTCGGCGGGCGGCGAGAACATCTTCAGTATGATGACGATGGACTATCAGCTGAGCTTCAACACGTCCGAATCGTCCTATCCTCAGCGCGATCAGCTTCTGTTCCGCTCGTCCCTGCGCCCGACGATCAGCTATGATTATACCGATGCCAAGAACCCCACCTTCTCGCTGTTCGATACCAATGAGCATCTGAACTTCGGGGCCTTCTCTTTCCGGCAGCTGGACCGCCGGGCTGAAACTCAGAAAACGGATGAAGTGGCTGGACGGATAAACTTCACCGTTCCGGGAAGCCTGTTCGGAAATGCGGCCGAGCACCGCTTCGGCGCGGCCTATCGTGACCGGGATGTGACCCGTGACGAAGAGCGCTGGCGTTCACGCGCTGCGGGGCTTGCGCCGACGCAGACACTTGCCGAGCTTCAATCGGGCGAAGCGTCCACAAACTTCGATTATAATCTTGGTTTCAAACTCAATCCCGGTCTCGCTGACCAGTATCTGGCGAGCATCAATGCAGCGCTTTCAAGCGATGCCAATCGCCGGAACGCCCAGTCCATCGAGACCGATTTTTCCGCTGAGGAAAAAATTCTGGCGCTCTATGGTATGACGGACTTTACTGTGGGCCGGACGGAAGTCATTGCCGGTCTGCGGGTCGAGCAGACGGATTTCGCCTCGACGGCTTACCGGCTGAATACGGTCACCGAGACAGGAACGCCTGTCAGCAATTCGAACGACTATACGACCGTGTTCCCGAACCTGACCTTGCGCCATGAGATCAACGACAATCTGATCGGCCGGTTTGCCATTACGCGCGGGATCAACCGTCCGAGTTATCCAGATGTCGTCGCCCGTATCTCTGTCGGGGACACGCCGCCGCTGACAGTTTCCCGCGGCAATCCAGACCTCAAGCCGACGATCTCGAACAATATTGATGCGGGTCTGGAATATTACCTCCCGAGCCTCGGGATCATTGCGGTCAATGCCTTCTACAAACAGCTGGAGGACTTCTCCTTCACCAACCGTATCACGGGCGCTGTTTTTGAAGGCGAACCGGCCACGATCACTGAGGTCCGCAATTCTGATGAAGGGTATATCGCGGGCGTCGAGTTCAACTGGCAGCAGAACTTCAGGTTCGATGCTGTTCCCGGAACATTCGGCCTGCTCGCAAACCTGACCCTGACGGACTCAGAAGTGAAGCTCGGCTCGGCGGCGACCAGCGGCCGATCCAAAGCCCCTCTGCAAGGCCAGTCCGACTATGTTGCAAACCTCGCCGTCTTCTGGGAGATTGACCGGGCAAGCGTGCGCCTCTCCTATAATGACCGGGGCGATTATGTAGACGCGCTCGACCTTGAAAACGCAGGGCTCGACCTTTATTGGGAGGGCCGCGACCAGCTCGACCTTTCCGCATCTTACGAATTCACACCGAATTTCGAGATGTATCTGGAGGCCAAGAACCTGACAGACACGGAGGGTATGCGCTATTTCGGATCGACCAGCCGCGTGTATGAGCGCGAACGGTTTGGCCGCACGGCCTTTGTGGGTGCCCGTCTCAAATACTGAGGCCCGGAATGGTCAGCTGGCTGACCATGAAAATATGCAAGATGCCTGAGAAATGGCATGCTTGATTACAGTGAGAGGCCCCGGCAGAAGGCCGGGGCCGATTGCATTAAACGCGGGTCGGGAGCCCGGGAAACGACAAAGGACATCCAAATGTACAGGCACCTTTTGATGGCGCTCGGCGCGCTGAGTCTGGCGGCTTGTGCGCATTCGGGGCCGGCCAATGCAGATGGGAACTCAAACGGGCGCAGCGCCAGTTTCGCGGTTGTGGGGGATACGGGCTATATTCCGTCCTATGAGCGTCTTGATAAGGATGATACGCCTTACCGGACACTGAGCGAATATCTCGCCGCGCAGGCTGAAGACTGGCTGGAGCGCAATCCGGTCATGACCGGTTTCCGGCCGACGCCCTGGGTGTTTGAATCGGCTCTGGGCGGCTATATCGACGCGAGCGGTATGTATCCGGTGGCGTTTGCAGCCGATGAAGTGTGCCGCACGCTGGGCTGTGATTTTGCCACGATGCTCGGTGACAATGTTTATCCCGATGGCGCGACGTTGGGCGCGGATGGCATTTCCGATGAGCGGCGTTTCCATGACATGCTGGACCGCCCCTATGGGAAGCTCGGCGAGGGCGTGGAGAATTTCACGATCTACGCGATGATGGGCAATCATGACTGGCGCGTCTCGCGCGAGGCAACGGTCGCGCAGATGGAATATTTCCAGCAGCATCCGAATTTCACGATGCCGGATTTCTTCTATCGCGCCGTGCCGGCGGGGATGGAGGGCTTTGTCGAGATCTTCGTGATCGATACGGAGATGCTGCTAGCGAGCACGGCGGTGCACGACGATAAACTCGACAGCGAAGGCCGTGAGATCCGCACCGGGAAGATGGAAGAATGGGATGACTTCGTGCGGCCGGCGACCGAGGGCGAGAAGCGCATGGTCGAATGGCTGGGGGAGTCGCTACAGGCGTCGAAGGCGCACTGGAAGATCGTCATCGGCCACCATGCGGTATGGTCGGGCGGAGGCACCAAGTTTGAGAAGGCGCACTCGCTGCGCGCACTCTACATGAACTCTGTCTGCAAGTATGCTGACGCCTATATCTCGGGCGATGATCACATGATGGAAGTGTATACGGACGATTGCCGCAACGAGGGGGTTTCGGGCGCGCCGGTGTTGCCGACGCTTGTTTCCGGGGCAGGCTCCAAATATCGCCCGCTGCATGCCAAATTCATGGCCAACCAGCTGGCGGCCAATCCGGGCCTTGCCAATCCCTTTTCGATGGGGCCGGTCTGGGGCTTCATGCATGTGAGCCTTGAGGAAGACGACATGACGGTGCGGGTCTATTCGACGCCAGAGGATATGTCGGGGCGGCCAGTCCAGGAGACGGCGCTGACGTTCAAGCGCCGATCGCACCTGGCGGGCAAGTGAGCGAGAAATAAGACTGGCCCCCGGATCGTCTCCGGGGGCCAATTGCTTTTCAGGCCGGGAGCCGTTCGAAGCGGCCCATGTTGAAATCGTCAATGGCCTGATGGATCTCCGCCTCCGTGTTCATCACGAAGGGGCCATGCCCGACGATGGGTTCGTTCAGCGGCTCGCCTGTCAGAACGAGCAGCGTTGTGTCGCCATCGGCCTGCAGGTTTATGCCGCCGCCTTCGCGGCTGAGCAGCAGGACTTCCGCCTCGCCCAGGGGCTGAGCCCCGCCGACGGTGACGTGACCGTTCAGGACAACGAGCAGGCTTGTATGACCTTCCGGGAGCGGAAGGATCACCTGCGCGCCGGCCTTCAGGCGCATGTCCCAGACATTCACCGGTGAGAATGTTTTCGCCGGGCCGTTGGTGCCGGCGAAGTCTCCGGCGATGATACGGGCTGTGCCGGCGCCTTCGGGAAGGCCGACCACAGGGATGTCTGCCGAGACGATGCCCTGATAGCCTGCCGGAGCCATCTTGTCTATGGACGGAAGGTTCACCCAGAGTTGAACCATCCGGAAGGGACCGCCTGCCTTTGCAAAGCCGGGCGAGTGATACTCTTCATGGATGATGCCGCCAGCGGCGGTCATCCACTGAACATCACCGGGGCCGATGACACCGCCATTGCCAGCCGAATCGCGGTGTTCAACCTCGCCGTCATAGACGATGGACACGGTTTCAAACCCGCGATGGGGGTGCTTGCCGACGCCGCGGCGCGCGGTTGTGGGCTCAAAGACGTGCGGGCCGGCATAGTCCAGGAGGAGGAACGGGCTCGCATGCTCTCCCAGCGAATGATAGGAAAACAGCGAACGTACGGGAAACCCGTCGCCGACCCAGTGGCCCTGATTGTTGCCGAAGCGGCCAAGAACTTTCTTGCTCATCTGCTGCCCTCCTGTTCCCTGTTGCCGGTCTGAACCTTTCAGAACGGCGCGCAGCGTGTTGCCCAGCAAATAGGGATGCGGGCCGCTCAGAAAAGACCGGGCGGGGCCTGCGGGCAATGCGGATCATGCATAACACTTCTCCGGAAATAGGCGGGGGGCTGCCCTGCCTAGAAATTCACGCGGTTTGAGACCGCCCCATCGACGATCAGATTGGCTCCGGTCGTGTAGGAGGAGGCGGGGCTGGCGAGGAAGACGGCGGCGTTCGCGATCTCCTGGGGCGTGGCGCAGCGCCCGGTCGGGTTGCGGGCATTGGCCTGGGCAAAGAAATCGGGCGCATTGGTCTTGACCGTGTGCCAGACGCCGCCCTCGAAAAAGACCATGCCGGGAGAGACGACATTGACGCGGATGCCAGCCTTGGCGTGCTGGCGGGCAAGGCCTTTGGCCATGTGGATCAGCGCGGCCTTGATCGGGCCATAGGAGTCGCCGCGGTCCGCCTGGGCGGCAGAGATCGACGAGATGATGACGAAGGCTGCATCCCCGGAAGCTTCGGCCGCTTTGCCGAGCAGGGGCTGGGCGGCGTCAAAAGCGTTCACGGCGGCCAGCACATCGAGCTGGAAATTCTGTTCCCATGCGGAGACGTCATTGCCCTGCGCCATCGCGCCGGCGTTGGAGACGAGGATGTCGAGACCGCCGAGCGTGGCGGCCGCTTCGGCAATCCATTTTTTGAGGGCAGGGCCGTCGGTCACGTCCACCGAAGCGCCCGTTGCGTTGACACCGGACGCCTTGAGATCGGCAACGGCCGCGGCAACCTGATCGGCATTGCGCGCGCAAACGGCGACATTTGCGCCTTCCTTTGCCAGCGTATCGGCAATCGCTCTGCCTATACCACGCGTTCCGCCCAGGATGATGGCATTCTTGCCCTTGAGACCGAGATCCATGATGGTTTCCTTCCCTGATTATCAGGGGAAAACCCTAAGGGGGAAAACGATGAGCGCCAATGGCTCGCGGCGCGGGAATAGGAGGAAGAGAAATGGTGCACCCAAGAGGATTTGAACCTCTGACCTTTGCCTTCGGAGTCAATTTAAGGGTACTTTGTTCATATTTGATCGGTTTTGCGCTAAATTGATTTAAGTCGTTATATAACAGGGTGCTGTTGGACTTGTGCGTTTGTTGACTTAATCCCAAGGTTGCGGCACATTTTGAAAACGGTGCTTCCACCGTGCTTCCAGATTTGACCCCTGCCTATGCGATCCCAAGGTCCGCCATGAAGTCGATAACCCTCAGATTGACCGCTACAATTGTCGATAATGCGAAGGTCGGCGAGACCGAATATTTCCTTTGGGATGAGAATACTAAGGGCTTCGGCGTCCGCGTCCGCCCCACCGGCGTGAAGTCCTGGATCGTCCAGTACCGGGTCGGCAAGGGCAGGGAAGCGCAGCAGCGGCGCGTCACCATCGGCAAGGTTTCAAATCTGAAACTGGTGGCCGCAAAACTCCGCGCCGCGCAGTATCTCGGCAAGGCCGCCTTCGCCGAGGACCTGGTCGAGGAGATCGCTGAAAAGCGGCGCAGCGAACTCAGCGTCAATGACGCGATCGACATGTGGGTCAAAGAGGCTGCTCCCATGAACCGACGAACCGGTGCCCCGCGAACGCCCGCCAACATCAAGGTGGATGTCGACCGGCTCGAAATTCATGTCCGGCCCGTGCTCGGCACGAAAAGACTCTCGAGAGTGACCAAGGCCGACATCGAGATACTTCGCGACACGATCGCGTCCGGCCGGACGGCTTCGAAGAAGAAGACGAAGGCGCGCGGCGTGCGCAATGCGTCGGGCGGGGCCGGGACAGCTGCACGGGCGATCCGGGTCCTCTCCAGCGTCTTTGCGCACGCCGAGGATCATGAGCTGATCTCGCGCAATCCATGCCGGGGCGTGAAGGTTCAGCCGAGCAACAAGTGCGAGCGGTTCCTCACGCGGGACGAAGCAAGACGGCTCGGGGAAGTGCTCGACCGCTGGGACAGGCTGGGCAAGTCCAGAATGGGGGTAGGGGTCATCCGCATGCTGACCCTGACCGGTGCCCGGAGCAGCGAGATCACCGGCCTGAAATGGTCACAGGTTGATTTTGACCAGGGCTTCCTGCGGCTTGACAAGAGCAAGACCGGAAAGTCCATTCGGCCCTTGTCCGGCGTCGCGCTCCAGTTCCTTCGGGACTGGCCAAGAGAGCACAGGACCTGGGTCTTTCCCTCCGCGACCGGCGCATCCGCGTTTCAGGGGATCCAGAAAGACTGGCGCGCGATCCGGAAGGAAGCCGGCATCGAGGACGTGCGCATCCATGACCTGCGCCACAGCTTTGCGAGTTTCGGTGTCGCCGCCGGATTGTCGCTGCCCGTGATCGGCGCACTGCTCGGCCACAAGGATGTCTCGACGACCCAGCGCTACGCGCACCTCGCCAATGACAGCGCGCGCCGGGCGGCAAACGATGTGGCAGGCATGGTCGCCAGTGCGATGGGGATGGATGTCGGGTGATCTCGAATCGGAGATGCCTTGATCTGCAGCTGCGCTGCCACTAGATTCGGTCGTCGACATGAAAGCGCCAGTCTTGTCACCGCCTTCGGCTTCTGTGTTGAGCTCCTGAAAGCGAACGTCGTCCGCATGGGGAGCGATGCGGGGGATCGGTCCTCCTATCTACGGCGCCATGCAGTAAGGCGTTGAAGAGACAGGATAGTGGCGCGGCCGAGCGGGCATTTCAGGACCATGCTAGACGATAATCCCTCGCTATATCAGCCACATGACCGCTGCCGTATGGCAGGCCTTTTATCTAGCTTTCAGCCCGATCACGCCCTCAGCGCCTATTCCTCAGAGATTCAAGATAGGCATCTTTGCGAGCGTAGAACCCAGCCCAGCCTTCGGGCTCTGGATGATCTACAGCATACGCCTGGTACATGATGCCGGAAAGAAGAAGGGCGGCAATATGCGCCGCCCTTCCGGTTGCTTATGCCGTCGGGAAGTCCGAGGGCAGGTCACTTGCAGGCGGAATGTCGGGGAACAGGCGCCCCTTCATCACGTCAGCAATCCGGCCCTGGTTGATCTGGAAGTACGACGCGATACGCGCGTAGTTGTACTTCCGCCCCCGGGCCAACTTAATCACCGGAACCATGTCCGGCGTCACCTTGCGGTCTTGCATAACCTTCCTTTCTGAAGGCTGCGACCGATCAGCGGGTTGACGGATTCGTAGGAATGAATCACATACAACGTACTGCACTGTGATGTCCGCTGAGCGGTCATCTGTTGCGCTCTGAGGCCATTCTCAGAGCGGGTGGAGCCGGGGCACAAGGCCCCGACCCCTGCCGCCCTAGTGGCGACTGCTGACGCGAACGGGTGGCTAGACCCGGAAGCACCAGGAAGCGGTCGTCATATGGGCTCCATTCCGAACCTTCATGTTGACCTGCGGCCCCGATTCGGGAGCCGCAGTTAACTTTATTCAGCGATGAGCGTCCGTCAAGCGCCATCGCATTCGTTACGGCGTATCGACAGCATAATTTGTGATAGCTGTATTTCCAGTATAAATATGGTAAGAGCAGTAAGTAAGTCATGGAGGCGGTAATGTCTATTCGAATGAGAAGCCCAAGCTACCCAAGCAGCCCGCTTGGTCAATGCATTGATTTAGCAGAAAAATTGTTCAAGTCTGAACGGACAAATCCAGTCGATAGAGAAGTTGCGGCCCAAGCCATGGGCTATTCTGGAATTACTGGTCAATCGGCGAAAATCCTATCGAACCTCATACAATTTGGATTGCTGGAAAAATCTGGAAAGAATGAAGTGCGGGTTTCGCGGCGCGCGCTCAGCATTCTTCATCCTGACGATGCTGAGGAAAAGAGGCAGGCATTGCGCGATGCCATTCAAGATCCAGAGTTATTTCAAAGGATTAGAGAGAAGTTCCCTGATGGATTGCCCTCCGAATCCGCTCTGCGCTCTCTTTTGCTCAAGGAGGGTTTTACGGACGCGGCCATTCCTCCTGCAGTTAGATCGTTTATGGATTCATACGAGTACCTGCAGAATGCGGGCGTATGTGATCGTCATGGACGTTGGCTGGTAGCAGGTGCAGAATCCCAATCAGAACAAGTGATTGAGGAGAACGGCGTGGACGTCCATTTAGATGCGCCAGCTCGTGCTGTGGGAGCGGTGGGCGCTGGTATTGCGGTGCGCCAGCCGCAATCCGGAACTGCGGACCATTTACCATTAGTTGGCGGCTACGCCTCTGCGATGATCCCAGAGCAGATTTCGCAGCGAGAGTTCGAAGATCTCACTGATTGGTTAGATATGATCCGCAAGAAGGCTAGCCGCCGAGTAGGCGCTGGTGGCGGCGAGACTTAAGCCTTCCGCTGCCAGTACGCGCACCATGCCGGAGACTTTGGTGCCATCGCAGCCGCGCTGACCAGCACCGCAAACTGGTTGCCGTTGGACGCGCGGCAGGCGTCCTCGCGCCATGCAAGCTCTGTTGCGTAGGCAGAGAGGTACTTGCCCGCGATGTGGTGGTGTGTGCCGATTTCAGCGCGGCGGACGCGGCTGAAGAAACTCTCAGCCTGGTTGGTGCAGGCGCCGTCTTTTGAGTAAGCCTGTTGGTGATTGATCCGCTTTATGGGGAAGTGAGCGGCAAGCTTGTCCCAATGCGAAGCCTCATCAGCGGGGACGGTAGAGCCCGCAGCGACGTTCGCGCGAACAAACGCAACGCCTTCTGCTTCTGAAGCGGCAACGGTCGTCAGTGTGCGGCCTTCTCGCGCGCGAACGGCGATGATGACTTGAAGCTTGCAAAGCTGAAAGCCATGGGCATAGAGGTAAGCGCTCGGGGGCTGGAGAACAAAATTAGCAGAGGTGGGTTCTCAGCGGCTTTTTTGTTGCAATGCTCTGAGGCGCTGAAAGTCAATCGTCTTGATCTCTGGGCAGATCAAATACGCCGTGCAGGTGCGTGACACGGTAGGTGATCGGTTTTCCATTTCGTAGCTCTGCTATCACATCGACGTCAAAGCCCTTGTGGTAGATGTTGTCTTCAGCTTCTCGGATTTGATGCTTGATCGCTTGTTCAGCAAGATCGCTGGCGTAAGAGAGCGCCACGTCTC
>JBKBIZ010000050.1:0-20889 GCA_046293975.1 Hyphomonas sp. | reverse complement strand
GTCATCGGCGGCCCGCGCTTCTTCGAGCGCGCCGAGATCCGCGACGCGATGGCGTATCTGCGCCTCATCCGCTCCCCCGATGATGATCTCGCCTTTGAGCGCGTCGTCAACGAGCCCAAGCGCGGATTGGGCGATAAAGCGCTTCAGACTATTGCTTCTATCGCCGCAAATCCGCCGCCGCCCGCCACCCTCGGCGGGCCAGAAGAGCTATGGCTCGATTTAGAAACGGGCCTCAATGTAGAGCTTGAGCAGCCTTACGCGCCAGATCGCATTCCCATGATGTCGGCAGGCCAGATAGTCGTTGAGCAGCGGCTCTTGGCTGGCAAGGCACTCTCCGGACTGAAAATGTTCATCGACCAGATCAATCTCTGGCGCGGCAAGCTCGCTGGCGGCATGCCCCATACCGAACTTGCCGAGATGATCCTCGAAGAGTCCGGCTATACCGACATGCTGCAAAAGGATCGCAGCCCGCAGGCGCAGGGCCGGCTCGACAACCTCAAGGAACTCATCCGCGCGATGGGTGAGTTCGATACGCTTCCCGGCTTCCTGGAACATGTGGAGCTGGTGATGGATGCCTCGGCCGGGGGAAACGGCGAGGATCAGGTGCAGATCCTGACGCTCCACGCCGCCAAGGGCCTTGAATGGCCTGTGGTGTTCCTCCCCGGCTGGGAGGAGGAAGTCTTCCCCTCCCGCCGCAGCCTGGATGAAAGCGGCCTCAAGGGCCTCGAGGAAGAGCGGCGCCTTGCCTATGTCGGCATCACCCGCGCGCGGGAGCGTTGCTACATCTCCTTCGTTGCCAACCGGCAGATATATGGCCGCTGGCAGGCGGTGATGCCCAGCCGCTTCATTGACGAGCTGCCGCCCGAACATGTCGATGCCGTCTCCGAGACCGGCTATTCCGGCCTGCCCGCCAGCGCCGACGCCTTCACCGGCACCGTCGAGGATCTGGGCGAGCGCTCTGATTATCAAAGCCCCGGCTGGAAGCGGCTGAAGGAAAATGCCGGCCGCCCCACTGGCGCTCCGCCCCGCGATGCCGCAGGCCTCACCGCCACCGCGTCGGGCACCTCCGGTTTCACCACCGGCGCCCGCGTCTTCCATGACAAGTTCGGCTATGGCCGCGTCGCCTTCTCCGAAGGCAACAAGCTGACCGTCGATTTCGACAAGACCGGGCGCAAGAAAGTCATCGCGACTTTTGTGACCAAGGCCTGAGCGGCACTCTACAGAAAACTGCCAATCGAATATATGTGCGGCAAAGGTTAATAAATTGGGCCCGCCTGTTTACTTTTCGTGTACGCAGCGTACCGTGCTTACGATAGAAGCAGCCGGCCTATCAGGGCTTTCCGCCTTTAGAATCAGCAGATCCGGACTAAAGGAACGGCCCGTTCCGATTATATGACGAGCGGACCTTGCTTTAAAGCGGCGTTAACGGCAGATGGTGTATGGGGCTGATATCAGGAATGCGCGTATTGTCGGACGGAACGATCCGGACCGTTTCAGAAAGAGCTTGAGATTAGCATGATCGGTAGCCTCCTCGGCCTGTTGTCCACAGACATGGCCATCGACCTCGGGACCGCGAATACCCTTGTCTATGTCAAGGGTCAGGGCGTCCAGCTCGATGAGCCGTCCGTTGTCGCTTACATGACCCAGGGCGGCCGCAAGATCGTCTATGCGGTCGGCGAGCAGGCAAAGAACATGCTCGGCAAAACGCCCGTGAACATGGAGGCCATCCGCCCCATGCGCGACGGGGTGATCGCAGATTTCGAAGTCGCCGAGGAAATGATCAAGCATTTCATCCGGAAGGTTCACAACCGCCGGGCGTTTGTCTCCCCCCTTATCATCATCTGCGTGCCCAGCTCCGCCACCAGCGTTGAGCGCCGCGCCATCCACCAGTCCGCCCTGGCCGCAGGTGCGCGTCATGTCGAGCTGATCGAAGAGCCTATGGCCGCTGCCATCGGCGCCGGCCTGCCAATTGATGATCCGGCCGGCTCGATGGTCGTTGATATCGGTGGGGGCACCTCGGAAGTCGCGGTCCTGTCGCTGGGCGGCATCGTCTATTCGCGCTCGGTGCGCGTCGGCGGTGACAAGATGGACCAGGCCATCGTCAATTATCTGCGCCGCGAGCAGAAAATCCTCATCGGCGAAATGTCTGCCGAGCGGATCAAGAAAGAAATCGGCACCGCCATGCCGCCTGAAAACGGCACGGGCATGGCCCTCACCGTACGTGGCCGTGGCACGCTGGACGGCGTACCGAAAGAAACCGAAATTACTGAAGCGATGATCGCCGAAGCTCTGAAAGAGCCTGTCACTGACATCGTGGACGCCGTGAAAATCGCGCTCGAAGCCATGCCGCCAGAGCTGGCGGCCGACATTGTCGACCGGGGCATCGTGCTGACCGGCGGGGGCGCGCTGCTGCGCAATCTCGACGTGGTAATTCGCAATCAGGCCCAATTGCCTGTGATGATCGCCGATGATCCGCTGAAATGTGTGGTCAACGGGTGTGGTCATGTCCTCGAAAATTATTCAAAAATGAAAAGCGTCCTCTGCCCGGAAGTCTGAGTCGCTGGCAGCGCGGACGGCGAGGGAGCCAGAATAAATGGCGCGCTTCGGACCTTCAGGTCAGAAAACTGCGGCCCGCGGGGCGCGCAGGCTGGTGCTTGGCATCTTGATGATGGCGGCGCTGGCGCTGGTTGTTGCCCAGTCTGCACCGCAGATTTCAGCGTTTTTCGTTCCGGCGCGCACAACCGTCAGCGACCGTCTGCGCGCGCCCAGCGAAATCAGCCTGTGGGCGCGCATGACTGGCCAGGCCGAGCGCGAACGCCGCATCCGCGAGCTTGAGAATGAAGTGCGCGATCTTGCCCGGTATAAAGCCGCCGCCATCTCGATGGCCGACCGGCTCGAAGCCTATGAGCGTATCCTCAACCTGATGGGCGAGCCCCCGGAGAAGGGGGTGACCGCGCGGGTGACCACCGAGGTTGACGGGCCTTTCTCCCAGACGCTGCTGGCCAATGCTGGCCGGTTACAGGGGGTTGAGCCGGGCGCCGTTGCGGTGAATGAAGGCGGGCTCGTCGGACGGGTCGTTCATCTGGGCGAGCGTTCCTCGCGCATCCTGCTTATCAGCGATTATTCCAGCCGCCTGCCGGTTCTCGGTGAGGTCAGCGGCGTGCGGGCCATCATGTATGGTCAGGACCGGGAAGCCGGACGCCTGAGCGACCTGCCCGAAGACGCAAACTTCGTTGAGGGCGAGCGCATCCTGACCTCCGGGGATGGTGGCGCCTATCCGCGCGGGCTGGTTGTCGGCTCTGCCCGCAAGGACACGAGCGGGTGGCGTGTGCGCCTGGCAATGCGCGATCATGGCGGCACCTATGTGCGCATGATCCAGCCGCCTGTGATCCCCATGCCGGTTGACGAGCCGCCTGCCGTGCAGGATGTGCCGCCAGCCGAGAGCGCGGCGGGTCTGCCCCAGGGGGCGCAATAGGCATGGCCAGCGGCAAACTCAGACGGCGGAAGAAATCCCTGTGGAGCCAGACGGCGCCGAGCGCACGTCTGGCATTCGGGGCTTTCTTCATCGTGCTCACAGGCGCGATCGGCATGCTGCCGCGGGAGCTTTTCGGAATTGCAATTGCCTGGCCCTTTGGCGCGCTCTGGGGCGCAATGGGCTGGGGCAGGGTGGGCCTCTCCATTCGGCCGATGATCCTGTTGCTGCTGTTTGGGCTGATGCAGGATATTGTCTCGAACGCGCCGCTTGGCTGTTTTGCGGTCATAAACCTCGCCGTTTACGGACTGAGTTCGGCGATAACCCAGCAGACTGACGGAATGCGCGACGCGCTTGTCGCAATTCTCGGGCCTGTCGTGATGCTGCTGATTGCGCTGGTTCTGATCTGGATCTTTGCCAGTATCACGAGCGATCATCTTGTTCGCTCGACTCCGATTTTAGCTTCGATCATCACGACCGGGCTTGTGTATCTTGTCGGATACCGCATGTTCGATCTGGGGCGGAGGCCGGGCGAAGCACCAGGGCAAGCGACATGAGCCGGAAAAACAGAAACGCCGATGACATGTTTGACCGCCGCATGTTCCTTGCGGCCGGGGCGGGCGGACTTGTCTGGGCCGGTCTCGTCGCCCGGTTTTTCCAATTGCAGTTTCTCGACGCCGAACGCTATCAGGGCCTGGCGGAAGCCAACCATGTGAAGCTGGTCATGGCGCCGCCCGAGCGCGGGCAGATACTTGACCGGTTCGGCCGGCCCCTGGCCTCCCAGCGTCAGGCGGGGCGTGTTTCGGTCATCCCCGAACAGATGAAGAATCCGGCGGACGTGCTCAACCGGATTTCGGATCTCATCAGCCTTCCCGAAGCCCGCCGTGAACGCCTGCTTGAAGATATCCGCAACGCCCGCCGGCGCAACGCGGCGTTCCTGCCGGTGATCGTTGCTCAGGAACTGACCTTCGAGGAATTTTCCCGGATGCAGGTGCATGCCGTGGAGATGGAGGGCGTTGACGTCCAGATGGCTTCGACGCGTTCTTATCCGCGCGGGCGGGATTTCGGCCATGTTCTGGGCTATGTCGCGCGCGCCAGCGGCGAGGATCTTGACCGCCTGACAACCGGGCTCGCGCCCGAAGATCAACGTATATATCAGGAGATGTTCCGCCATCCGGATATGCGGACAGGCCGTCAGGGGATGGAGCGTTTTGCCGAGGACTGGCTGCGCGGCCGCCCCGGCCGCCGCCGGGTTGTGGCCAACGCACATGGGCGCCCGCTCTGGGAACTGACCCAGGATCCGAAACAGGCTGCTGTTCCGGGTAAGGATCTTTTCATCACCATCGACGCGGAGCTTCAACGCATCGCGATTGACCGGTTTGAAGGCGAAAGTGGCGCCGCGGTTGTCATCGATATCGAAAATGGCGACGTACTCGCGATGGTGTCTACGCCGGCCTTTGATCCCAACGGGTTCGTCAACGGCATTTCCGGTTCAGACTATGCGCTGCTGCGGGATGATCCGCGCTCACCGCTCTATCCGCGCGCACATGGCGGGGTCTATCCGCCAGGTTCGACCTTCAAGATGGTTGTGGCAACTGCGGCCCTTGAGGCCGGGGTCATCAAGCCCGAAGATCATATCCGCTGCCCCGGCCATTATCGTTTCGGCAACCGCACATGGCACTGCTGGAAACGTCCCGGCCACGGCGCCATGAATATGCACAATGCCATCAAGCAGTCGTGCGATGTGTATTTCTACGAGATCGCGCGGCGCGCGGGCGTGGAGAAGATCGCAGAAGTCTCCCGCAAATTCGGTTTCGGCCATACTTGGGTGCTCGGCATGACAGGGGCTCGCGGAGGCCTCGTGCCCGATCCTGCCTGGAAACAGAAAGCGCGCGGCGAGCCCTGGTTTGAGGGTGAAACGCTGAACTTCGGCATCGGGCAGGGCCAGCTTGGCACCACGCCGCTGCAACTTGCCCTGATGACCGCGCGGATTGCGGCGACCGGTGCGCCGATCCGTCCCCGGATGATCGGGCTCGGCCCGAATGATGAAGATGACGCATTGCTCGATGATCCGCTTGATCCGGCGATCATGGAGCGGATGAAGGCTGGTATGTTCGGGGTCACGTCCGAAGGGGGCGGCACCGCTTACCGTTCCGGCGATCTCGGCCTCGGTGGCCCGCGCCTCGCTGGCAAGACAGGCACAGCGCAGGTGCGCCGTATCACGACCGCAGAGCGCGCAACCGGTGTTCGCGGCGGTGACGCGATTGCCCGCGAACTGCGCGACCATGCCCTGTTCGTTGCATATGCCCCGGCCGACAATCCGAAATACGCCATCTCCGTCATCGTCGAACATGGTGAAGGCGGCTCGCGCACGGCAGCGCCGGTGGCGCGTGACATTCTTGCGGCCGCCATCCGGATGGACAGTGGCCGCACGCCCAGCTTTGCCCGGCGGGCCGATAATACCGCCGCCCCCGAAACGGGAGATCCTGCATGAGCCGGGATGGCTTCACCGGGTTCACCCGCGGCGAGGCGCGCACACGCACCGCCTCGGACTCGCTCCAGTTCGCTGGGGCGGGGGGCGCGCTCTCCCAGATCGCGCGCCTGCCCTGGGGCGTTATCCTTGTCATCTCGGCGATGTCGCTGACCGGAGCAGCCATGCTGTTCTCGACCGCATGGGATCCGGTGAACCAGATGCCTTCGCCCCATGAAGCAGACCTCTGGCGCAACCACCTTATCCGCTTTGGAATTGCCTTTGCCGTGATGATCGTCCTGGCGCTGACCCCGCTCAAGGTCTGGGCGGCGCTCGCTTTTCCGGCTTATCTGGCCACGGTGGTACTGCTCATCCTGGTCGATCAGTTCGGCTCGATGGGCGGGGGGGCGCAACGCTGGCTGAATATTGGCGGCGTGCTGGTCCAGCCTTCGGAGTTTGCAAAGCTCGCGATCACCATCGCCCTGGCACGCTATTACCAGACAGCGCTCAACACGACCAATAACGTGCCCGGATTCCAGGTACATATCGGCGCGCTGGTGATTATCCTGATTCCGGCTGCGCTCGTGTTCAAGCAGCCTGACCTGGGGACGACCCTTGCCCTGGTGTGTTCGGGCTGTGTGATGATCTTCTTTGCCGGCCTGTCGATGCGGATCATCCTGCCTGTTATTGCTCTGGGTGTCGCCGCCGTGCCCGCGGTCTACCTTTTCGTGCTGGAGCCCTATCAGCGCGAAAGGGTCGATACGTTCATCGCGGGCCTGACGGGCAGTTCCACCAACGGGCTTGGCGAGAGTTACCAGATCGAACAGGCCAAGATTGCCATTGGCGCCGGCGGGCTCAGCGGGCGGGGCTATCTCCAGGGCATTCAGTCACAACAGGATTACGTGCCCGAACAGCACACCGATTTCATCCTGACCGTCATTGCAGAAGAGTTTGGCTTCATCGGAGCGGTTGCGCTGTTATCTGCCTTTGCGTTCCTGCTGGTCTGGTCGTTCCTGGCTGCCATGCGCTGCCGCAGCTGGTTCGGGCGCCTGGCCATATGCGGCGCGGCGTCCACCATCGCTTTCTTCGCCGTCTTCAATATCAGCATGGTAATCGGCCTTCTGCCCGTGGTTGGCATGCCGCTGCCGTTCATCTCCTATGGGGGCACCGCGCTGCTTACCGTTATGGCCTGTTTCGGGGTGATCCTGTCGGCACACCTTCACCGGGACGAGAAACTCAACATTCGTGGCCTGTTCTGATCCAACAAACTGGCCATTTACGTTGATTTCTATCCACGCCTCGCTACGGTTCCGCCAAACATTGCCTCTGGGGAGCGGGATTCATGGCAGATATTGGCCGTAAGACGGAAACGTTCAGTTCGCGATTTGGCTTCATCATGGCGTCGGTCGGATCGGCCGTAGGCCTTGGTAACTTCTGGCGCTTTCCATACACGGCCGGTGAGAATGGCGGCGGTGCTTTCATCGTCATCTACATTCTGTGTGTGGCGCTCATCGCTCTGCCGCTCCTGATGGCGGAATATTCGATGGGCCGGAAATCCGGCATGTCGGCCATCGAAGGCGTCCAGTCGCTCGCCCGTGCCGAAAGCAAGAGCCAGAACTGGGGCATCGTCAGCTGGATCGGCTCGCTGACCGCATTCTTCATTCTCACCTTCTATATGGTTATCTCGGCCTGGCTGATGGCGTATGTGATCCAGGCGATCGGCGGCAATCTACACGGCACAACCGCAGAGGAGTCGGGCCAGAACTTCCTCAACACCATCGGGCAGGGGGAACACCCCCTGAACTCGAAATGGTACATCCTGATGCTGCTCGGCCTGTTCATCGTTGCGAACGTGATCGTGGTGGGCCGCGGGGTGAAAGCCGGGCTGGAGCGCGCGGCGACCATCCTGATGCCGCTCTTCTTCGTCATGGTTCTGGTCGTGGTCGGCTTCTCGCTCGCCAATGGGGATGTCGCGCGAACAGTGGCCTTCATCTTTGAACCCAAATGGGAGGATGTCGGCTTCAAGACATTCCTCGCCGCGCTCGGCCAGGCCTTCTTCTCGATCGGTGTTGGCGTCGGCCTGATGATCACCTATGGCGCGTATCTTGACCGCAAGACGGATATTCCAAAATCCTCCGCCATCGTCGTCGGCTCGGATACCTTCGTCGCCCTGATTGCCGGTTTTGCGATCTTCCCGATCGTGTTTGCCGCCGGCCTCAATGAAGCGGCAGGCCCCAGCCTGTTCTTCGTCTCCATGCCCGTTGCCTTCGAAGCCATTCCCGGCGGCAGCATCTTCGCGATCATCTTCTTCTCGCTGGCGCTGTTTGCCGCGTTCACCTCATCCATCTCGCTGATGGAAGTGGGCGTGTCCTGGCTCGAAGAGCGTCAGGGCGTGACGCGTATCGGCGCCGCGTCCGGCGTCGGCTTTGTGCTCTTCATGGTCGGGGCGGCCTATGTCTTCTCGCTCGAATATCTCGACTTCATGGACTTCATGACCGAGGGCCTGCTGCTCCCGCTCGGCGGTTTCCTGGCCGCCATCTTCGCCGGCTGGATTCTCAGCCGCGAGATGCTGACCTCCGAACTTGGCGAGGGCACCGTCATGAATGTCTGGCGGTTCCTGATCCGCTGGTTCGTGCCGCCCTTTATCGGCCTCGTCCTGGTGTTCGGCTTCCTCGACAAGATCCAGGACCAGTACCACGTCCAGCTGCCCGGCGTGCTCGAAGCCCTGCTCGGCCCGAACTACGATCTGGCGGGGCAGGAGTAGTTACGTTTCAACTGGGCCTGTCCTCCTGCGGAGGATGGGCCCGGTTTTTAAGCCACGGTGAGAGGCAGCTAATCGCCGATAGCGGACACAAGGGCAAAAATTTCGACAAGTCTTTCGGCGCAGACGCAATCGAATGTGATTTGCCGCAAATGCTCCAACTTGCCTGCCTAGGATACCCAATGGGGCTGTTTTCCAATGACTTTCCATCCGCTGGAACTCTTCTCCAAGAGAAGACTGTAGCCTTCGGCGCAAAGCCCACCGCATGTGTATTGCATCGTTACAATAGCTCGCAAGCCGTCTGTTGAGGTTATGATTCGTTCGATCTCAAACAGATTCAACGGTGAAACGTTGGGGGTCACCGTTTGTCCTGTCAGGCTTTGCCAATCCAACTTCGTTATCTCGGGCCCGAAGTCTATAGATTGACACTGAGTCAGAGTACCATCAGCGCCGGTTGCGGCATCTTCTGGCCAGTCCTTTGGGTCAAGTTGGTGTTCTTGAATCAACTTCAAACAGCTATTCGCAGATCGATCATTCAGGCAATCTTCTGATACTTCCCATAAAGCAAATCGCGTTTCCAGTATCACAGACAGCCGCGGAAGGTCTTGGCGCGGAGTAACTGCGTCGGACAGGTAGTTTACCACCGGAGTCTCTGCGGGAGACGCGTGAAAGTCAGGCAACGCGGCCTTCACAATTTCACAATCATCTGCTGAAAGGTGAGCGGGCGCCTTATAGCAGGCCGCAAGTGCGACCACTCCCACAAGCATCAAAATCTTGGAAACCATCACGAATATCCGGCGTACTCTTCAACGCTACATGAGAAGTCTTGCTTAGCTATCGGATGATCCAAAGCAGAGGAAAGCCGAAGACTCAAGTTGGTCAAGGCCGATCGGCAACAATGGGCCAAAACCCGCCCTCCAGTCACCCCCGCCCCTAAACCCTGAAGCGCGCAGCCAGCTTGTCAGCAAAATCATCGGTCGCCTGCACCAGCCGGTCGATGATGCCGGGCTCCATCGAGGAGTGGCCCGCATCGGGCACCACATGCAGCTGCGCGGCCGGCCACGCCTTGGTCAGTTCCCAGGCGGTCGAGAGCGGGGTCACCACATCATATCGTCCGTGGACAATCACGCCGGGCACCTTGCCCAGCTTGAGTTTTGCCTGTTCCAGCAGCCAGTTATCCTTCTCGAAGAAGCCGCCATTGACGAAGTAGTGGCATTCGATCCGCGCGAAGGCGTCAACAAAGTCGTCCTCATTGAAACGCGGCGGCGTGGTCAGCGGCCCCTTGATGGAAAGAGTCTGGCCTTCCCATTGCGACCAGGCCCGCGCCGCTTCTATGCGGGCCTTGGGATCGCTTCCCGTCAGGCGTTTGTGGAAAGCCTGAAGCAGGTCGCCGCGTTCTTCGGGCGGGATCGGGGCCACATACTGATCGAACGCATCGGGAAAGAGCCGGCTGGCGCCAGACTGGTAGAACCAGTCGATCTCCGCCTTGCTGACAAGGAATATCCCGCGCAGGACGAGGCCGAGCGTTTTGGACGTGTGGGTGACGCCATAGGCGAGCGCCAGCGTAGAGCCCCACGAGCCGCCAAATACCAGCCAGTTGGAGACGCCGGCATGTTTCCGGAGCGCCTCCATATCGGCCACCAGATCCCAGGTCGTATTCTCCCGCAATTCCGAATGCGGCGTCGAACGGCCACAGCCGCGCTGGTCGAACAGGAAAATCCGATACCGGTCTGGATCGAAAAACCGTCGCATTTCCGGGCTAGATCCGCCGCCAGGACCACCATGCAACGCAACCACGGGGATACCTTTTGGATTGCCGGACTCCTCCCAGTAGATTTCATGTATATCCGAGACACGAAGGCGTCCCGATGCATGCGGTTCATGGCGGTGATACAATATACGGCGGGACTGACGTCTGTTCATGCGCTCTTCACTTATGGTCAGCCAGAATGACTGACGTGACTGGACTTCCTTTATCCACACCCATACTGTTAACAACACTTGGGGAAACAGGCTGCTGGCGGGTGGCAATTGATGCGTAGTGTTCTTGTTTGTGTATCCCTAGGACTTCTGGCGGGATGCGCAACTGTTTCGGTAGTACCGGGAGAGGCGACGGTTGAGACCGCGCTGACCCAGAGCCAATCCGCGCTTCGCAAGACCTCCGACGCCTATTGTGATCATCTCGCCGCCAAAGGCTGGGCCGAGGCTGACAAAGGCCTTGCCGGCTTTGCAGACCTTCTGATCCGCGGGCGGAGCGCTTCTGAACAACATCCCCCCGCTTACGCGTCTGATATCGGCGCCGGGTCGCGCGCGCCAGTTCTGGTGCTTGCCAAGATTTCTGCTGACAGTGAATCGGCCCGCAAGGGGCTGGAAGACGTGACCCTTGAAGCCCGTCAGGTACTTGACCGGTCAAAGAGCTCCACGTCGAACCGGAATGATGTGATCGCCTATGAGCGCGCGCTCGTCCGTGCCCAGATGGCTCACAGGAATTTCCTCGAGGCACTCGAAATCGTTTCTGCGCGGGCGGATATGGACGTAACGCCCATCGAGAACGACATCGGTGCCTTCGCAGCCGCCATTGATGAAGCCCGCCGCGTCGCCGATGATCTTGCCGAGCGCTATACCGGCTCTTACGGCGTCTCGTCCTGAGGCCTGCTGGCTGAGGCAAGCCCGCCCCACCCGATCATGATCCAGCCTGCGAGCATGCCGATGCCGCCCACCGGCGTGATCGCGCCAAACCAGCGCGGCGCGCCCAGCGCCATCGCATAGAGCGTGCCGGCAAAGATCACCGCCCCGCCCACGATCAGCCAGCCGCCCGCCGCAATCTTTCCGCCTCTGCCCGAAAGCCCCGCCGCCAGCGCGGCCGCCGAATGGGTCAGCCCGTAGAGCGTTGCCGTCTGCCACCATTCGATGCCTTCAGCGGTCAGCACGCCCTCCAGCGCGTGCGCGCCGAACGCGCCGAGGGCAACGGAAACAAAGCCCAGCAGGGCGGCGGCAGGGATCAGCCGGTTCATGGTAAACCTTCGCAAGGATCAGTGACAGCTCAGCCCTTCCGGGGAAGGGCATAGGTCACGATAGCGTGGCTCGAAGGCTTGTCAGCGTGCTCAATGCGCACATCCACTTCGATGATCGCCAGCGCCTGGCCGATCTTCATGATCGTCCCCTCGGCGATCACCACCTTGCCGATGCAGGGTCGCAGGAAGTTGATGTTGAGATTGCTGGTCACCGTCATCGGCTCAAAACCGGTCAGCGTCATGATCGCCATATAGGCAGCCGTATCGCAAAGGCTCATCTGCGTCGGGCCGGAGATATAGCCCCCGGGCCGCAGATGCGTCTCGTCCGCCTCCAGCCTTATCACCGCCCGGCCAGCCTCCATCACCAGCACCTGGTTCTGGTGCCCGCGCCCCGGAAAGGCCTTGGCCAGGAATGCATTTGCCTCTTCGGCAGTGAACTTTGTCATCGCGCCCTCCCGTCGCGGCACCGCTTGATCCGCGCGCCGCCTCGCGCAAACCTACGCCCTGAGACCCGCCCGCCAAGAGGTCACCCAGAGGAAGGACTACCCCCATGCTGACTGCCGGAGACGAATACCCCATCCACCAGACGCCCGAGCCAGTCGCCTTTTCCGGCTCTGACCGCAATTTCTATGATCGCTTCTTCTTCAACGGCTACAGCGCCGACGGCAAAACCTTCTTCGCCGCCGCCATGGGCGTCTACCCGCATCTCAACGTCATCGACGGCGCCGTCTCGGTCCTGCGCGATGGCAAACAATCCTCGGTCTTCTTCTCCCGCCCGCTGAACATGGAGCGGATGGACACCTATGTCGGCGGCCTCTCGGTCACCGTGATTGAGCCGCTCAAGCGCATCCGCCTCAAGCTGGAAGAAACCGACGGCATCGCGCTCGACGTCGAGTTCACCGGCCGCGCCTTCCCGATCGAGGAGCCCCGCTTCACCCGCCGCATCGGCCCGCGCATGATGATGGACCTTACCCGGATGACCCAGAATGGCAGCTGGTCGGGCAAGCTGCGCATCGACGGCAAGGAAATCGCCGTGAAGCCAGACGACTTCACCGGTACGCGCGACCGCAGCTGGGGCGTGCGCCCCATCGGCGCGCCCGACGCCCAGCCGCTGCATCCGCCCATGCCCCCGCAATTCTACTGGATCTGGGTACCAACAAACTTCCCCGACCTCTCGATGTTCTACCACGTCAACCATGACGAACACGGCGATAGCTGGAACACCCGCACCTCCATCTGCCCCAATGGCGCGCCCCAGGGCGCAGGCCTGCATCTGGGCGACGTCAACATGGACGTGCGCTACGCCAAAGGCACCCGCCGCATGGCGTCCGCCACCCTCACGGCCAAAGACCCGTCGGGAAATCCGCATACGGTAGACTATGAGCCAATGGGCACCTTCCTGATGAAAGGCATCGGCTACAACCACGCCAAATACCGCCACGGCGTGTTTCATGGCGACCAGCTCGTCACCGCGCGCGAAGATTACGACGTCGCCAAATCCCCCTGGAACGAGATGGAAAATCTCCACATCCAGGAAATCGTCCGGGCCACGCATAAAGGCGCAGACGGCAAAGTCTCGGTCGGCGTCGGCGCGTATGAACAGCTTTTCCTCGGCAAGCACGCCCCCAGCGGCTTCAAGGACATCCTCGACGGCGCGGCTTAGGCCGCCGCTGTCCTGCGGCGGGGCAGGGGATGGACGCCGAGCGCCTCGCGCAGATCGTCCATCGCCTCGCCTGCGCCGATCTCGGCCAGCCGCGTGGCCACCTCGCGGGCATCAAACACGAAACGCACCACATTGCCGTCCCGGCCCGCAGCTTTCCCGCCAATCGCCTTGAACAGCTTCCGCGCCCCGCCATTTTCGGCGAGCGTTTCGGCCGTAAACCGCGTGATCCCGGCGGCCAGCGCGTCATGGACGACCGCCGCCATCAACAGCCGCGCCAGCCCCTTGCCATGATGCGCGTCCAGCACGCCCATCGCCAGATCGGCCTCAGATGTCGCCCCCCGGCGCACGGCGCGCACAACACCCATCAACGGCGCCTTGGCCGTGTCGAGGTCCAGCGCGCCCCAGGCAATGTGGTTAAATCCGTCCACATCCACCAGCCGGTCAATCACCGCGTCGGGAAGGGTCGGCGCGCCTGAAAAGAAGCGTAAGTAACGCGAATGCTCTGAAAACTTTGAGATAATATCCACTTCACGCGCCCGGTCTCTGGGCCCGATGGGGCGCAGATACACATGATCTCCCGCGTTCAGACGGGTGGAAAAGCCGCGTCGTGTCATGCGAAAGATTTGTGCACTGCACCATGACAAAAAAAGGGCCAGCGAGCAGCCTGCGTCATTCTGAGCGGTCATTTGCGGAAAGCGGGCTGCTTTTGCTTCGTTTATTAGCTTGTCGAAAATCTTAGGGTGCGCTGTTGACAAGTCTCGGTTGCGGGATACGATTCTTCGGTAGATGGAAATGGATGTTCCGATATGACAAGAATTTTCGCAGTTGTTTTGGTTGCTTTGGCTTTACTCTCTGGAACTGCGTCCGCACGTCAGTTTACCGGTGGGTGCTTTCATATGAACGCCGAGCAATGCGCGAACTCAATCGCACCGGGAATTTGGGGAATGTTGGCGGTAGTTCGCCCTTTTGGCAAAGCATCGCGGCTGGCATTGACGAGACACCTCCACTTCCAACTCCACAAGAACGGCAGCAATGCGTAGCTGCGTGTCAAACCAGACATACACAGGCTATTACAGACTGCGTGGCAGGGTTGGTCTCGCTTGCTGAAGATCCTGATGAGATAGACGCGGAAGCGGCTCATAGCACTTGCGTCAGTACAATGGTCGGTCGCTTCAATGAGTGTATGGCTAACTGCTGGAACTAAGTGTTGGTTATTCACGGGCTGTATTTGGAATAATCCAGTTCTAAGGAGACAAAAAATGAATCTATTTCATAAGAGCGCACGTTTTGAGAACTCGCCCCTTAGAGTTGGTCCACTTTTAACGGTACTTTTCGTAAGCCTGTCAGCATGTGCGATTGTTCCTGATGTTAGTGAGCCTGTTGCCACTCCTGCCGTGAAAGACGAATCGCTTCCCTCCAATGAAGCCGGAATACTTCTGAAAAGTGGGTTTGAAATCGCCGGAGTCACCGGAGAATATGTTTATCTGAAGAAGGGCGGGCTGCTCGCGCGGTGCCAGTTCAACTCAGCGGAATTGAAATACTCCTGCATGCAGGTGCGCTAGGCCGCATTTGGCGGGTGCATTTTTCAGTCTGGCCGGGTATGTGACCCGCCATGTTGGAAATAAAAAACCTCGATTACCGGGTCGAAGCCCGCCCGCTCTTTGATGCTGCCTCTGCGCGGGTCGCTGCCGGCTGGAAAGTCGGCCTCATCGGGCGCAATGGCACGGGCAAGTCGACGCTCCTGCGCCTCATCCGCGAGGAAATCGCCTCCCCGGGCAAGGACAGCCCCATCCGCCTGCAGAACGGCGCCCGCCTCGGCTGGGTCGCCCAGGAAGTCGCCCCCACTGACCAGACGATCCTCGACGTTGTGCTGGAGGCAGACGCCGAACGCCACGCCCTGATGCAGGAGTCCGAAACGGCGACCGACCCTGACCGGATCGGCGACATCCACGCCCGCCTCCTCGACATCGACGCCTGGACGGCCGAGCCGCGCGCGGCTGAAATCCTCATGGGCCTCGGCTTCCAGACCGCAGACCTCGCCCGCGCCACCCGGGAATTCTCCGGCGGCTGGCGCATGCGCGCGGCCATCGCCGGCGCCCTCTTCGCCCAGCCAGACCTGCTCCTGCTCGACGAGCCGACCAACTATCTCGATCTTGAAGGCGCCGCCTGGCTCGAGGGGTATCTGCGCCGGTATCCCCACACCGTCCTCATCGTCAGCCATGACCGCGAAATGCTCAACCGCTCGGTCACCCACACGATGGCGCTGGAACACCGTAAGCTGATGATCACGCCGGGCGGCTATGATGACTGGCTGAAACTGCGCGCGGCCAAACTCGCCCAGCTCGAAAGCCAGAAAACCAAGCAGGACAAGGACCGCGCCCACCTCCAATCCTTCGTTGACCGCTTCCGCGCCAAGGCCTCCAAGGCCCGTCAGGCGCAGAGCCGCATCAAGATGCTGGAGAAGATGCAGGAAATTTCCATTCCCCTGGAAGAGCGCGCCGCGCCGTTCAATTTCCCTGCGCCCGAAACCATGCTCGCCCCGCCGCTCCTGGAAATCGAAGACGCCTCGATGGGCTATGGTCCGCAGGCGGTCATTCTCAAGGGCGTGAAACTCCGCATTGATCCCGATGACCGTATCGCCATCATCGGCACAAACGGGCAGGGCAAGACCACGCTGGTCAAATCCATTGCCGAGCGCCTGCCGCTGCTCTCGGGCAAGCGCCGGATGCCGAAGAAAGTCGAGATCGGCTACTTCTCGCAGGACCAGCTCGACGAACTCAGCATCGGCGACACGGTCCTCGAACACGTCATGCGCGCGCTGCCAAAGGATACCCCCGTCGCCAAACAGCGCTCGGTCGCGGCGCAACTCGGCTTCTCCCATGAGAAAGTCGAAACCAAGGTCGAGAAACTTTCAGGCGGCGAAAAAGTCCGTCTTATTCTGGGCCTCATCGGCCTTGCGCGGCCACAGGTTCTGATCCTCGACGAGCCGACGTCTCACTTGGATATCGACAGCCGCGAAGCGCTGATCTACGCGCTGAACGACTTCGCCGGCGCCGTCCTTCTGATCACGCACGATGTCTACCTCGCCGAGGCCACCGCCGACCAGCTCTGGCTGGTGAAAGACGGCAAGGTCGCGCCCTATGCTGGCGACCTTTCCGATTACCGCGCCCTCGTCATGAGTTCAGACCGCGACAAAGGCAACTCGTCCAAGCCTGCCGCCCCAGCCGCCGCCGTGGTCGAAGACCCCATCGACAAAGCCGAACAACGCCGCCGCGCCTCCCAGGCCCGCGAATCAGCCGCCCCGCTGAAGAAAAAGGCCGACGCCGCCGAAAAGGTCTACGAAAAGGCAAACGGCCGCATCAGGACGATTGATCTGGAACTCTCCAAATCCGGCCTCTCGCCGCAAAAGATCACGGAGCTGTCCGTCGAACGCGGCAAACTCGAAGCTGAAGCTGCCAAAGCAGAAACCGAATGGCTAAGCGCGCTGGACGCTTACGAAAACGCCGTAAAAGAAGCTGTGAGCTAAGCTCTCACCGACCCGCCCTCCGGGCGCGGGCCCCTCCTCTCCCACTTCGCGGGAGAGGGGTTGGGACTTCGCCGCAAGCACAACGCTAAACCCCTCTCCCTCCGGGAGAGGAGGGGCCCATCGCAAAGCGATGGGAGGTGAGGGCATCCGCCCTATCCCCCAAATCCAAACGCCCCCGACGCAAAAATCCCCATCCCAATCAACCCCCTACAAAAATTCCCCCCAATCCTTATCCACCCCCTCCGGCCACGGACGTATACTCGTCCCCATGTCGCGCTTCGCCCGCCTCCGTAACCATCCGCGCTTTTCGGACTATTTCGATGCCGTCCATCCGCTGTTCTGGTGGGTGCTCGTCTGGCAACTGCGCCGCGCCTTCGACCGGATCGACGCCCAGGGCAGCGAGGAAGCTCTCATCTCGGTCTACTGGTGGGGCGGCATCGAAATCACCTATTACGGCGACCCGGCCCCGAGCCCCTCCGCCTACAGACCACTCGCCCCCACACGCAAACCGTGGAGCGACCCTTCCTGGTCCTGCGCCGTGCCCGCTGAGGTCTGCCCCGAAACGCAACCTCTTTTCTGCCCCCGCACTTGCGGGGGAAGTGGCAGGGCGCAAAGCGCCCTGACGAAGGGGGCATCTGCCCTCCAGGCAATCGCCGACACTTCCTAGCTTTAATCCCATCCCGAACTCACCCAAATAACCCGGCCAGCCCAAGCTGCGTCCGGCCAATCGTGCTGCCTGTTGCTTGCCCGCGCCCCATCCCCCCGTCATCCCGGTTTCGCCGCAGGTGAAGACCGGGCCTCAGAGCCCCAAACAAAATCTCTCCACGCCGTCATGCCGGAAATCGCGCCGCGATAGCCGCGCCCCCCACACCCCCAAATCCCACCTCAAGGCTTTCCTCCCCCGCCCAATGCGCTATTCCTATCGCACCAGCAGCCGGGGGAGTGTTCATGCGGTTTCTGACTGTGGCGATATTGGCGGGCCTGATCCTTCTCGGGGCCTGCGCGCAAAGGTCTGTCTGGACGGTCCCCGTCCAGCCGGTGGTGACTGCCGATATGGAAAAGGTCGCCCCTGGCGGCCGGCTCCCCGGCACAGCCCGTCCCAAGGCCTACCGCGTCGCGCTCGATCTTGACCCCCGCGAAACCCATTTCTCCGGCTATGTGGAGATCGATGTCGAGCTTCAGGCCGCCGCCAACGGCATCTGGCTCCACGGCGATGATCTGAACGTCTCCCGCGTCACGGCGAGGGCCGGGGGCGAAACGGTTGAAGCCAGCTGGGCAGAAATCCTCGATACAGGCGTTGTCTGGGTGGGTTTCCCGCGCCGCCTGGAGGCCCGCCGCGTCACCCTCGCCATCGATTACACGGCCCCATTTGATACCAGCCTTGCCGGTCTCTTCCGCGTCGAATCCCAGGGCAACTGGTATGCCCTCGCCAAGTCCGAAAGCATTCAGGCCCGCCGCTTCCTGCCGGGCTTTGACGAGCCGGGCCTCAAGGCGCCCTTCGACATGACGATCACCGTGCCCGAAGGCATGCACGCGATTGCCAACACGCCGGAAGTCTCCCGCGTCCCCGCTCAGGAGGGTTTCGAGACGATCCGTTTTGCGCCCACCCGTCCGCTCTCCACCTATCTCCTCTCCACCGCTGTGGGCAATTTCGACAAGGTCGACCGCCCGCCTTTGCCGCCCAATGCGGTGCGCAGATTTGAAGTGCCGCTGACGGGCTATGCGCGCGCCGGGAAGGGGGAGGAGCTTGCCTTCGCGCTGGACCTGACGCCCGAAATGATGCGCGTCTTCGAGGAGATGCTCGGCCAGCCTTATCCTTATGAGAAGCTCGACATCATCGCCGCCCCGCAATGGCCGTCCGGCGCCACAGAGCTTGCCGCCGCCATCACCTACCGCGAAGGCCGCGTCCTGGTCGGGCCAAATGCCGGGCCGTCACTGATCCGTAGCGTGAAGGAAATCCACGCGCATGAAATCGCGCATATGTGGTTTGGCAATCTCGTCACGCCGCCCTGGTGGGATGATCTCTGGCTGAAGGAAGCCTTCGCCGTCTGGAGTGAAACCGCCGTTCTCTCGGTGATGGAGCCGCAGAATAATCACGAGCTTGCCGCCGTCATCGACGGCATCCGCGCGATGTCGCTCGACAGCCTGAAAGGCGCCCGCGCCGTGGCTGAGCCCATCGACCGTAATGAAGACGTGCGCAACGCCTATGACGCGATCACCTATTCCAAGGGCCAGTCGGTCATCCGCATGATCGACACTTATTTTGGCCCGGAAGTCCTGCGCCCCGCGCTCGGGCGCTATATTGCGCGCTACGCGGATGGCGAGGCAGACAGCGCCCGTTTCTATGAAGCCATCGGCAAGGCCAGCGGCGAGCCCGCCATCGGCCGGGTCTTCCAGAGCTTCGTCACCCAGCCCGGCGTGCCCGTTGTTACCGCGCGGCCTGTTTGCGGTGTTGGCATTGCCAAGATTGAGTTCAGCCAGGCCCGCTATCGCCCCATCGGGTCGCAGATTGAAGCAGGCTCACAATGGGTCATCCCGGTCTGCGCCTCCTGGCAGGACGGCGCCAATTCCGGCGAGGTCTGCACACTGCTTGCCGGTCCTCAGCGCACGGTGGATGTGCGCGGCGCCATCTGCCCTGAGGTCATCGTGCCCAATTCGGAAGGCTCAGGCTATTACCGCTTTGATCTGCCTGCGGAGAACTGGCGCGCCTTGACGGAAAACTTCGCAGGCCTGGAGTCGCGCGAAGCCCTTGTTACCATCGACAGCGCCCAGGCCGGCTTCAATGCGGGCACGATGGAGGGCGAAGACTATCTCCGCCTTCTCGAAGCGAGCCTTGCCCATCCTCATGGCACGGTCCTCATCACCGCGCTCAATGCCTGGGACGCGCTCTTCCTCCAGCTGGGCGAGGGGGCGGGCCCCGCCAAGGCGCGCGCCACCGCCGCGCTGGCTGCAAGAGAAGAGCCCGCCGAACTGGAAGCCCAGCTCCGTCTGCGCGGCTTCCGCGCCGGTTCGCTACAGGCGCCAGACGCCCGCGCCACACTGGTCGCCGAAGCCGACGCTTTCCTCGCCGGTCAGGGCGATCTCTCCAGCGACCTCTATACCTACGCCCTGCGGGCCGCCCTCGAAGACGGCGGCACCGCCATGTTCGACCGCGTCGTGGAGGCGACCACCCGCATAGATGACGCCGTCTTCCTCCAGGCCGCCGCCAACGCCCTCGGCGCGGCCGCCTCCCCGGAAGACGCCGCCCGCGCGCTCGACCTTATCTATGAAGACGGTATCAGCCAGCAGGTTACCCTGTCACTTGCCACCAGCCTGATGAGCAACCCCGATCACCGCGACGCCACCTGGGCGCGCCTTACCGGAGACTTTGTTGGCTTCACGGCGAAAGTGCCATCGCAGCTCCGCCGCGCCACCCCGCGTCTGGCCCGTGCCTTTTGCGACCCAGCCGTGATCCCCGATCTCGAAGCCCTGTTCGCGGCCGGCAGCCGGGATCTTGCCGGGCATGAGCGCGCGCTGGAGGAAACGAAGGAATACCTCGCCCTTTGTGCCGCTCAACAGACGCATGCGCGCCAGGCGCTGGGCCTTGCGCTGGAATGAACCGGACCTGTCCGAAAGTGTCCTGAATTGTCCTGATGTGTCCCGGATTGTCCTTTCCGTGTCCGTAAATGGACGCGGAAAGGCACCGGTTGACCCAGGATTTTGGGTGTCAGGCGTTCTTGATCGTCAGCCCGCCATCGACCGGGATGTGCACCCCGTTGAGAAAGCTCGCCGCCGGAAGCACCAGCGACAGCGTTATGTTGGCCACCTCTTCAGGGATGCCATAGCGGCGAAGCGGTACGCGACGTTTCGCGTATATCTCCTTGTGTTCATTTGAGATTCCAGAGGTAATTCCGGTGATGATCGGCCCCGGACAGATGCAGTTCACCGTGATGCCTTCGCGTCCCAGATCCACCGCCAGGCCCCGCGTCAGGCCGATCACGCCA
>JBKBIZ010000004.1:0-78435 GCA_046293975.1 Hyphomonas sp. | reverse complement strand
ATCAGATTGCCCTCAAGCGCCTCCACCCGGCTGAGGATCGCCTCGGCCACCACCACCGCATTGGCGCCCGGCCGCTTGGCCACGGACACCGTCACCGCCGGCGCGGTGCTGAAGCGGCCATCCTCGCCATGCGTCATCGTCCACACGCGCGCATCGGTCTCCGCGCCGGAGACCTTCACAGTCGCCACATCGCTCAGATAAACGACCCGCCCGCCGGCGCCGCGAATCTGCAGCCGCTCAAGTTCATGCACCGCATTGATCCGGTCGCCGGCCTGCACGATCAGCGAGCTGCCATCCTGATGGGCCCGGCCCGATGGCAGCGCCGCGGCGGCATTCTGAACGCTCTGCACCAGCGTTTGCAACGAAACGCCCTGCGCCGACAGCGCCTGGATGTTCGGCTCCACCCGCAACTCCAGCGCCCGCCCGCCGATCACATCGGTGATGCCAACGTCCTTCACCTTGGTCAGCTCGTTGCGCAGCTCGTCGGCCAGCATCCGCAGCGCCGTATCGTTCCACACGTCGCCCGTCATTTCTTCCGGCGAGAGCGTCAGCGTCACAATCGGAACGTCATTGATCCCGCGTCCGACAACCAGCGGCATCGGCACGTCATAAGGAATACTGTCGAGGTTTGCCCGGATCTTCTCGTGAATGCGCAGGATCGCATCATCCGCGTCCGTGCCCACCTCAAAGCGCGCTGTCACCATCGCCGCATCGTCGCGCGTCTGGGAGTAGACATGGTCCACATCCGGCACAGCCAGGATGATACTCTCCAGCGGCTTGGTCACCTGCTCCACGGCGTCGGCGGCCATCAAGCCCGGCACCGAGACCATGATGTCCACCATCGGCACGGAAATCTGTGGCTCCTCCTCCCGCGGAATGGTGAGGAGAGCGATCAGGCCAACAGCCAGCGCGGTCAGCAGGAAGAGCGGCGTCAGCGGCGACCGGATGGTCGACCGCGTGATGGAGCCCGAAAGGTCCGGTTTCATCTGGTTCTATTCCGGTTTCTGGATTTTATCGCCGGGCCTCAGGCCCGAGAGAATTTCATATTGCCCCTGATCGTCCACCACAGCGGCCGCCAGCGCGACGGGCGCATCAATGAACCGCTCACCCACCGCCACGCGCACAAAGTCGACCCCGAAGCGCGTCGAGACATACGCCTTGGGTATACGGATCGCCCGGCGCTCGCCCACAGGGGCCAGCACATCGACGCGTTCTCCAAAGAGGGCCGTCAGGCCGCCCTGAACCGTCGCATCGGCAATGACAGAGCCCTGACGAAGTTCCGGGTAGATTTTCATGATCGTCGCTGTGCGGATGTCGTCCGAGCGTGAAGGCAGGCGCAGCGTAATCGTCTCGCCTTCCACCAGGGTGGCGGCATGGCGTTCGGGCAGGGCGAGGCGCACAACGCCGTTCACGGTCGAAAAGCTCACCAGCACGTCGCCAGCTGAGACAACTGAGCCCTGCACGACATTCACAGCCGTCACATGCGCGTCTGCCGGGGCCAGAATGCGGCCTTCGCTCTGGCGGGCCGAAAGCGCGCGGCGTTCTGCTTCCGACGATTCGAGGGATCGGCGCAGCACATCCAGCGCCGTGCGTTCCTCGTCCAGCCGGACCTTGGGATAGAACCCCCGTGCCAGCAGGCCTTCATTCCGCGTCATGTCTTCTTCAGACTGCCGGATCTGGGATTTCAGCCCCTCAACCCGGGAGCTGAGAGAGGATAGCTGCGGGGCAATCGTGTCATCCGTAACGACAGCCACAACCTCGCCGGCCTTCACGATCTGGCCTTCCACCGCGTTCAGCCGCGTCACCACGCCCTGCAAGCGTGAGCGCGCCGTTGCCGTGTCGCCCGCTTCAATGCGGGCAATCACGGGGCGGTAATCGACCACAATCGATTCCTCGACCGTCAGCGTCTGCGCGATGGCGCTGCCTGAAAGAGCGAGTGCGGTAAGGGTTGAAATAAAAAGTGTGCGCATCTCAATACTGGCCATGATCCTCGACCTGTCCGGTCTCCGGGTTGATGCAGACGCAAGGCAGACCCGCCGATTTCCAGGCGCCGAAGCCACCTGCAAGATGGGCCGCTTCCGCGCCGGTTTCAGCGAGGAACCTGTCGAGCGCCGTGCGCGAGCGCTTGCCCGAGCCGCACTGGAACACGATCTGACGGCCCGGATTGGTCGGAATTGCGCGTGGATCGAAGGTCGATAGCGGAAACAGCAGGGCGCCGTGAATGCGCTGGTTTGAAAATTCCGCCGGTTCGCGAACGTCGATCAGCAGCACGTCTCCGCGCTTCAACGCCTCAAACACGGCTTTGGGTTCAAGGTCTCTGGGGTCGCTCATATCTGGTCTCCGTAAGCTGGCATTCGGGGCCGGTTTGTCACAACCGCAATTTTCCCTCTTGAGCCATAAGCAATAATACGTATTTTATAAAACAATAAAATACAGTTATCTTAATATCAAGATGGGAGCACGCAGGAAGATGGCCAAAATTATCGTTCTTGGGGCGGGACTGGGCGGCGTCATCGCCGCTTATGAAATCCGCCATAAGGTCCGCTCGGAAGACAGCGTCACTGTGATCAACGAGACAGACTTTTACCAGTTTGTCCCGTCAAATCCCTGGGTGCTGGTGGGCTGGCGAGATCGCGAGGACATCATCGTAGACCTTGTGAAGCCCATGAAGAAACGGCATATCGAGCTTGTCGTCGGCAAGGCGGAAAGGGTCGAGCCCGAAGCCAAGCGTGTGCGCATGAGCGATGGCCGCTTTGTGGATTATGATTACCTCGTGATCGCAACCGGTCCGGAACTCGCCTTTGACGAAATCGAAGGCCTCGGCCCCGGCGGCCATACTCAATCTGTCTGTCACATTGATCACGCCGTGGCGGCCAACACCGCCTTCGAAGCCTTTTGCCAAGATCCCGGCCCGGTGATTGTCGGCGCCGTGCAGGGCGCGTCCTGCTATGGCCCGGCCTATGAAACCCTGATGATCATCGAGACCGAGCTCCGTAAACGGAAGATCCGCGACCAGGTGCCGATGACCTTCGTAACGTCAGAGCCCTATATCGGCCATCTGGGCCTGGATGGCGTTGGCGACACCAAAAGCCTCCTTGAGAGCGAGATGCGCGAGCGCCACATCAAATGGATCACCAATGCGCGCGTCGTCAAAGCCGAGGCTGGCAAGATGACGGTCGAGGAGGTCAATGAAGATGGCAGCGTGAAACAGCTTCACGAGCTGCCCATGAAATATTCCATGATGCTGCCCGCCTTCCGGGGCGTGAAGGCAGTCCACGGCATCGAAGGGCTGACCAATCCACGCGGCTTCATCCTGACCGATAAGCACCAGCGCAATCCGAAATATCCGGAAATTTTTGGTCTCGGCGTCTGCATCGCCATACCGCCTGTCGGAAAGACGCCGGTTCCGGTCGGCGTACCCAAGACCGGCTTCATGATCGAATCGATGGTCACCGCCACAGCGGAAAACCTCGCCGAAATTCTGGATGGAAAAGAACCGACCCGTGAAGCCACCTGGAACGCCATCTGCCTGGCAGACTTTGGCGACAAGGGCGTCGCCTTCATCGCCCAGCCACAGATCCCGCCGCGCAATGTAAACTGGTCCGGCTCGGGCGGCTGGGTGCACACAGCAAAAGTGGGCTTCGAGAAATACTTCATCGGGAAGGTAAGGGCGGGTAAGGCAGAGACATTCTACGAGAATGCGGCCTTGGCCCTGATCAAGACCTACAAGCTGAAAGGCTGAACACCTGCAAGGAGCGGCGGACATGGCGAGTGAAGACAGGATGATCCTCTGCCTGGCCTGCAATGCGGTAAACCGCGTGCCGGGAGGCAAGGCTTTGACGGCGGCCAAATGCGGGCGCTGTTCCCAGATGCTCGCAACGCCCCATCCCGTTGACATCACCAATGACCAGATGCGCGCGCTGGAGAAGAAGGACACCGGCGCCTTCGTCGTCGATCTCTGGGCGCCCTGGTGTGGGCCCTGCCGTTCGATGGCGCCCCATTACGCGGCGGCTGCCGAAAGCCTTCAGGGTGATGTGCGCTTCTACAAGATCAATACCGACCAGCACCCCGACGCGGCCATCCGCCTCAACATCCGCGGCGTGCCGACACTCGTTGCCTGGAAAGCCGGGCGGGAGCTTGCCAAACAGGCGGGCGCCCCGGGCGGGGCCGCGCTGGAACGCTGGGTGCGCGGCTTGTTCGGGCTCACGCCAACTGCCAACTGATCCTCAAACGGAGTAATTCCAAATGAACCTCGACCGTGCCGTTCTCGCCTTTGCCGGGCTCGTCGTCCTTGCAGGCCTTGCTCTCGGCTATCTCGTCTCGCCTTATTGGTATCTGCTCACGGCCTTCGCTGGCCTCAACATGTTGCAGGCGTCCATCACCGGCTTTTGCCCGGCGGCGCTGATCTTCAAGATGTTCGGCGTGAAAGAAGGCTGCGCCTTCAAATAGGCGAGGGGCCGGCGCTCAGCCTTTCAGCTGGGCGTAATGCGTCACGATCATCGTGGACACATCGGTGCAGATCTGATGGGCGTCGCGCGTCGGCTCCTCGAGCACCATCTCCATCGCGCTGTAGGCAAGCTCGGTCGTCAGCCGCGCCGAGGCGATCAGCCGGTCGCGGGAGGCATTGTGCCCATTGGCGATCATGGCATCGGCAATCTTCTCGGCCACCATCTCGCTGGACGCCATGCGCACCTCCCGCAGGATCGGGATCGCCCGCAACGCCCGCAGCACATAGATATTGCCTGGGAACTGGCGGGTGATGTCGTTCACGCGCTCTTGCAGGCGCACATTGCTGGCGACGCTATCCTCGAACGTGTCAGTGGCCAGTCCGCCTTCCTCAATCCAGTCAAGCACCGCCTGATCCTGCAATGCCATCAACCGGTCGCCGAGCTCCCGCAAGATGGCATACTTGTTGGGGAAGTAGCGATAGAGCGCCGGCGGCGAGAGCCCGGCCCGGCGGCAGACAAGGTTCGTCGACAACCGCTCAAGGCCCACCTCGTCCAGAAGACGCCCGGCCGTGTCCAGGATCAGCTCGAACGTATCCTGCGCGCGCGCCTGCTGGGGCTGCTGTTTGGTTGCCGTCACCACTTGCATGGGATCGGCGGCCTGGCGGGCAGTCGCTTTTTTAGAGCTGCTCATTTCTTCGGCGTTCCCCGGACTTCTCATGCTCAATTATGCGTCCCTATACACTAAACATCATAAAACGGTAATTAAAGCTATTGTAAAAGTAGTAGTGATCGCTATCCATTCGTCCTCGAAATTGGGATGAACAGGAAGGATTCTGCGATGAGATCTCTTTTGATCGGAACGGGGGCTGTGGCCCTCTTGTGGACCGGAACTGCGGTTGCGCAGACCGAAACAGAGCCACAGGAAGACGCAACCGCGCGCCTTGAGAGTATTGTTGTCACCGCGCAGAAGCGCTCCGAAAACGTCCAGGACGTGCCGATTGCGATTACGGCGCTGTCCTCCGCGATGCTCGAGAAACAGCGCGTCACCGACATCACCTCGCTCGATAATCTCGCCCCCGGCCTGCGCATTGCCGCCGCCGACGCGGCCGCCAACCCGAAAATCTTCATTCGCGGCGCTGGCCTGAACGACTTCAACCCGACCTCCTCCAGCGGCGTCGGCCTCTACGCAGACGGGGTTTATATCGGCTCACCGCTCGCACAATTCTCGACCTTCTACGACCTTGACCGGATTGAAGTTCTGCGTGGCCCGCAAGGCACGCTCTACGGCCGCAACACCACCGGCGGCGCCATCAACGTCATCTCCAAACGCCCGACCTTCACGCCCGAAGGCACCGCCTCCATCGAGCTCGGCAATTTCGGCTCGGTTGAAGCGAATGCAGCGTATGGCGGCCCGATCATCGGCGACAAGCTCGCCTTCCGCGTCGCCGGCCAGTACGCGGAAGATGACGGCTACAGCACCAACGCGGTCACCGGCAACAAGGTGAACAATGCCGAGCGTTACGCCCTGCGCGGCTCGCTGCTGTTCACGCCGGACGAGCTCACCGACGTTCTCTTCACGGTCAACACCTTCTCCAACCGTGGCGGCGCTGTGCAGCCAAAATCGCGCCAGCTCTTCCCGGCCGATCCTTCCGCCGCTGGCCCCGACGGCATGTGCGCCCCGGCCTTCTTCCGCAGCGGCCTCTGCACCGACGCGCTCGGCTTTGCTGACACCGACGCTGACCCCTACACCATCACCAGCGATGTCGAAGGCCAGGACAAGGTCGATCTCTGGTCGGCGGCCCTCACCATCGACCGCGAGATCGGCGATCTGACGCTCACCTCGATCACGGCCTATCAGGATGTCGAGCGCAGCGCGCACGAGAACACCGATTCCAGCCCGTTGCAGATGCTCGAAGCTTTCTACAACAACACCCAGGAACAGTTCTCCCAGGAGCTGCGTCTGGCGTCGGACGGCGAGAAACTGAAATGGGTCGTCGGCGGGTACTACATGCAGGACACGACTACCAGCGACAGCGCCTATGACATCCTGCGTATCCTGCGCCCGATGTTCATTTCGCCGGAAAACCCGACGGGCGTCAGCCCCGAAAACTCGGTCATCTATCTCGGCTATCCGTACACGCAGGAAACCGACACCTACGCCATCTTCGGCCAGGCCGATTATGAACTCTCCCCCGGTCTCGTGCTCACCACGGGCCTGCGCTGGTCATCGGACGAAAAGTCGATGGATTACACCACGCTTGCCGAAGGCGTCCTGCCGCTCTTCTCGTTCCAGGGCAGCAAGACCTTCAGCGACTGGTCGGGCAAGGTCGGCCTCAAATACGATCTGACCGACACCACCAACGTCTATGCCAGCTACAGCCGCGGCTATAAATCCGGTGGCTTCTTCGGCGGCAACGCCGACAGCGCCGAACAGATCGAGCCCTACGAAAACGAGACGGTCAACGCCTACGAAATCGGCTCCAAGAGCGATCTTCTCGGCAACCGCCTGCGGATGAACCTCTCGGGCTTCTACTATGACTATCAGGACATCCAGGCCTATTCGACGGTTGAGCGCAACGGTCTCACCGTCCAGGTGCTCGACAACGCCGCCGGCGCCGAGATGTATGGCGCAGAAGCCGAATTCACCGCGATGCCGATCGAAAACCTCGATCTCTCGCTCGGCCTGGCCTGGCTACACGCCGAGTACGGAGAATATAATTCTCTGGGCGACGATTACACCGGCAACCAGATGCCCCAGTCGCCCGAATACAGCCTGACCAGCCGCGCCGCCTACACCATCGTCACAGATACCGGCGTGCGGATCACCCCCAGCGTGGACGTGTCCTACCGCTCGAAGGTCTATTTCGACAGCACCATGCGCGAGCGTCTCTCCGATCCTGAACTCTGGCTCGTCGGCGCAGAGCTTTCGGTCATGTCGCCCGATGGCACCATCGAAGCCGGTCTCTGGGGGCGCAACCTGACCGATGAGGCCTACCTCACCTCGGCCAACCCCATCGACAGCCTCGGCGTGGACCTCCTGACCTATTCCCGCCCGCGCAGCGCCGGCCTCTTCCTGCGCTACAACTACTAAGATGGGCCTGATGCCGGCAGTGGACGGACCGGAAGTGGCACTCGCCGCTGCCGGTTCCGTTTCGGGGTCGCGAAAGCTTGATCGTTCCGCCTGGTCATGGGCCACCTACCAGGCGGGGCGAGACCCCTATATCGGCCTCGTCAACGGCTTCCTCTTCGCGCCATATTTCGCAACCCTGGTTGTGGGCGACGGCGTGAAAGGGCAGGCGATGATTGCCCAGATGGGCATGATCTCGGGTCTGACGGTTGCTTTCATTGCGCCGGTTATCGGGGCAACGGTAGACACCATCGGCCCCCGCAAGCCCTGGCTTGCGCTGATCACGTTGATGGTCATTCCCCTGATGATGTCCCTCTGGTTTGCGGCGCCGGGCGGGGCGATCCTCTCGCCCTGGGTTGTCGTTGGCATCCTCGGGCTGATTTCGATCCTCCTTTCCTGCGGAGAAGTTCTCTTTTCCTCAATGCTGCCTTATGCGGCCACGCCGCGCATGCGGCCGATGGCGTCGGGCCTGGCCCTCTCGCTCGGCAATGTCACCTCGATCATCCTGCTCGTCTTCATCCTGATGGCGCTGATGCTGCCGGAACAGCCGCTCTTTGGCCTCTCGAAGGAAAACAGCGAGCCCGACCGGATGGTGCCCATCCTGGTCGCGCTCACCTTTGGCCTCTGTGCCATCCCGCTTTTCCTCTTCAGCAAGGATGCGGCCAAATCCGGCAACAAGGCCGATGCCTCTTCGGTGCGGGTGGGCGTGGGCGCGCTCATCTCGCTCATCCGGAACTGGAAACAGAATTCTGACGCGATGATCTATCTCCTCGCGCGCACACTGGCGCAGGATGCCGGCGGCGTGCTGCTCATCCTCTGCGGTGTCTATGCGGCGGGCGTCATGGGCTGGGCTGGCACGGAAATGCTTGTCTACGGACTTCTGGGCTGCGTCGCGGGCCTCATCGGCGGCGTCCTTGCCGGATGGCTGGACGAAACCTTCGGGCCCCGGATCGCCTTCCAGATCGAGATCGCAGGCTCCGTCATCGGCCTCATCGGTATCATCGGGGCGGCGCCAGCCCAGATCCTCTTCATGCCGGTCGCCGATCCCCAGCCAATCTGGAATGCGCCGATGTTCACGACGCTGCCAGAGCTGGTCTTTGTCTTCTTCGGCTTCCTCGGCTTCGTCTTCCAGATCGCGGCCTGGTCTTCCAGTCGCACGCTGCTGACACGCCTCGCGCCCGCCTCCCAGATGGGCGCCTTCTTTGGCCTCGCGGCGCTGGCAGGTAACTCCACCAGCTGGCTCGGCCCCATGCTCGTGGGCATCTTTACGGCTGTCTTCCATTCGCAGCAGGCCGGTTTTATCCCCGTCACTGTCCTGTTTGCGGCAGGGTTCGTGCTGCTTTTCTTCGTCAAGGGTGGCGGCAAGGAACCCGACCTGGCCCCCGATTGATCTAAGTTTCCTCCCAGATCGGTTCGGGCCAAAAAAGAAAGACGTGGGGGCTTATTCCTCCCGCGCCTTTCGATTTTTTGTACATAGACAGATGAAGCTGCGTATCAGGCCTGCGTCACGCCAAACCGTTTCATCACATTCCGGGTGATCGTCTCAATGAAGGGGTCTTTCGCCGCCAGGCCGTGTGCCCATTCCGTCGTGCCGGTGTTGAATACCTCGCCCTTGCCGCGCCTGAAACTCGCCAGCATCGCATGCCCGCGCAACACGCGCTGCTGCATCGCGGGCGACCCGTCGCCATGGATCACTTCGGCAATCACATCGAGCTTCTCGGGCGGGATCATCGGCGCGTAGCCGCTGCTCGGGTCTTCGCCCAGCGTCACCGGCGCAATGCCGATGATCTCAAGGTTCTCCGGAACCCCGCCGAGCGGGATCGCCTTGGGCAGGCCATCGACGCCAAACTCGAACTGGCATCCATCGCTCTCATACCCGATCAGCGGAACCTCACCGCCCAGGATGTCGCCATAGAAAAGGTCCGTACCCTCCAGCGCCCAGTGCTTGTCATTGTACACCGTAAATCCGGCAGACCCGCGCGAGACACACATGCCGAGGCGATGATAGCCGCCAAAGTTGAAGCTCAGCCCCGTGATCTCCGCCTCAGGCGCCTTGAATGCGGGGTGAGACCAGAGATGCGTCGCCAGCTCATCAGGCACATCCTCTGCCTCAAAGCCCTTCCATTTGTGGCACACATAGGTCTTGCCATCATTCTCCCAGCGCACTTTCCAGAAGCAGGTATTGCCCGACAGGATCGCGGCATACCCGCCCCCGTCGACAAACCGCTCCACCTGTTCGCGCTGCTTGCCGGACCAGTATTCCGAATGTCCTACAAAGAAGGCGGATGTGTACGCGATAAGCAGATCAGGGTCCGTATCCAGATCATAATCGGTTACATAATCGAAGGCGTAGCCTTCTTCTTCCGTCCACGCCGCAAAGGCATGCTCCCACTTATTGAGGAAGCCTGCCGAGCCATCATAAGGCGAGATGCGATGCTTGCGCATCCAGGCCGGGTCCGCCGTCCAGGGCTTTTCCTTGAAACCGCGCGAGCGCATGTTGATGAGGCGCGGGGCGTCATCGGGCGCCGCAATGATCATCTGCGTGAACGGGCGCTGCGTCGAAGAAACGCCAATCGCCTCATCCATCGCCTGATCAAACGGCACCTTGCCGGTCATCAGCCCCGTCACATTGGAATAGGCGTTCGCGCCGCCCCACCAGTTATAGGAATGGTAGGTGTTCGTCGCCAGAACCAGCACAGCCTTGGACCCCGTGGTCCCCGCCGCCGGCTTGATGCAGACGAAATGGTGGGTCGCCTCGCCCGCCGCATCGGTCAGCACGATGTCATAATACCCCGTCCGCCAATCAGCTCCGGCGGTCACTTCCAGCGCCACCGGCCAGCCACAGCCCTTCCGGTCTGCGTCTTCCGGCGCCGGATGATGCCCCGCCACAACCCCGTCCTGCGTGTGAACAATCTCGCGCGCCTTGCCGACGCGCGCGATCTCCAGCCGGCAAGGGCCGTTCTCCACGCTGATATGAAGGGCAAAGGTCTCGCCGGGACGAAGGCTCAGGCGGTCGGTATAGCAGGCCAGCATAGGGGGCTCCCATCAATCACTTCGGATTAATGGTAGCCATCATTATCATACGTGCAAGCGCAATGAGGCCGCACCTTTGGTCTTACGGCTTCTTCTTCTGCCCATAGGACCGGAACCGGTCAGCGATGCGCGTCATCTCATCATCGGCCAGCAGGGTCGGTCCGCCGATGGCCAGCGTGCCCCAATAAATGGCGGCCTGTTCCTCGATCTCCTCGGCGATCAGAAGTGCCTGTTTGAGGCTCGGCGCGACCACGATCTGTCCGTGATTGGCCATAAGTGTCCCGAATTGTCCTGAAAGTGTCTCGCAAACGGCCTCTGCCAGCTCGGCTGATCCGAAGGTCGCATAAGGCGCCACCGGCACCGACGGCCCGCCGCTCACGGCCACCATATAATGCAGGGCAGGGATCGGCTTGTTGGCGCAGGCGAGCGTCGTCGCAAAGCGCGAATGGCAATGCACCACTGCGTTCACGTCCTGTCGCAACTGCAACAGTTGCCAGTGCATCTGCCATTCGCTCGAAGGCTTCATGCCCGCCGGGTCAAAGCTGCCATCCGGCCCCATCCGCACGACGTGTTCGGGCCGCAGCATCGAGGGCGGAACCCCCGTCGGCGTCACCAGCATATCCTCGCCCAGACGCGCCGACACATTGCCCGAAGTCCCCCGGTTGAGGCCGCGCGCATCCATCGCCGCCATCACCTCGACCACCTGCGCGCGCAGCTTTGTTTCCTGCTCGCTCATCATGCGCCAGCCTCCTGAATCGGAAGGGTTTTCATCGCTGCTTCCACCTGCTCGAAGCTCTCCAGCTTACCATACGTCGCCAGCCCCTGCGCCACCATTGCCGCCGTTGCCGACGCAAATGTCAGCGCATCCAGATCGTCCCAGCCCCTCAGATGCGCCATGATGAACCCCGCACAGAACGAGTCCCCGCAGGTCGTCGTATCCACCACATCCACCTTGAACGCCGCCACCCGCCCGCGCAGTTTGCCCGCCGCCATCACTGCGCCGCGCCCGCCATCCTTGATGACGCAGTGCGTTGCGCCCATCGCCACGAAGGCATCAGCGGCTGATTGCAGGTCGTCTATCCCGGTCAGAAACCGCGCTTCATCAGCGCTGGGCAAAAACCAATCCACATGGGGAAGGATGCGTTTAAGCTCTTCTTTCGCGTCCGGTCTCGGCGCGATGAGATCGCAGGTGACCACCGCCCCGCCAGCCTTCGCGGCCTCAACAAGCTTCTCGCCGGGCCCGCCATCAAAAGTCGGCGCGCCGATCGCTGCATAATGAAGGCAGCGCACATTCGCTGCGGCCGCCATCAGCGCGTCCGTCAGCGGCGGAACAGAGCCAGCCCCCGGCGCATGCAGCGTCGGGCGGCGGCCCTGATGATCAATAGGGAGGATGGTCGTGGAGGTCGGATACCCCTCCAATGTCTGTAGGAGGCTTGTGTCCACCCCGCCATCTTCCAGCGCGAAGCGCACGAACTTTCCGGTGAGGTCGCTACCAACCGCGCCCGCCACGCCGGCCTTCAGCCCGAGGCGCGCCGCCACGCAGGCTGCCCCAGCCGCCGTGCCCGCCGGCGCGCAGGCGATCTGCTCGATAAGACGCCCGCCTTCATTCGGCGGAATTTCCGTGATCGGCCGGCCCACAACATCAAGCGTGGTCAGGCCCACGCACAGAAGATCAAGTTTCATCCGATTTCCTCCCGAATTTACCTTGCGTCCATATCGGTCTTAAGTAAGATAGTCAAAACTATCTTATAGGCAAAATCGGCGAGGGCAACATGTGGACGAACTCTGTGGACAAGGCTTTGCGTGAACGGGCCGAAGCGGTCATTCCGGGCGGCATGTACGGCCACCAGTCCGTCCGCCTGCTGCCAGACGATTATCCCCAATTCTTCGACCGCGCCTCGGGCGCCTATCTGTGGGACGCCGACGGCAACCGCTACATCGACTATATGTGCGGCTACGGTCCAAATCTTTTCGGCTATGGCCATGAAAGCATTGATGCAGCCTACATCAACCAGCTGAAGAAGGGCGACACGATGACTGGCCCTGCCGGCGTCATGGTCGAACTCGCCGAACAGATGACCGCGATGGTCTCCCACGCTGAGTGGGCGATCTTCTGCAAGAACGGCACTGACGCCACCACGATGGCCATGATGGTCGCCCGCAACTTCACCCGCAAGAACACCATTGTCCTGGCCAAGGGCGCCTATCACGGCGCCGCCCCCTGGTGCACACCGGTCAAGAACGGCACCGCACCAAGCGACCGCGCCAATCAGGTCTTCTATACTTATAACGACGTCGCCAGCCTCGAAGAGGCCGTCCGCAAGGCCGGCGACGATCTCGCCGCCATCTTCGCCTCGCCGATCAAGCATGACACCTTCGTCGATCAGGAAGATCCGACAACGGAATACGCCCACCGCGCCCGCGAGCTGTGCGATGAGAATGACGCGCTCCTGATCGTCGATGATGTCCGCGCCGGCTTCCGCCTGGCACGCGATTCCAGCTGGGCGCGCGTCGGCGTGAAGCCTGACCTCTCCAGCTGGGGCAAGGCCATCGCCAACGGCCACCCGATCTCCGCCCTGCTCGGCGCCGAAAAAGCCCGCAACGCCGCCGCCACGATTTACGCGACCGGTTCCTTCTGGTTCTCCGCTGCGCCAATGGCCGCGAGCCTCGAAACACTGCGCCTGATCCGCGAAACCGATTATCTTGAGCGCACCCAGGCCCTCGGCCAGCGCCTGCGCACGGGGCTGGACGAAGCTGCAAACCGTCACGGCTTTGCCCTGCGCCAGACCGGCCCGGCAGAGCTTCCCCTCATCATGTTCGAGGATGATCCGGGCTATTCCAAAGGCTATGCTTGGAACGAAGCGCTGCTCAAGCGCGGCGTCTACTTCCACCCCTGGCACAACATGTTCATCTGCGCCGCCATGACTGAAGCCGATATCGACCACACGATTGAAGTGGCTGACGACGCCTTCAAATTCGTGCGCGAGGCCGGCACGCTTCCGCGCATCGACAAGCTGGCAATCCTAGGGCTGCTGGCGGATGGTCACTGAGGCTTCCTCGCCGGCGCCTGCTTTCCAGACTGAAGAGATAAACTGGCATCCGTCCACGGATGAGGCCGGCCGGCTGACCTTAGATCTGGGCGCTATCGCCGCAAACTATCGCCGTCTCTGCGCGATGCATCCAGCCTCTCGCATGGGCGCGGTCGTCAAGGCCGATGCCTATGGTCTTGACGCGTCTGTCATCGCCCCAATGCTGGCCGGGCAGGGCGCCCGCGATTTCTTCGTCGCCCACCTCGCCGAGGCGCTGGCGCTGAAGCCCCTACTGCCGCCAGAGGCCACCCTTTTTGTTCTCAACGGGCTCGCCCCCGGCAGCGAGCGCCGCTGCGCTGAAGCCGGCATCCTTCCGGTCCTCAATACGCCCGAACAGGCGCGCGCCTGGTACGCGCTGACGATAGATCAGGCTAGCACTTTCCCCGCCGCGCTGCAGGTGGACACCGGCATGTCCCGCCTCGGCCTCAACGAGGAAGAGCTGGCCGAAGTGTTGGGCTGGCCGAACTTTGCCGGGCAGGTAAACATCCGTCTCCTGATGACCCACATGGCCTGCGCAGACACCCCCGGCGCGCCCGAAAACGCAGACCAGATGCGCCGCTTCGCCCGCTTTGCCGCGCGCCTGCCATCCGTTCCGCGCTCACTCGCCAATTCTGCTGCCGCGATGTTCCTCCCGGAAATCGCCGGTGATGTCCTGCGCCCCGGCCTTGCCCTCTACGGCGTCGATCCGGGCGCAGGCGCGTCTGAAATGCAGCCCGCCATCCGCCTTGATGCGCGCATCATCCAGCTGCGCGCTATCCCGGCCGGCACGGGCGTCGGCTATGGCTTTGACTATATCGCAGACCGGCCCCTCCGCATCGCCACTCTCTCCGCTGGTTACGCTGATGGCTGGCCGCGTGCGCTCAGCAGCAAGGGCGCCGTCTGGTTCGAGGGCCACCGCCTGCCCATCCTTGGGCGCGTCTCCATGGACAGCTGCGTCGTGGACGTGACGAATGTTCCCGAAACGCGTATCCGCCCCGGAGACCGAGTGGACCTCATCGGCGCTCATCAGTCCGTTTCCGATCTTGCTAATCTGCTGAACACCACCCCCCACGAAATTCTCACCAGCCTCGGGCGCCGTTTCGCCCGCAGCTACATCAACCACCCGTCTGTGAGCGGAAAAGAGGCATCGTCATGAAAGTCGTCATCCTGGGCGCAGGCGTTATCGGCATCACAACGGCTTACTATGCCGCGCGCGATGGCCATGACGTCACCGTGGTCGACCGCATGAGCGGCCCCGCGCTGGAGACGAGCTTTGCCAATGCCGGAGAAATTTCGCCCGGCTATGCCTCGCCCTGGGCCTCGCCGGATGTACCGGCCAAAGCGCTGAAATGGCTGTTCATGGAACACGCCCCGCTGATCATCCAGTACCATAAGCTGAGCCCCGCCATGGTCACCTGGTGCCTCGCCATGCTGCGTAACTGCACGCCCGCCCGCTACGCCGCCAACAAGGCCAGGATGGTGCGCCTGGCCACCTACAGCCGCGACATGCTCCAGGAGCTGCGCGCCGCCGAAGGCATCGACTACGACCACCGATCCCTTGGAACCCTGCAACTCTTCCGTACACAGAAACAGTATGACGCCGCCGCGCGCGATATCGAAGTCCTGAAATCCGGCGGCATTGATTTCGAGCTTCTGGACCGCGAGGGCTGCCACAGCGCCGAGCCGGGCCTCGCCCATGCCACAGACCCCATCATCGGCGGTCTCCGCCTGCCGGGCGACGAAACCGGCGACTGCTACAAGTTCACCACCGCCCTCGCCGCCATTGCGCAGGCACGCGGCGTAAAGTTCCGCTGGAACACCTCGGTCGACGCTCTCTCCGAAAGTGGTGGGCGCGTACGCGCGCGTATTGGCGGGGAGCCCGTGGACGCAGACGCGTTCGTCCTGGCCGCCGGCAGCTGGTCGCCGGGCCTCGCCCGGCCTCTCGGCCTTCGCTTGCCGGTCTATCCGGTCAAGGGCTATTCCATCACCCTGCCGATCACGGACGAAACCCGCGCGCCGCAATCCACTCTGCTGGACGAAACCTTCAAGGTCGCCATCACCCGCCTAGGAGACCGTGTCCGCGTCGGCGGCATGGCCGAACTTGCCGGTTTCGACCGCAGCCTGCGCCCGGAGCGTCAGGGCACGCTGGAACGCTCCGTATTCAGCCTGTTTCCCGGCGTCACCACTTCAGAGGAACGCAATCTCTGGTGCGGCCATCGCCCGATGACGCCAAATGGCGTGCCGTTCGTTGGCGCCACGAAGTATCAGAATCTCTGGCTCAACACGGGCCACGGAACCCTCGGCTGGACCATGTCTTGCGGCTCGGCCCGCCTGGTCGCCGACCAGATTTCCGGGCGTGTGCCAGAGGTGTCTATGGCTGGCTAAAAAATCAGCTCACGGCATTCTGTATCAGGACGCCCTGATAGATTATGATCTTCCGCTCAAGCAGGGTACGTCCTTCAGGAGTCGCGGCCGCGTTCAAAACCATAGCGAACCCGAGCCCGACCGACGCCATGAGATCTTTCGTTTCCAGCGTGCCAGAAGCCCAGGCAAGCAACGTGCCGCCCGCAAGATGAGAGAGCGTGCGCTCAAGCGGCATAACGGCGATGTCGCGGCGGAGCAGTCCTTCGTCCTGCGCAGCTGTCAGCAGCATGTGCCAGGCCGCCCGCGTCTGTGCCTGGCGCTCGGGGCTCACCAGTCCTGTGTCATCATCCTTGCCGCCCGCCGTCAGAAGCGCGCGCCATAGTGGCCGGTAAAAGTCCGGATCCTGAACGAAATACCCATAGGCCAGTTCATATGCCTCAAAGATGCGCTCAATGGCATTGGCAACATCCAGCTTGTGATACTTCTGAACGAAATCCCGCTCGTCCTCCAGCACCGCCATCACGACCGCACGTTTTGAGCCGAACAGGTTGTAGGAAGTCGCGACGCTCACTTCGGCGCGCTTGGCCAGCTCTCGCATTGAGAGGTTCATGTCGCCTGTCTCGCGGATCATATCGCGCGCAGCCCGCATGATCTTCTGCCGGCGTTCGGCTTTCGCCTGTTCGCGGCGGCCAAGATCTGCGACGGGTTCGGGCATATCGGCGGCGCCAGCCTCCAGAGTGGATGAAGTCATGAGACGTATTCCCCCCCGGCTTCTGGCGCCATTCCGGTCATGCGGCCAGTGGCCTTTCGGTCGCGGCCCGTTCCATGTCGGCCTGATAGTTCAGCTTCAGCGCTTTCATCATTTCAATGCGCTCTGGCCCGGGCTTGGGCGGATAGGCTGCCGCATTCAGACGCTTCCCCCGCGCCCAGTAGTAGAGAACACCTGCCATGTTCTGCGGCTTTCCGAGCCATTTTTCCGGATGCTCCAGCATATGGAACCCGCGCATCGCCTCGCGCAGCAGCCGCGGGTCGGAGCGCACCGCAATCTTCACCCCGTCCTCCACAAAGCTCTCCATCAATTTCGATTTGAAGCTCTGCTTCGCCTCCGGCATCAGGGTTTGGCGCGCGCGCTTGATGGCGCTGCGGTCCTGCCGGCGTTGCACGATATAGAAGGGGTGCAGCTCCGCTGTTACCCGTTCATGAAATGCCAGCGCCCGTGCGACAGGGTCGGCCGTCTCGTCTAGCGTCTGGCGCAGCGCCTGCGCTGCCACCGCCGCAAAGGAACACCCCCGCCCATAGAGCGGATTGGCGCGCACCAGCGTATCGCCGAGCGCAAAATAGCCCCGCGCCGCTGGTTTTCCGTCCACCACCATATCCCGCCAGCGGCTGATCAGGTCGCCCATGCCGAACACTTTGCTTGTTGGCTCCGATTGCTCCGAATTCGTCCACGGACGAATACCGGGCAGCATCAACGTGATCTGGTGAAAGATCTCCGGATCAAGAATGGATTTGCGTAGCTCCATCTCGATTTCGGGTATGGCGAGCGTAATGGAGAAGTTTCCATTGTCGCCCGGAAACACCCCGAATTTGAGGAACCCCAGATCGCCGGTCGGTGGCGGATTGGTATTGCGATCCGGTTCGCTCTTGCCTGGGAGGAAGCGATAATGACGCGTGAAATAGAGAATGCCCGCGCTCTCGCTCTCTTCACGGATGTTCGCGCCTTCTTCCATCAGCTGCTCAATAGTGAAGCCGCCTTTTCCGCTCGCATCAACCACGATATCAGCGGTCAGTGTAACCGGCGCCCCGTTCGCTTCGCCTTCAACGCCGGTAACGTCAAAGATGCCGTCTTCCTGCTTTTTGGAAATCAGCTTGCGGACTAGAAATCCAGACCGCAGCGTCACATTGTTCAGCGTCTCCACATAGCGCCGCATTGCCATTTCCAAGGTCGTGCGACGGCTGGTGAGGATCGTCAGCTCGGCGTCTTCCGGCTCGGCCCGGTAGCGGCCCTGCTGCTTGACCGTCAGCATGTTCTCGAAGGGCAGCTCGCGCACACCCATCTGAAGCAGCTGTTCAAGCAGGGCAGGGTGCTCGGCCTTCATGATGGTGCGCAGGCGTGCCAGGAAAGCATGGCTCTGGCGCAGATGACCAACGCCCACACGTTTCCATGTCTTGAATAGCTCGTCCGGGTCGCTGGTTTCCACCGGCCCGTCACGCTCCAGGACAATAATGTCGCGTCCCGATGGCGCCAGCATCAGGGCCGTGCAGAGCCCGCCAATCCCGGCACCAATAACGATTACTTGTTCACGCATGCGTGGCCCCTTGGGGTTTCAGGAATCAATGTTGCGAAGGAATTCCAGAATGGTCTCGTTGACCGCCTCTGGCGCTTCCTGCTGGGTCCAGTGTCCGGCGCCCGGGATCATCTTGTTGATCCTCAGATCCTTGACGAAGTGCGGCATGGCCTCAATGGCGGCTGCCGCCATCATAACCACGCCGTCCGCTGTTCCGGCGATGAACATCGCTGGCTGATGGATTTCCATCGGCGCGCCTTCGGTCAACTGCCAGGTCAGGTCATGATTGCGATAATAATTGATCGGCCCGCGCATGGTCGAGTGGGTGAACTCATTCGCATAAAAATCGAGATCTTCTTCACTCAGCCAGGCCGGAAGCGTTTCAGGGTAGGGCAGGCTGGAGAGCAGGTCATCGTTTTCGGTCTTCGGTGTCAGCTTTGTGAGATCCGTTTCGCCGCCCGCCATGACGAGGAATTTACGAAGTCCCCCCTTCATGTCTTTCTCGAACTCGGCCTCGGCTACGCCCGGCTCCTGGAAATAGAGCTGATAGAAAAACTGGCCCTTGAACATTTCCCGCAGCATCGGCATCGGCTGCACGGGGGAACGCGGCATGAATGGCACGGAAAGTCCGCCCACGGCACGTACCTTGTCAGGATGGAACAGCGCCGTTGCCCAGGCCGTCGGCGCGCCCCAGTCATGCCCGATCACCACGGCTGTCTCATATCCGAGCGCGGGTATCAGGCCGATGATGTCCTTGACGACCTCAACCTGCGTATAATCGGTAATCTCCGGAGGTTTGTCGCTCTTGCCATAGCCGCGCATGTCCGGCGCGACGACATGATAGCCTGCCGCTACCAGAGGCGCGAACTGATGGCGCCAGGAATACCAGGATTCCGGGAAGCCATGCAGCAGCAGCACCAGCGGGCCTTCGCCCGCCTCGGCAATATTCAGCTCTATGCCGTTGGTCGCAATCCGGCGCTGGGAAACACCTGGCCAGCTCATGCGGCCACCAGCGGGCGGGTTGCCGCTGCTTCGCCCGGCAGGATCGCGCCGCGCGTATCGTCCTGATAGCCCGCTGCCGCCGACCAGGCGACGCCGCCGCCCACCACCACGGTATCCACGCCGCGCGAGTCGCGCACATAGCGTTTCCCGTCGCCCGGAACGTCCTGAACATAGGTCTCTTCACCCCGGTCAATCGTTGCCGCGTCGAACACCACCAGATCGGCCACATAGCCTTTCTGGATCAGGCCCCGGTCGGGAATGCCCCAGATGCCCGCCGTGTCGGAGGTCACCTTCTTGACGGCTTCTTCGATGCTCATGGCCTTCAGGTTACGGACGAAGTGGGAGAAGAGGTACCCTGTGTCGCCGTATGTGGAGAAAGAGAGGATGTGCGCGCCGCCATCGCTGGCGCCGATATGAACACGCGGATGCTTCAGCATTGCGCTGACCCGCTCATCGGAATTATGGCCCATATTGGCGGCCATGAAATGCGCGTCGAGCTTCTCTTCAACCGAAAGGTCAATCATCGCCTCAAGCGGTGTGCAGCCGCGCATCTGGCCAATCTCGGCCAGTGTCTTGCCAACATATTTCTGGTTCGCTTCGGTCTGTGCAAAGCGCAGTGTCAGGAAGGACCAGAGCCCCATATTCGGCGTGGCTTCAGCAATCAGCTTCTTGCGGTTTTCCGGATCAGTGAAGGCCGCGATGATCTCGTCCTGCGTGCCAAAGCGCATGATCTTGTACCAGTTGGGCATGCGTACAAAGATCAGGCTCGGCACGGCAAAGCTGAAGCTGATGTCGATAGGGCGCGTCTGCACCTGCGGCCACACGCGGGCCCCGCGCGCAAACTGCTCGTCGACCCGCGCCATCACACGCTCCACCGCGTCGACATTGTCGGCGTTGATGAATAGCGGCGAGAAGGTTGTCGGGATGGAATATTTCAGCGAGATTTCCGCCAGCTGGTCGAGGCGTGCAATCGTCAGGTCCGGATCATAGAACTCCGGCACGATCTGAAGGATACGGCCATATTCCCCCAGCACACTGGCGAGCGCGTCCACTTCGCTCGCGTCCGCATACCGGCTCGGCACCGGCAACAGCGTCTCATCCATGTCCACATAGCTCGTGGAGAGGCCGATCGCGCCGGCATCGAGGCACTCGCGCAGCACGCTTTGCATGCCGGCGATTTCCTCGGCCGTCGCGGTCCGCTCCATCGCGGCGTCCCCCATCACCCAGAGACGTAGTACGCTGTGCCCGACCAGAGGTGCCACATTGATGGCCAGCCCCTTGCGGATGCGTGTGATATATTCGGAAAATGTCTCCCAGTCCCAGACGACGCCTTCTTTGAAGGCCTTGTACGGCATTTCTTCAATCTGATTGAACATGCCGACAAGCTTCATGCGGTGTTCCGCTTTAAGCGGCGCCAGGGACAGGGAGCAGTTGCCAGGAACGATGGTCGTCACGCCGTGCGACAGGGCCGGCTTGGCATAGCCGTCCCACAGAAGCTGGGCGTCGAAATGTGTGTGCGGATCAATAAAGCCGGGCGAAACAACCTTGCCCGAAGCGTCCACTTCCTCGCGGCCCTTTTCGGCCACGCGGCCAATCTTGGCGATGCGATCGCCGGCTATGGCAATGTCTGCCTTGTAGGAAGGCATGCCTGAGCCATCGACAATCGTGCCGTTCCTGATCACCAGATCGTACATATTCAAATCCTCCCTAAAGTCCTGTTGCCGATGCGCCGGCATATCGTTGTGATGAGGCGATGAGCGCGTCGCGAACATGCTCCCAGCTCGCCCCGATGAGGTTTTCAGGCACCGTTGTTCCGCAGGAATCAAACAGGGCCCGCACGGCATACTCGTCCAGCGTGACGAGGGTGGTGCCGCCATTTTCGTATTTCAAAGTCACCAGCAGCTCGGCGTCGCCATCATGGGCGGCGGCAATCTGAACGTCACTGATGACCGCAATGCTCATGCCTTCACGGCCGGCGCTTCGATGAAGATCACGTCGCTCGGCAGGATCGGGTTGGTGCCGCGCACGCCGCCGGCTGCGCCCGCTGCCCGCATGAAGACATGCAGGTTCCAGCTCTGCAGGCTGGAGACGGCCTTGGCCTCATCCATCTTGGGCAATTCCCGCTGGGCAATGGTGGTCCATGTGTCGCCCGGCCTGGGCAGCACCGATTTGCGCACCCGTGAAAGTTCAGCTGCAGCCATGATAATCCTCCCGATCTTTAAAATAATTGGAACATGTTCCAATTTTTCTGGCAAGACCTCCGCAGGGGAAAGTTCTGAGCTTTTTTCACATTATTCCGGAGGGCCGTTCCGGGCCCCTGATTTCAAATAAAAAAAGGGGCGCCCCGAAGGACGCCCCGAACAGTTAGGGAGGAAACTACCGCTTTCGCGGCGTCAGTTACCATCGCGAACCGCGACGGCAGTATCCGGGTAATCAACCCAGATTCCGTCTGCGCCGGCCTGGATCAGAGCGTTCAGCTCGGCCTGCGCATTTTCATAGCCCGGCAGCGCAACGTCATCACGCACCGTATAGACATGCACCAGCAGGCCTTTGGCGTGAGCCCGCTCGATAAAGTCCGTCGTCGTGCCATCCGTGTTGAGGATGAAAGACTTCTCGGCGCCCACGCCGGTCGTCGTCATCTTGTCGAGATCATATTCCAGCCCGAGCAGTTTGTTATAGGGCGGACCGACCATGTTCTGGATCGTCGGCAGGTCGCTCTTTTCAGCGAAGGCCGCCAGGAAGGGAGGTTCGAAGGACTGGATGAATACCGGGATGCCGGCTTCTTCCAGGCCCTTGGCCTTGATGCCCTCAATGATCGGGTCAACCATGTCGAGGCCAACGGAGGCATAATATTCCGGCCATTTGGCTTCAACATGCAGGCCCACGATGCGGCCTTCCCTAGCGGCGGTGAGCGCCACATCCATCACCTCGTCAAAGGTCACGATGTCTAGCTTGCCGTCATGTTCCTTCGTCCGCGTCGGGAATTGCTGGCGGGCTTTCAGTGTCTTTATCTCGGCGAGCGTGAAATCATCCGTCCACCAATCTTCCTTCTCGCCCATCGGCGTGGCGCGCTTCACCTTGCGATCTGCAAATTCCGGGTGATCGGCCACATTGGTGGTGTCGGAGAGATAGGCGTCATGGCGCGCGATCAGAACGCCGTCCTTGGTCATCACGAGGTCTGGCTCGATGAAGTCCGCCCCCTGAGCGATCGCGGCTTCATAACCGGGGATCGTGTGCTCGGGGAACAGGCCGCTCGCGCCGCGATGGGCGATGATGATCGGCTTCTCGCCCGAAAGCGTGGCGAAAGCAGCGGGCGCTTCGGCGACGGAAGAGGCCGAGGCCTCCGCCGCTTCCGCAACCGGCCCGGCAACCGGCCCGGCAACCGGACCGGCAACCGGCGCTGCGCCGCAGGCGGCCAGCATCAGGGCCGCAATGGCAACTGTATATTTCATGGCAAAGGTCTCCTCTTCGCCCGGATCAGAACTTGATGTACGCGCCGGCTTTCAGGATCTGCGGTCTGCCGCGGATGATGGTGTGCAGGCCAAAAGCGCCGCCGGTATTGCCGACATCGATCAGATATTCCTTGTCCAGCAGGTTCTCACCCGAAGCAAACAGGCCCCAGCGTTCGTCAGAGCTGTCGAAAGCAAGGCGCAGATTGACGAGGCCGTAAGCGCCCTGTTCCTCAACCACCGGCGTACCGTCCGGATACGTTTCACGGACGCGGTTAAAGCCACCGCTGCCGTTGGACACATAGTCAAAGCCGTTATCGTCCTCGAAATATTGCTGGTCTTTCCAGACATAGCTCGGCGTGATCGACAGCGTGCCTGCCGTGGCAACATCAAGGGTGATGTCAGCCGCCAGCGAGAAGCTCTGTACAGGGCTCATCCGGAACTTGTTGCCTGCAAATTGCAGTGCGTTTCCGTTGCTGTCCTCGTCATCATATTCAGAGAAGTTGTAAGCATAGGTGCCCAGGAGGCGGATATTGTCTGTCACCAGCGCCTGGCCGTCGAACTCGAAACCATACTGCGTGGCGTTGCCGGAGTTTTCGACAACAAATACGCCGTTGATCGGGTCAAAGCGGCTGGTCTGGAAGTTTTCATACTGACCATAATAGACCGAGCTGGTCATCTGTACCCGGTCATCGAAGAAGCGGCCAAACATGCCGGCTTCCACGTTGTCGAGTGTTTCGGCATCGACCACAGAGACGTTCGTGCCGGAGATCGACAGCGTTTCCGGGCGGCGGCCCCGGCCATAGGAAACCCAGGTGTTGACGTTATCAGAGACGCGGTAAGCCGCGTTCAGACGCCAGGTATAGGCGCCATCCGGCTCGGCTGAGGCGTTGACCTGATTGCCGATCTGCGCGGCGTTGATGAGGAAGCCGGGCGCGAAGGTTACAGCATTTGCTGCGCCGCCAAGTGCCGGGTTGCCCCGCAGAAGTTCGCCGACAGCTGTCGCTTCAAGTTCGTTGACCGTGTAGCGCAGGCCGCCGGTCAGCGAGAGCCGGTCGGTCAGATCATAGGTCAGGTCGCCGAAGATATCATAGCTCGTGCGGGCGTCGGACGTTCTGGACTGTTCAGCATGCGCCGAGTGCAGCGGCACGAAGGGCCCGAACACCATATCGGCTTCTGCCACGCCATCTACCGCTTGCGCGCCATACTGCTGGAGAATGGCAGCAGCGGAATATGCGAACGGCGTTTCAAAGCTGCCGAAGTTTGCTGCGCCCGGGGCGCCGGCCAGGGCCAGAATGCGGCGGGCGTTTGCCATGCCGCCAAGGCCGGCCGCAATCTGCGGACCGAACAGAGACTGTGCATAGGCTTCATCGGTGGCGAAAGTCAGCGAGTCGCGGGTTTCATAGTCGAAATAGTTGGCGCCGAAGAAGCCACGCAGACGGCCGCCATTGTCATAGTTGAGGCGCAGTTCCTGGCTGAAGGCTTCGCCTTCGCGGGCCTGGTAGAATTGCAGCAGGTTGAAGGCTGCGCCGTCAGAGTCCCAGGCCTCGCTGGAAGACAGTTCGCGATAGTCGGTCAGCGAGGTCAGCGTCCAGGCATCGTTGAGTGCGAATTGAAGGTTGGCCGTGGTGGCGAAGATCTCGCGGTCATTGCCCAGCTTGTCGCGGACCTGATCGGCGTTGATGTTCATCGCCGTCGGGCCGTAGGGATCGATCCTGCTGTTCACCGGGAAGAAGCCTGACGTGAACTGCGTGCCGGTGGAGTCGTCTTCCTGATAGTTCACGAACACATCAGCGGTGATCGCCGAGGTTGGTTCCCAATGGATGGCGCCGCGAACAGCCGTCGTGTCCTGGCCCATCAGGTCCGGTGAGTTGGCGAGGTTGGGCACATACCCGTCCACATTCTTGATCTGGCCGGCCACGCGAACGGCCAGCGTGTCGCTCAGCGCGAGGTTGTAGAAGCCTTCGCCGCGGACAAAGTTGTAGTCGCCGCCTTCAATCAGCAGCTTGCCGGAAGTGCCTTCGGTCGAGGCGCGGTTCTGGATGTAGTTGATCCCGCCGATGAGCGCGCCCTGGCCGAACAGGGTGGCCTGCGGGCCTTTCACGACCTCGACGCGTTCGATGTCATACATGGCGATGCTGGTGGCATAGCCGGGCGTCCCGATGGAGATGCCGTTCTGGAAGATCGCAACCCGCGGCGCGCCGCCATCGGCCACAACCCCGCGCAGCGAATAAGTCGGCGCGTTGAGGCTCTGCGCCTGAACTTGCAGGCCGGGAATAAAGTTGGCGAGGTCTTCGATATCGTCAGCGGCAAGCTTGTCGATCAGATCCTGGCTGGCGACAGAGATGTTGATCGGGACGTCGATCTGAGCCTGCTCGGTCTTCTGGGTCGTGACGGTCACGACTTCCAGGCGGCGGGAGGCTTCCGTGTCAGGTGTCTCTGCGAAGGCGGTGAGCTGGCCGGACATACCAAGAGCGGCAACGGCGGTGGCGGAAAGGATGCGGAACTTCATGTCATACCCCGGTGTTGCGGCGCACAAAAACGCCGATTACCGGGTCGTTAACGAGCGCCTCCGGGGCGTTCAAATCAAGGTTTTGCGAAACTAATGCGTTGAAAATGTTAAATTGTTACGGGATTGTGGCTGTTGCCGCCTGGCCACGTTTGCCGCTGTCGTTCCCCTGAAAGTAGGCGGTGTGATGAGGCGCGAGACCTAACTTATTTGATGAAAATCCAATAACATTCCAGCCGCTACATCAACACGATGCGCGGTCTGGGCGGGTGCCAGCCTCTGGCTGTCTGCGAGCATCCTGAAACCTCGGGTCACCCCATTCTGAGGTCCAAAGTGCAGATTGGCGCAGGGGGAAACATGAAGGCCCTGACATGTGTACCCCATAACAGTGACGGCTATATGGACCCTGCCTGGTGTCGCAGGCGGGAAGGTGTGACCTGAAACAGACACACAGCGTCAGGAAGTGACCCGTCTGTGTCCTGAAATGTCCTGAAGTGTCCCGGTTTGTCCCAGATTGTCCTGAACTGTCCCGGAATTGTCGCGCCTGGGTGCGATTTTTCCGGTGGCTTGTCCAACACCGCTGCGCCTGAGCCGGTGCGCGCTATCCCCGCCGCGCTGCCCGCGCCCACAGGTCATCTGCCCCGCCCAATCCGGCAGAAACCGTTCCCGGCTATACTTCCCTCATGCCAGCCAAACCATTTTCCAGATTTTCCGGAACTATATTCCGATTTGCCAGACGCGGGCATGGCGTGCTGTGGCGCTTTCCAGTTCCATCGTCGTTTCGATGTCGTACTCGGCCAGTAGTCCGGTCTCCTCCGCCGGCGCATAGGCCCGCCCCGGATCTCCGGCATAAACGGCAATTCCCCCCGCCGCCGCCTGCCGCAACCAGTCCAGAAAGCGCGCCGCCATCGTCATCTCGTAAAAGATGTCGCCCGCCAGGATCACGTCCACCTCCGCAGGCGGAGCATCCAGCAGGTTGCCCCCCATCCAGCTGAACGCCACGCCGTTCGCTTCGGCGTTCAGCTCAGCGGCCGCCTGACAGATCGGGTCAATATCATTGACCCAGACCGCGCGGGCGCCCGCCGCTGCGGCGGCGATGCCGACCATCCCGCTGCCACAGGCAATATCCAGCACCCGCTTGCCGCGCACGATCTCCGGCCGGTCGAGGATCAGCCGCGCAACCGCCTGTCCCCCCGCCCAGGGGAATGCCCAGAAAGGCGGCTCGATGCCCTGACGGTCGAGGTCTTCCTCGGTCGCGGCCCAGATCGGCGTGATCTCGTCAGCCTGCCATATCCGCAAGGGTTCAGGCCCGCCGCGATGGGTCAGCACTAGCCCCGCCACCGGCGCCAGCCGGGTATTGGCCGCAATGAACGCCCGGTTGCGGGCAAGGGTGTCTGTTGGTGCCAAAGGGCCCGCCTGCTTGTGAAAATGCCTAGCGGGCGGGCTGTATCAGCTTTGGCTTGGGCATCAAGGCAAGGGTGCCAAGCACCAGCACGAACCAGACAAAAATGATGAAGAAACAATCCCGAAAGGCATACACCATCGCTTCTGATGCAATCTTCTGGTTGAACATCCCGAACGCCGACTGGAACGCCTGAACCTGCGTCATCCCGCTCATCTCCAGCGTCTGCGCTTGCAGGGCATGCTGATACATCATCTCGGGATTGGTCTCGTTGAGACCGGCGGAGAGATGCGCTCCGTGAAAGATCGTCCGGCGTTGCAGGATGATGGCGAGGATGTTCACCCCGAACGCCCCGCCCACCTGCATCAGGAACGAAACGCCACCTGTCGCCGAAGCCAGCAGATGCGGCGGCACAGCCCGCACGGCGGTCGTATTGGAAGGGGGCATACAGAAGCTGATCCCGATCCGGCTGAGCAGGATCCACCCCACCAGCACCCAGTAAGGCGTCATTGCCGTGACATGCGACAGCAACCAGGCCGAGATCGCAAAACTGACGATGCCAAACCCCAGCAGCCAGCGCGGGTCGAACCTGTCTGTCAGCCGTCCGGCAATCGGAAAGCCGATCATCATCGCGATCCCCGCCGGGATCATCATCACCCCTGCCGCCGTCGGCGAATATCCCTGCACCAGCTGCACAAACATCGGAATGAGATAAGTCGATCCATAGATCGCCACCCCCGTTGCCGAGATGATGATGCCCGCAGACCAGAACTGGCGATAGGTGAACACCTTCGGGTTCAGCGCCGGAAAGGGATGGCGCAACTCCCAGAAGAAGAAGGCAATGGCGGCAAGGATGGCGATGCCAAACCGCAGCCATGTGATGTCGGAATCCCACCCATCCCGGTTGCCGCCTGCAATCGCGGCCAGCAGACCGATCACGGCAATCGCCAGCAGGCTGAGCCCCTGCCAGTCGAGCGGTGGGCGCGGCATGTTCGGCTTGCGGTCACCTTTCGGCATCAGGAAAGGCGCGATCCCCAGCGCAAGCAGGGCCAATGGCAGCGTCGCCACAAACACCAGCCGCCAACTTGCCAGGTCCACGGCAATCCCGCCGAGGGCAGGCCCAAACGCCGGCGCCAGCACCACGCCGATGGAGAATACACCCATCGCCATACCGCGCTTGTTATCCGGAAACGTCTGGAAAATCAGGAACATCGACATCGGCTGGAGCAGTCCCGCCGAAATCCCCTGCAAGCCGCGCGAGAGGATCAGCAGCTCCAGCGTGCTGCTTACCGCGCCCAGCAGGGAGCCAAACACGAATACGATCATCCCGAACGCATAGGTCGCCCGTGGCCCAAACGTTGCCATTGCCCAGGCATTTGCCAGCATCGCAATGGTGGATGATGCCAGAAAGGCGGTGGACATCCACTGTGCCTGATCCTGCCCCAGGCCAAAGGCCCCGATGATTGCGGGTAGGGCGACATTGATCGTCGTCGCCGCCAGCATGGTTGCCATCGATCCCGTCAGCATCGTGAACAGCAGGATCCAGCGATACATGCTGCCGAAACGCTCAAACTGGGCGCGTACGGACGGGCCTGCCATCGCAGGAATATCAGAATGTGAGCCTGCGCGAACGAGGCCGGTTCCGTCCTCCGGCGAGCTTGCCGTCGTCACGCCGGTGCCCCTCCGGCCTCCATACCCGCTTCGCCTTTCCGGATACGCACACGCACCATCGTGCCGGGCCGCAGCTCGACCTCCGTAGGCTCCAGATCGATACGCACGCGGATGCGCTGAGTGATCTTGGTGAACACGCCATTCGCGTTGGGGTTCGGCATCATGGCCGCTTCACCGATGGTGGCGTCATGGATACGCACAACACGCCCGGCGATAGGATGCGAAGGGTCGCTGTCAGCGCGCACCTGAACGGCGGCCGACGGACGCACATAGCGTATGTCTGTTTCCTTGATGTTGGCCGAAACCCACATAGAGCCGGGATCGTGCACCAGCGCCATCCGGTAGCCCCGCAACGAGTGCTCACCCGTATCGAAGAAGAGTTCATCCACCACGCCGCTGATCGGGCTGCGGATGGTGTGCTGTTCGACCACCACTTTCTGCGCTTCAACGCGAGCTTCGGCCTGATCGAGCGCGGCGCGCAGCACGGTCAGTTCATAATCGATCAGGCGGACTTCCTCGCCGGCGATGCTGGCGGTGCGGTGATCGGCTGCGGCTGTGTCCCGTTCGGCCTGCGCCCGGCGCAGCGCCTGGCCGCGCGTATCCAGTACATTCCTCGCCTGGTCGAGATTGGACTGGGGCATCAGGCCCCGCTCGAACAGGTCTTTGGTGCGGTCATAGTCGCGCTGAGCGATGGTCAGATCAGACCGGGCCGCTTCAACGCTGGCCGAGGCCGATAGCGTGCCCGCCCGGCGCGCCGCAACCTGGCTGCCCGCCTTGGAGGTTGCCAGTCCGGCGCGGGTCTCTTCGCGCGCCATCTCCGCGCGCAGGCGCGTGGCCTCCGCCTCGAGCTGCGCCAGCTTGAACACGGCTTCGCGATCATCAATCGTGTAAAGAATATCCCCTGCTGAAACCAGGTCACCTTCACTCGCCTGAACGCTTGTGATGCGCCCGGAAATATCAGTTGAGAGGGCAATCATCTCGGCGGCGACCCGCGCATCTGAGGTCGCGACATAGGCGGCCCGGTCTAAAAGGAAGCGGATGCCCAGAACGATGAGGATGAGGGCTGCAGTCGAGGCAATCAGCATCCGGCCGCGCGGGGATCTTACGAACGCGCCGGCGCGCCGGCGAACGTTGGCGCCCGTTTCAACGGCAAAGGATTGCGAATCGCCTTCCATGACCCGTGCCCGGCGCAAAGACCGCCGGATTTATCCTCCCTGACGCGGCTGCTGCGCGGGGCGTTGGCCGCCCTCATCTGCCGCTATGACTATTTGAGCGAGACATAACGCTAAGGCAATCAAGCCTTATTATTGGAGGCCGGGCATATCATTGTCTTTCTAGCCATTGAGCGTCATTGCTGCTTGCGGGGCCATAAAAAAGAGGGATTCGGCGTATGGGAAAGTTCAGCATCCTTGGGGCCGCAGTGGCGGCAAGCCTGCTCACATCCTGCGCCAGCCGGATGCCCAGCCTTCCTGAAATGCCCTCCCTGTCCATTCCGGCCATTCCTGGCCTTACGGCGCAGGCACTGGTCGCCGGAGATCCAGCCTGTGGGGGCAGCTGGTACCTCGATGACGGCGGGGGTGTCACTGTGACACCAATTGAAGAGGGGCTGCGCTGGCGGTCGCTTGACGGTCAAACTGGCCGCTTCGTGTTCGAAAAGGACGGGTGGCAAGCCTATAGCGGCTGGACCAGCCAGCTTGAAACGCGCCAGATCGACTACGCCTGTGAAACCGGACTTAACTATTTTGAAGGCGCTTCGGCCACACCCGTGGCGGTGACGACGCAGGACACCACTTTCACGGGCGCAAAGGGAACAAAACTTGCCGGTAGACTTATACTTCCCGAGGGAGATGAGCCTGTTCCGGTCGTGGTGCAGGTGCATGGCTCCGAGCGCTATTCTGCGCTGGTTCACGATGCTTTCCAGCATCTTCTTCCGCTTCAGGGCGTCGGCGTATTTGTCTATGACAAGCGCGGCTCCGGGGCGTCAAAAGGCGACTATACTCAAGATTTTGCAGTCCTCGCGACGGACGCGGCTGCGGCTGCGGCAGAGGCGCGCCGGCTAGCCGGGGCACGTCTCGGGCGCTTCGGCTTGCATGGCGCCAGTCAAGGCGGCTGGGTCGCCCCAATGGCCGCCCGCTCGGTCAAGCCGGACTTTGTGATCGTCTCGTATGGAATGCTGGAAAGTCCGCTTGCGGAAAATCGGGCACAGACCATCCAGGATGTCGCCGAAGCAGGATTTAGGCCGCAGGCGCAGACAGCAGCCGGTATGCTGGCCGATGCGGCCGGCGCTGTGATGGTGTCAGACTTCAAGTCTGGCTATGTCGAACTGGAAGCCCTCAAGAAGATATACAAGAACGAGCCGTGGTACCGGTATGCCAAGGGCGAGTTTACGGGCGATGTCCTGCAAAATCCTGATGTGGTTCTGAGGGTTGCGGGTCCGCTGCGCTCAGTCGGCACCAGTTGGCGCCATGAGGGAGAGCCGGTTCTTCGCGGCATCAATGTGCCGGTTCTCTGGGTGCTTGCCGGCGCAGACCGGGAGGCGCCACCCGCCTACACGCGCTCCAGGCTGAAAACGATGCAGTATGAAGGCCGGCCAATCACGATCGCCGAGTATCCGGGTTACGATCACGGTATGCGTGGCTTCGACATCCTTCCCGATGGTTCCCGCCAGTTCACCCATATCGCGCCCGGCTATTTCCGGATGGTGGCTGATTTTGCCTGGGGCAGCCCGGTCGGTCCGGGCGAGTATGGCGATGCGATCGTATCCAGCAGCCGTTGAGACGCGATGACCGGCTACTGCGCCTGAATGGATTCCAGATACACGACCAGCTGTTCCACCTGATCGGCTTCCAGCTGGAATTCCGGCATGTCCTCATGGCCAACCATGATGCCTTCGGCGAGGGCCTCTTCCAGATACCGCACGGGGTATTTCTCTGACAGCGTGCGGAAAGGCGGGGCATCCGCATGGGGGCTTCCCCCCTCAAGCCCGATGGCGTGGCAGCCCGCGCAGAGATTGGTCGCGATCCTCTGGCCAGGCAGAATTTCTGCCGCCTCAACCAGCGGCGCCGGGGCTTCGGCCGCTTCCCGGGAACAGGCCGGCAGCAAAGCGAGCGCCGCGAACAGGACGACCCCACCCGCAAGCGATGATTTTCCAAGATGACCGGCCATGCACGCAACTCCCATTATGGTGTCGCAGGGTCGTTTGGTGCTCGCCTGCTGTCAACTCCGGGATATGCGCAGGGTAAGCGCTGCTTGCACCGCCCGTGGAGAGATCTTGGTAGGGGAGATCAATGCAACTGCAATATGTGCAACCCTGTCGTTGAGGCTGGCCTGTGCTTGCGCCTGTCTGCCTTTTCGTTCATCAAGTCCCGCTGATTGGGGGGCACATGTCAAAGACCGGCACACCGGAGAAGGCGGAATTGGCGGACGCCGTTGCAGAACGCTCAGGCCGCGAGATGCTGCTGGAAGCTGCCGGCGAGCTGATGTCGGAACTCGGCACAATCGACGTTTCCCTCCACCAGATCGCCAAACGCGCGGGCGTGACGGCGCCCCTGGTGAAGTATCATTTCGGATCGAAGGACGGTCTGCTGCTGGCGCTCGCCCAGCGCGACACGGCCCAATCCATCCGGCAGCTGACCGAGCTGATGGCGATGGATATTGATCCGGCCGCCAAGCTGCGCATTCACATTCAGGGCATCATCCGCACCTATTCGCGCTATCCCTATCTCAACCGGCTGCTCGAGAATTTCCTGAGGGATTCCGACACCGAGAAAGATGGCACCCAGTCCATCTGGTCGAGCTTCATGCTGCCGCTGATCGAGGCGCAGAAGCAGATCATTTCAGACGGCATTGCCGCCGGGCAGTTCCGGCAGATCGACTCCAAATACGCCTATTTCCTGATCAATGGCGCGTGCCAATATATCTTTTCGACCCGCCTCACGGTGCGCGAACTGGTGGGCGAAACGAAGGTAGGCCAGGAGCTGGCTCGCGAATATGCCGCGTTTGCGGCTGAGACCGTGCTGCGCGGCATCGCCAGATAAGACCACCGCCGCTCTTCTGAAAGTTGTGTAACGCCCTGATCCATTCGCGCGGTCTGGCCGTAAAGCTTACCAGATCTGGAGGCTCGATTGGTTCGCATCTTTTTCCTAAGCGCAGCGACACTTGCATTTTCGGCAATGGCGGCGGCCCAGCCCGCGCAATCTGACGGCTGGGCTGTTACCGTAGGCACAGGTACGCTCTATTCGCCCTCCTATGAAGGCGATGATGATTACAGCCTGAAAGTCCTGCCAAACGTTCAGCTGCGCTATGGGACGCGTTTTTTCGCCTCGGTGCAGGAGGGGGCAGGATACAATATCGTCAACACCAAGAAACTGCGCGCAGGCCCCATCGCTCGTATCCGCTTCTCGCGGGATGAGAGTGGGGATCAGACCTTTGCGGTTAGCGGTGGCAAGACGGATGACCTGCGCGGGCTGGGAGATGTCGACACCAGCGTCGAGCTGGGCGGCTTTGTCGAATATGAGCTTGGCGATGTGAAACTCGGCGCGGGGCTGCGCCAGGCAGTGTCAGGGCATGATGGCCTGGTGGCAGATTTCGGCGCGCGATGGGGCGGGGTTTACACGGCTTTGGGCCCGCCGGTGATCTGGTCCGCCGGGCCGCGGCTGAGGCTCGTAGATGATCCGTACACATCTGCCTATTTCGGCATCACGCCGACGCAAGCGGCAGCGTCCGGCCTGCCGCAATATGAGGCGGACGGTGGACTTCATTCTTATGGTGTAGGTGCCACAGCCATTGTGCCGCTTAGCCGGGATGGCGCGTGGAGCGCTGTTTTCCTCGCGAGCTATGACAAGCTCTCTGGCGACGCAGCCGATGCGCCTCTGGTGCAACTTCGCGGGGATGAGGATCAGGCAACCTTCGGTGTGTTCATCAGTTATACCTTCCAGTAACTTCCAACATTTGTACCCTTGCGAAGGGAATGGAGATCATCATGAAACTCAAACAGATGATGGCGCCGCTTTCAGCGCTTGTGCTGGCGGCGTGTATCTCCCAGCCGGACTACCGGGCCACTGACGCAGAATTGCCAACAGTCGCCGAGGTTGATCTGAGCCGCTATGTGGGCAAATGGCACGAGATTGCGCGTTATCCCAATTCGTTCGAGCGCGGATGCGTCACGGCGTTGGCCGAGTATGCGCAGCTGCCCGATGGCCAAATTTCGGTGACCAACAGCTGCACAAAAGCGGATGGCGAGATTGATGTGGCCGAAGGCAAGGCGCGCGTCGTGGAAGGCTCAAATGGGGCGAAGCTGAAAGTGAAGTTTGCGCCGTCATGGGTGCCGTTTGCCGAAGGCGATTACTGGGTACTTCATCTGGAGACGGACTATTCGGCCGTGCTCGTCGGCGCGCCGAGCGGCAAGTATCTCTGGATACTCGCGCGCGACCCAGCGCCGCCGCAGGCAACGATCGACCGTATCCTGAAGAAAGCTGAAGACCTTGACTTTGAGACAGCGCCGCTGATCTATGCTGGCAATCCGGCCTGAACCGGGGCTCGCTCAGCCTTTGAGGCTGGGCAGGTCAAGCCCGTGCTGGCGGGCGCTCTCTAACGCGATGTCATAGCCTGCATCGGCGTGGCGCATGACGCCGCTTGCCGGATCATTCCATAGGACGCGCTCAATACGGCGGGCGGCCGCCTGCGTGCCATCACAGCAAATCACCATACCGGCGTGCTGGGAATAGCCCATGCCGACGCCCCCGCCATGATGCAGGGAAACCCATGTTGCCCCTGACGCGCAATTCAACAGGGCATTGAGAAGTGGCCAGTCGGAGACGGCGTCTGATCCATCGCGCATGGCTTCGGTCTCCCGATTGGGCGAGGCGACGGAGCCGGAGTCCAGATGATCCCGCCCGATGACGACGGGGGCCTTGAGTTCGCCGCTGGCGACCATCTCATTAAAAGCAAGGCCGAGGCGGTGGCGATCTCCAAGGCCCACCCAGCAGATGCGCGCGGGCAGACCCTGAAACTTGATCCGTTCACGAGCCATGTCGAGCCATGTGTGAAGGTGGGGATTGTCCGGGATCAGTTCTTTGACTTTTTGGTCTGTGCGGTAGATGTCCTCAGGATCGCCCGAGAGGGCCGCCCAGCGGAAGGGGCCGATGCCACGGCAGAATAGCGGGCGGATATAGGCGGGCACAAAGCCGGGAAAATCGAAGGCATTCTCGACGCCTTCATCGAGCGCGACCTGGCGTATGTTGTTGCCATAATCAACGGTCGCAACGCCGCGCTTCTGGAATTCCAGCATGGCGCACACATGCTCGGCCATTGAGGCGCGGGCGGCTTTTTCTACCGCCTTGGGCTCGCTGGCGCGGCGGGATTTCCAGTCCTCGACGCTCCATCCCTTGGGCAGGTACCCGTTGACGGGATCATGGGCTGATGTCTGGTCCGTGAGCAGGTCTGGCAGGCGACCAAGCTCCAGAATCTTCGGGAGAATTTCGCAGGCATTGCCCAACAGGCCGACGGATTTCGGCGTGCCGGATCTACAGCTCTCGTCAATCATGGCGAGGGCCTTCTCCAGATCATCCGTCCACGCATCGAGATATCCCGTGCGCAGGCGCATCTCGATGCTGGAGAGCTGACATTCTATGGCGAGGCAGGACGCGCCCGCCATCACAGAGGCGAGCGGCTGGGCCCCGCCCATGCCGCCGAGCCCTGCGGTGAGCAGCCATTTACCTTTCAGGTTTCCGCCATGATGCTGGTGGCCCATCTCGACAAAAGTTTCATACGTGCCCTGAACGATGCCCTGCGCGCCGATATAGATCCAGCTGCCCGCCGTCATCTGGCCGTACATCATCAGGCCCTTACGGTCGAGTTCGTTGAAATGGTCCCATGTCGCCCATTTGGGCACGAGGTTTGAGTTTGCCAGGAGAACGCGCGGCGCATCGGCATGCGTGCGGAAGACGCCGACGGGCTTGCCCGACTGGATGAGGAGCGTTTCATCTTCCTTTAGGCGTTTGAGTGTTTCCACGATGGTCTCGAAAGCTTCCCAATTGCGCGCCGCGCGGCCGATGCCGCCATAAACGACAAGGTCTTCCGGTCGCTCAGCCACATCGGGATCGAGATTGTTCATCAGCATCCGGAGGGGCGCTTCGGTGAGCCAGCTCAGGGCATTGAGCTGCGTGCCCCTTGGCGCGCGGATTTCGCGGACATTGGCGGGATAGGGCATGGCGGTCTCCTCAGGGGCGTTCGGCAAAATCGAGACAGGCGCCGAGCACCTCTCTCAAGGCGGCGGTCATCGGGGCGGAGTAGTCAGGATCAAAGGGCACAGGCCAGCCGGCATCCGTCACAGTGCCGATGGGCTCGCGCAGATAGCCCCGGCAGGAAAGCTCCATCTGGATGGCATGCACATTGTGGGTAGGCTGGCCATGATGGCGCACGGTCCAGCCACCCCGGAAGCGCCCATCGAGCACGGTGGGCTGGCCGGAGGCCGCGCAGATGGTTTCGATCTTTTCGGCAAGCTCCGGCGCACAACTGGTTTTGTAGTTTGAACCTACATTGAAGACCGGCAGTAGACCCTCGAAAAGGTCTGGAATCAGTGAGCGGATGGAATGAGCGTCATATAGAACCACTTTTCCGTGGTCAGCACGCAGGCGGGCGACCTGATCTTCAATGGCGTGGTGATAGGGCATGTGGAACGCTGCGCAGCGGCGTGCAATTTCGGTGTCGCTGGGCTCCTGGCCGGGCCGGTAGAGCGGGGCGCCGTCAAAGGTCGTCTGGGGGCAGAGGGTTGTTGTATTCTGGCCGGGATAGAGTGAGGCGCCGGTCGGATCGCGGTTCACGTCAATGACGGAGCGCGAGATGGCGGTGTGAACAAGCGTCGCGCCCATGTCTGCGGCGAAGGCGTAAAGCGTGTCGACCCACCAGTCCGTGTCGTGCCGGGCGCGCTCGGGCGAGACGAAGTTGCTGGCAATATCGTCCGGCAGGGTCGTGCCCGTATGGGGGAAGGAGACGATCAGGGGGCGGTTGCCCTCCTTCACGGTGAGCCAGCCGGTCATGGGGCGGTCTCCAGTTTAGGCAGGGCGAGATTGACGGCGCAGGTGGCCTCGCCGCTGCGGATGAGGGCGGTGGCGGCCTCGATGTCCGGGTGCATGAGGCGGTCGTGATCGAGCGGGGGCACGTCGCGGCGAACGAGCGCGCGCAGGGCTTCCAGGGCGGTGCTGGATTTCAGCGGCGCATGGAAATCGCAGGCCTGCGCGGCGGCGAGAAGCTCGATGCCGAGCACATAGTCCACATTCTTCGCCATCTTCAAGAGGCGCCGGGAGCCGTGGGCGGCCATGGAAACGTGGTCTTCCTGATTGGCGGAGGTGGGGATGGAATCGACGCTGGCGGGATAGGCCATCTGCTTGTTCTCGGAGACGAGCGCGGCGGCGGTGACCTGCGGGATCATGAAACCGGAGTTGAGGCCGGGTTGGGGCGTGAGGAAAGCGGGCATGCCGGAGAGCGCCGGATCGACCAGCATGGCGATGCGGCGTTCAGAGATGGAGCCGATCTCGCAGAGGGCCATGGCGATCATGTCGGCGGCAAAAGCGACAGGTTCGGCATGGAAGTTGCCGCCGGAGAGGGCTTCATCCGTCTCCGGAAAGATCAAAGGGTTGTCGGAGACGCCGTTGGCTTCGGTGAGAAGGGTGTCGGCGGCCTGGCGGAGCAGGGTGAGCACGGCGCCGGCGACCTGGGGCTGGCAGCGGATACAGTAAGGGTCCTGGACGCGGGTGTCGTTTTCCAGATGCGAGGCACGGATGGCAGAGCCCGCCATCAGATCCCGGAGGACCGCGGCGCTGTCGATCTGGCCTTTGTGGCCACGCAACTGGTGGATGCGGTCGTCAAAAGGGGCGTCTGAGCCTCTGGCGGCTTCGGTGGAAAGGGCGCCGGTGACGAGGGCACTTTGCAGGATACGCTCGGCTTCAAACAGGCCTGCGAGGGCGCAGGCGGTGGAGAATTGCGTGCCATTGAGGAGGGCGAGACCTTCCTTGGCAGTGAGGGCGGGCAGGGGCGTGAGGCCGGTTTTGCTGAAGGCCGCGACCGCGCTCATGCGCTCGCCCTTCAGGAACACTTCCCCGACGCCGATGAGTGCGCAGGCCATGTGGGCGAGCGGGGCGAGATCGCCTGAGGCGCCGACCGAGCCCTGCGCAGGTATGACCGGCAGGAGGTCTGCCGCGAGCATCGCTTCCATCAGGGCGATGGTTTGGGGGCGGACGCCGGATGCGCCGCGGCCGAGATTTGCCATCTTCAGGGCCATCATCAGGCGGACGATGTTTGCAGGCGAAGGCTCCCCCACACCGGCGGCATGGGAGAGGACGATGTTGCGCTGGAGCGTTTCGAGGTCACCATCGGGAATGCGGACGGTGGCGAGCTTTCCAAAGCCTGTATTGATGCCGTAGACGGGCTGGCCCTTGGCGAGAATGCGCGCGACGGCGGCTGCGCTTGCTGCGATGGCGTCTGCGCAGGACGGATCAAGCCGGGGCGTGGCGCCCTGCCAGAGGGCGCGCCAGCTGGAGAGCGGGACGGCGCCGGGCGTTAAGGTGATGGCGGTCATTGGCCCCTCCAGATGCGGGTATGGAGCCGGTTGAGGCCCATGACGTTGACGAGTTCTGCGGGGCGATCAATGTCCCAGATGCTCAAATTGCAGAGCTTTCCGGCTTCCAGTGTGCCGGTCTCCTTCTCGAGACCAAGCGCGCGGGCGGCGTGGCGTGTCGCGCCCAGTAGGCATTCTTCGACCGTCATGCGGAAGAGTGTTGCGCCCATGTTCATAGCGAGGAGGAGAGAGGTGAGCGGGGAGGTTCCGGGATTGCAGTCCGTTGAAATTGCAAGAGAAACGCCTGCGCGGCGCAGGCCCTCCAGCGGCGGGGCGTGGGTATCGTGCAGGAAATAGTAGGCGCCCGGGAGCATGACGGCGACCGTGCCCGCCTCCGCCATCGCGGCGATGCCGGCATCGTCGAGATATTCCAGATGATCGGCGGAGAGGGCCTTATGGCTGGCCGCCAGCGCGCCGCCATGGAGGTTTGAGAGCTGGTCGGCATGCAGCTTGACGGCGAGGCCGTGATGCCGCGCAGCGCTCAGTACACGGCCTGTTTGCTGCGGCGTGAAGCCGATGGTTTCGCAGAAGGCGTCGACCGCATTGGCGAGGTCCGCCTTTGCGGTGGCGGGGATGATCTCGTTGCAGACGAGGTCGATATAGGCGTCCGCGCGGCCTTCATATTCGGGCGGCAGGGCGTGGGCGGCCAGGAGGGTGGTTTCCACGTCGATGCGGTGAGCCTGCCCCAACGCGCGGGCGGCGCGGAGCTGTTTCAGCTCATGCTCAACGCTGAGGCCATAGCCGGACTTGATCTCGATGGTGGTGACGCCTTCGGCGATCAGCGCGTCGAGGCGGGGCAGACTTTCGGCCACGAGCTGTTCTTCGCTGGCCGCGCGGACAGCACTGACGGTAGAGCGGATGCCGCCGCCGGCGCGGGCGATCTCTTCATAGCTGGCGCCTGCGAGGCGGAGCTCGAATTCATGCGCCCGGCTGCCGGCATAGACGAGATGCGTGTGGCAATCGATGAGGCCGGGGAGGAGCCAGCGGCCACCGCAGTCGATGATTTCATAACCCTCCGCAGGGGGAGCATCTGTGAGCGGCCCGGCATAGGTGATCCGCTCGCCCTCGGCGGCGAGGGCGCCGTCCTCAATGATGCCGAGGCCCGGGAGGCGGGGCGACATCGTGGCGAGGCGGACGTTTGTCCAGATCCGCTTGGTTTGCATCCTGCGATCCCCGTTGTCTTCGCATCGGATTTCTTCTAATATGTATAGACATAATAGAAGAGTCGGAGGGATGTCCAGTGGCAGGGAAATCTTCAGAGCGTCTCTGGTTTGATCACGCGCTGCTGCCCTCGGGATGGGCGAGCGGGGTGGCGATCACGATTGAGGGCGGGCTCATCGTGGAAGTGTCTGTGGATGTCGCGCCTCCTTCAGGGGCCGTTCGTGGGCTGTCTCTTCTGCCAGGACTGACCAACCTTCATTCCCATGCTTTCCAGAGGGCGATGTCTGGATTGACGGAAGTTCGGGGAAATAGCCGGGACAGTTTCTGGTCCTGGAGAAATCTACTCTATCGCTTTGTCAGCCGGATTGGGCCGGAGGATATCCACGCCATTGCGGCGATGGCGTATGCGGAAATGCTGGAGGCGGGGTTCACGCGCGTCTGTGAGTTTCACTATGTCCATAATGACGAGACGGGCGGGCGCTATGCCGATCCGGCCGAGATGGCCGGGCAGGTGGTTCGCGCTGCGGGCGATACAGGTTTGGGGCTGACGCTTCTGCCGGTGTTCTATGCGCATTCGGGCTTTGGCGGGCAGCCGCCGCTGGACGGGCAGAAGCGGTTCCTGAGTGATCTTGAGGGCTTTGCGGCGCTGCTGGAAGCGGCCCGCAAGCACGGCGCCAATCAGCCTGACTTTGTGCTGGGTCTGGCGCCCCATAGCCTTCGGGCGGTGACGCCAGCAGAACTCAAGGCGCTGCTGATGATGGACAAGGCCGGGCCTGTCCACATCCATATTGCCGAGCAGGCGAAGGAAGTTGAGGACTGCCTTGCCTGGTCTGGCGCGCGGCCTGTGGAGTGGTTGCTGCACAACGCAGATGTGGGTGCGCGCTGGTGCCTTGTGCATGCGACGCATACGAACGACCGGGAAATCCACGGGATAGCGAAAACGGGGGCGGTTGCGGGATTGTGCCCGGTGACCGAGGCGAATTTGGGCGACGGAATTTTCGATGGCCACGCTTTTGTTTCCTATGGCGGACACTACGGCGTTGGCACCGACTCGAACGTTTCGATCAGCGCGGCGGACGAGTTGCGGATGCTGGAATATTCCCAGAGATTCAAGACGCTCTCGCGCAATGTCATGACCGGCGAGGGCTATGCCTCGACGGGGCGTTCGTTGTTTGAACACGCCCTTTCTGGCGGTGGCCGTGCGGCGGGGATTTCTGTTGGATTGGCGCCCGGCAATCCGGCGGATATGGCTGCGCTCAGCGCCGCTGTGCTGCCCGAGGCGGCGGACGGGGGAGACCGGGTTCTGGACGCCTGGGTGTTCCGGGGAAAAAGCCAAGCAATTTCAGATGTCTGGCGGCGCGGCGAACATGTCGTGCAAGGTGGACAGCACATTCACAGACCCTCAATTGAGGCGCGCTATAAAGCCGCCCTCGGGAAGCTTCTGGCGTGACAAACCGGGACAATTCAGGACAATTCAGGACAAATCGGGACATATCAGGACATATCAGGACAATGCGCGACACCAGCGAGACAGTTTCGGTCAGCGAACGCATCCGTTCGGACATCGAACGGCAGATCCTCTCCGGCGACCTGCGCCCGGATGATCGCATCCCCCTCGAACGGGAGCTGATGGAGATTTATGACTGTTCGCGCATGACCGTGAACCGGGCGGTGAGCGATCTGGCGAGCCGGGGATTGATCGTGCGCCGGAAGCGGGCGGGCTCGTTCGTGGCCCATCCGCCGAGCGATTCCACCATCCTCGACATTCCCGACATTCGCCTCGACCTGGAGCGCAAAGGCTATGCCTATGCCTACCGGCTTCTGCACCGGGCGGTGCGGGCGGCGAAGGGGGAAGAAGAGATAGCGCTGGCGGGCAAGGGCGGTCGGGTGATCGAGCTGCGCGGCGTGCACCGGGCCGATGGGCAGCCGTTTGGCTTTGAGCGGCGGCTGGTGAACCTTGCGGCGGTGCCGGAGGTGGCGGCGGCAGATTTTGCCGATACGCCGCCGGGAACTTGGCTGCTGGGGCATGTGCCCTGGTCGCAGGCTGAGCACCGGATCTTTGCCGTGGCGGCCGATCCAGCCATTGCGGCGCATCTTGATATTGCCGAAGGCGCGCCCTGCCTGATGCTGGAGCGGCGGACTTGGCTGAACGGTATGCCGGTGACGCATGTGTGGCAGACCTTTCCCGGCGACCGCCATTCCTTTATTGGCGCGCTGACACGCCAGGCCGGGTGACGCAGGGGTCTGACGCGAGGACAGGCTTGCCTGCCTGCAAACCCATGGCAGGATCGTCTGATAACTGAAGATCAGGGGAGTTTGCCATGGCTGAAGCAGCCGAAGGCTACAAGACCATTCTCGCGCCGGAGGACGAGTTCACGCACGATCCGGGCGCAGCCGAAAACTATAATGAGAGCATGTATTTCAACGTATTCGACGCAGGCAAGCGCGCGGGGGCGTGGTTCCGCCTCGGCAACCGGCCCAACCAGCGCTACGCCGAAATGTCGATGTGCGTTTACTTCCCGGATGGGCGCGTGGGCTTCATGTTTGCGCGGCCGGAGATCAGCGACAATGCGCAGATGAATGCGGGCGGCCTGCGCATTGATGTGGTGGAGCCATTCAAGACGCTGAAGATTACCTATTCCGGTGAGCTGCTGGTGCTGAAGGAGCCCGGCCAGATGGCCGATCCGAAGGTGGCGTTCCGGAACAATCCGCGCCTGCCGTGCAAGATGGAGATGACCTACACGGGCCTCTCGCCGATGTATGGCGGGGAGACGGTGAAGGCCGATGGCTCGCCGATTGAGATGGACCCTGAGAAATCCTTCGCCAAGGCGCACTATGAACAGCATTGCGCCGCCAAGGGCTTTATCGAGTGTGGCGGAGAGCGGCTGGAAATTGACGGGCATGGGCTGCGCGACAAATCCTGGGGGCCGCGCCACTGGCAGGCAATCGAATGGTATCGCTGGTGCCCGATGAATTTCGGGCCCGACTTTGGCATGATGTTCAATGTGATGGGCGATGGCAAAGGCGGCGTGCATCAGAGCGGCATGGTGTTCCGCGATGGGGTGTATGACGGTATCGTCGCCGCCGAGCTTTCCAGCAACTGGGACGCCAACGAATACCAGACAGACCTGGAAGCAAAGATCCGTACAAAGAGCGGAAAGGAATATTTGGTCAGCGGCAAGGTGCTCTCCCTCATTCCGCTGCGCAACCGGCGGACGGCGCCCGATGGCACGGAACTGACGACGCGCATCACCGAGGCGATGACCGAATATCGCTGCGACGGCAAGGTTGGCTATGGCATGAGCGAGTATCTCGATCAGATCGTGGACGGGCGCCCGCTGGGCCGCCTTGCTGGGTATTGAGGGCGCGCAGATGACCGACCTGATTGTTTATGAGCATCCGCTGTCGCCCTATGCGCAGAAGGTGAAAATCTCGCTGCGGGAAAAGGGCGTGCCGTTTGAGACGCGGTTGCCGGAAGGCATTGGCACGGGCGCGACGGCGGGGGGCTTTGCCAAGGCCAATCCGCGCGGGGAAGTGCCGGCGCTGATCCATGGCGATGTCGAGATTTTCGACAGCACGATCATCCTGGAATATATTGAGGATGTCTGGCCCAACCCGCCGATGATGCCCAAGGCGCCTGCGGAGCGTGCCCGTATGCGGATGATCGAAGACGTGATGGACACTCAGTTTGAGGCGATCACCTGGGGGCTGGGCGAACTCAACTTCTTCCGCCGCGCCGAGGGCGCCCGGAAGGAAGAAATGGAAGCCAAAGCGCGGAGACAAGCGGAAGCCTTCTTCGCGGTGCTGGAAAGCTATCTGGGCGACCGGGAATGGTTCACCGGGGAACATTTCGGCTGGGGTGATCTCAGCGTGGTGCCGTATCTCAATGGCGCGGCGGGTTTTGGCATCAAACCAGCGGACGGCTCACGCCTCGCCGATTGGCTGACGCGCGCCAATGCACGGGAGAGCGTGGCGCTGGCGCAGACGGAATCGGTCGCTTCAATCACCGGCATGAGCCAGGTGGATCAGGCCGTGAAGGCCGGCCTTTTCAAGCGTCAGTATAGGGATCATCGCCTGGAATGGATGATGAAAACCGGCGGGACGGATATTGTGCTCAACGGGCTGGAAGCCGGGAACATTCGCTTCACCGGCCCTTGAGCAATCTGAAAGCGGGATCAGGGGGTGGCCTGATCCCGCTTTTATTTCTGGGGTTGTTTCTAGGAAAGCGCCGTGTCGCGCGCGGATTTTTCAGCGAGTTCGCGATGGATATTTTTACTGGCGAGCCAGTAAAGAACTGTCGGGATGACGCCCATACAGCCCGCCACATAGAGTGACCAGCGCACGCTTTCGGTGCCTGCAATCGGCTCAAGTCTGTCCGACAGGATGCCGAAGACGAGCGGGCCGAGGCCAAGGCCGATCAGGTTCAGCGTGAACAGCATCAGCGAGACGGCCACAGCACGCGAGGCTGGGCTGATGAGGAGCTGAACGCAGCCGAAGGTGGGCGCGTAATAGACGCCCGACAGCGCCGCCGAGATGCAGAGCATCGGGATGGCGACCCAGACCGGGCCGGCATACCCGATCAGCAGGATCGGCACAGTGAGCAGCATGGCGACCGCTGGGGCGAGCATGTAGTGTACTGGCTTCTTGATGCCGAACTTGTCCGATGTCCAACCGCCGAGCCATGTGCCCGCCATGCCGCCAAGGCCAGCGCTGACGCCGTATAGCAGGCCGACTTCGGTGAGCGAGAGGCCATGCGTGCGGATCAGGAAGATACCATTCCAGACGCCTTTGCCATAGCCGAGGAACGCCACGAAGGACGCCCCGAGGGTGGCGTAGATGAAAACCTTCGAGCCGAGCACTTCGGTGATGGTTTCGCGGATCGAGGCGCGGGGCGCGGCTTGGCTGGCTTTGAGCCGCGCGGCCGCTTCAGCGAGGGTGCCGTCCTTTCGGGGCTCCTTTACGAGGAACCACAGGACGATGGCCAGGAGCACGCCGGGAATGCCGACCGCCATGAAGGCGATGCGCCAGCCCACGGCATCTGCCAGCACGCCGCCGATGACCATGCCGAAGAGCGAGCCAATCGGAATGCCGAGGCCAAAGAAGGCGATGGCCGATCCGCGTTTTTCCGGCGGGACGGTATCCCCGATCAGGGAGTGGGAAGCCGGCGTGCAGCCAGCCTCACCGACACCGACGCCAATGCGCGCGAGCAGCAATTGCCAGAAATTCTGAGCAAGGCCGCAGACCGCCGTCATGCCCGACCAGATCGCGAGGGAGCCCGCGACAATGCCGACACGGTTTGACTTTGGATTATCCGCCCAGCGCGCAATCGGAATGCCGAGGGTAGTGTAGACGACCGCAAAGGCGAGGCCCGTCATCAGGCCGATCTGTGTGTCGCTCAGGCCAAGATCATTCTTGATGGGCTCAGCCAGGATATTGACGATCTGGCGGTCAACAAAATTGAACGCATTGACGATCAGCAGGAGCCATAAGGTGACCCGGATGCGGGTCTGCGGGTTGGCGGCAATGCTGGGCGGCAGGAGCGTCGGGGACATGGAGTTTCCACTCTTCAGATCGTTTCTGTTGAAACCAGATGCGGGGTTTATGTTCAGAAATGAACTTGCGGTCACCCCTTTTTGGAAGGGTGACCGCAAATCCTTGCAGCTTACGTTGCGTCAGCTAGATCAGAACGATCCGCGCAGGGTGACGCCGAATGTGCGCGGCGCGCTCATATAGGCGTTGACGTCACCCGACTGGAGCGTCGTGGAGAAGTGGTTGGTGACGTAGCGTTTGTCGAAGGCGTTGAGGAGCCAGGCTTCCAGCGTCCAGCCATCAACCGATTTGACCCCGAAGTTCATGTTCGTGAGGGCGTAGCCGCCCTGTTCGGAGAAGTCCGAGTTGCCGGTGTAATAGCCGCCCGAATACTGCATCTGAACGCGGCCCACGAGCGAGAGATCATCCGTGACCGGTTTATTCATCCGCAGGGCAATGCTGCCGGATAGTTCCGGGGCAACCGCAAAGCGGCGGCCTGAGAGAACCGGGCCAAGCGAGGCATCCTCGCCCAGCTCTGCCTGGGGCAGCCAGGTGACGGCGGCGTCCAGGGAGAAGTCTTCGGTCAGCTCGAACGCGCTTTCGACTTCGGCGCCATAGACCTCGGCGGTAGCCGAGTTGAGCACCTGGAACTGGGTGCCGACAAAACGCGCCACCTGCAAATCGGTCATGTCATTATAGAACGCGGAGAAGTTTGCCCGGCCGCGGCCAGAGAGGAACTCGGTCTTGAGGCCGAGTTCATAGGCGTCGACGTATTCCGGATCGTAGGTCGGATCGCCGGGGACGGCATCGGGGAAGAAGTCCGGGTTCTGACGGAAGCCACCGGCCGCGTTCGCGTCGAGGTTTACCCCGCCCGCCTTGAAGCCGCGATTATAGCTGGCATAGAGCATCACATCTTCATTGAAGTGATACTGGGCGCCGAGCGTTCCGCTGAAGGCTTCATCTGTCTTGGTGGTGTTGAAGTGCGGCGCCGGTTGGACGCCGAGAACCTTGTACACATCAATGGGATTGGGACGGTAGTACAGGTTTTCGAACTGGCCCTGCTTTTCTTCCTGCGACCAGCGCAGGCCTGCCGTGACGCCCCAATTCTCGTTGATGCGGCCGTCCCACTGGCCGAACACCGCGAACGACTGATTGTTGCCTTCGATGACCTCGATCGAACGCAGGCCGGGAGAGGCATCGAACACCAGCGTTGGGGGGAGGGTGAACTCATAGACGCGCTGAAGGTCTTCACCCCACCAGCCGGTGCGGCCGGATTTGATCGCCTCATCTGAATAGAAGACGCCAACAACATAGTCTGCATTGCCTTCGGCGCCGAAGCCATGATCGCCGGAATAGCTGAATTCCTGCGAGAAGAAGTTACTCTTGAACTTCTCGTGGAGTTGCAGGAGATCCGCGCCGGAGAAGTCGGCATCGGTCATCTGGTCGACCTTGTACTGACGAAGCGCGGTAACTGAGGCGAGTTTACCGGGGCCAACATCCCAGTCTGCCTTAACGGTGTAACCTGTGTCTTCGACAACCTGGTCTGGCGGGATATTGAGTACGGACTGGTATTCATCCTTGCGGCGCGAGGTGGGCACGAGGCCCCGCTCGCGGATGATCTGGTCAACCACATCCTGCACCGGGCCGGGGATGGCATCGACTGTGCCGAAGCAGCAGTTTTCATCCGAGCGCGAATGATCGGCGATAATGCGCAGGCTCATCGTGTCGTTGGGCTCATACAGGAATTGGGCCTTCAGGCCCATGCCGCGGCGTTCGTTATAGTCCTCGCCGGTATTGGGGTTTTCGAAGAAGCCCGCGCGATTGGCGCTGATACCCGACAGGCGGAACGCGGCCTTCTCGCCAATCGGCGCGTTGACGGTGACCTGACCGGTAACCGCTTCGTAATTGCCGATGGAGAGAGAGTATTCGCCGCCCATTTCGCCGATGACCGGCGTGGAGCTTTCCAGCAGGATCGCGCCCGCCGAGGTGTTCTTGCCGAAGAGAGTGCCTTGCGGTCCGCGCAGAACCTGGAGGCTGCCGACATCCAGGAAGTTCTGGAGCGCGGCGCCGGGGCGTGAGCGGTAAACGCCGTCGACGAAAACACCGACAGCGCCTTCAAAGGCGCGGTTGGCGCCGGTGGTGCCGATGCCGCGGATCTGGAGGTTGGCAGAAGTGGCGGGGTTGGAGGTGTTGCGGAAGGTGACGCTGGGTGAGACGGCGGTGATGTCGCCGATATTCTCGACGCGGGCTTCGGCCATGAACGCCTTGTCGACGGAGGTAACGGCAACGGCCGTATCCTGAAGATCGGTCGCGCGGCGGGTGGCCGTGACGACAATCTGGTTGAGTTTGAGATCGCTCTGCACGGCTTCTTCTGCGGGCTGTTCTTCAGTCTGTGCGAAGGCGAGCGGTGCGAAGAGGGTGGCCAGTGCGATCGCCGAGGTTCCGGTGAGCAGTGGACGGCAATTGAGTTTCTTCAAGAGAATTCTCCCTGGGCTGACTTTGTAATATGGCCGGCGGCGGCAAGCGCGGATGATGGCCAGACACGGCAAAGCAACAGGGATCGCGCCAAAGGCGCGCGCCGTGAGGTGTGTCGTTTTTTCAAGGAAGCCCGGCGGCGTGACGTGCACGCTCTGGGGAAACCTCCCGCCATTATCAGCCGCGCGAACAATGCCGACGCTGCCGGGGTCTCTGCCCCGGCGCCAGCGATAGGGAAGCCTTAACGGCCAGTCAAACGCTTTTCAGTTCTTTTTTCTTACGAGCGGGCCGTATGCGCTGATGTGGGAGGACATTGTAAGCGGCCACAGGGGTGGGCGCTAGCTGACCGGGAAGATGATTTTAAAAATAATCTAATTAAAACAATAGATTATGTTTGATTTTATTCCCAGTCTCGGGAGCTTTCCGTGAAAGATAAGCCCGGTCAATACATCCTATCCAATCATAAAGGACGATGATTTCAGGGCTTCACGCACGTTAAGTCTGGGCGAATCTGTGGACTCGGTAACACGCGGTTGATGCGCTCCCGGGTCTCTCCGGGAGCGCCAGGATGGCTTCACAGAACGTTCAGCGTGACATCGATGTTCCCGCGGGTTGCATGCGAGTAGGGGCACACCTCATGGGCGTCGGCGACGAGCTTTTCGGCGTCTGCTTGGTCAACGCCGGGGATGGCGATGTCGAGCTTCACCACGAGGCCAAAGCCTTTGTCTTCGCGTGGACCGATGCCGACGGTGGCCGAAACGGTGGTATCAGCGGGCAGTTTGAAATGGTTGCCCTGCGAGGAGACCGATTTCATTGCGCTGAGAAAGCAGGCGGCATAGCCAGCCGCGAAGAGCTGTTCGGGGTTGTTGCCATTGCCACTGCCGCCGAGCTCTTTGGGGAGAGCGAGCGACACGTCCAGCGCGCCGTCATCGGTCTTGGCGCGGCCATCGCGGCCGCCTGTGGCTGTTGCGGTGGTCTTGTAGAGAACATTGATGGCCATTGGGAACATCCTTTTCTGTTGGTTCCATCCTGAAGTATCTTTAGCGATTAGATCGCGTGCGATATATATTGCGCATCCCTGTTAAGACTTCAAGTCTTGCGATTAAATCGTGCGCGATTTATATTTGTGTCATGAAGAAAAAACGCGAGACTCCTGCCGAAGGTTCCCCGATGTCTGGTCCGGCAGTGTTGGATCATTCCTTGTGTTTTGCCGTGTATTCGGCCGGGCTCGCCTTTAACCGGGTCTACAAGCCGATCCTTGAGCCGCTGGGGCTGACCTATCCGCAATACCTCGTGATGGTGGCGCTGTGGGAGGCTGAAGGGCAGACCGTGAGCGAGCTCGGCGAGCATCTGTTCCTTGAATCCAACACGCTGACGCCGCTGCTGAAGCGGCTGGAGGCGGCGGGCTTTGTCAGCCGCGCGCGCGGCAAGGCCGATGAGCGCCAGGTGCTGGTCTCGCTGACGGACAAAGGCCGTGATCTGCTGGCGGAGGCCTCCTGCGTGCCCGGCCAGATCCTTGAAGCGACCGGGCTTTCTGTGGCGCAGCTGACCCAGCTACAGCGCGCAATCTCTGGTCTGCGCGACAACCTCCGGTCGGCCGTTCCCGCGAAAGCCTGATCGCGCCGGGGAATTCACAGCGCGTGCCATGAGCGTAAACGAGGTGTAAACGTCTTGTCTTCAATTGAGGAAGCTTGCTCCAATGGGGGCAAGAGTTTCCAACGTTTGCATAAGGCGCGCGTTCATGACCGGACAGGTTCGTTCTTCTTCCCAGCCCACCCCACCTTCAATTGCCCGCATCATTGCTGATGAGCTGGGCGTTCAGGAGCGGCAGGTTCAGGCCGTCATGGAGCTGCTGGAGGAGGGCGCAACGGTGCCCTTCATCGCGCGCTACCGCAAGGAACGCACCGGCGGACTGGACGATACGCAGCTGCGCAACCTCGCCGAACGGCTCGATTATCTCACTGATCTGGCCAAGCGCCGGGAGACGGTGCTCAGCGCCATCCGCGAGCAGGGCAAGCTGACGCCCGCGCTGGAGCGCGAGATCAACTGGGCGCTGACCAAGGTAGCGCTGGAAGACCTCTACGCCCCCTACAAACAGAAACGCCGCACCAAGGCGACCATCGCCAGGGAAGCCGGTCTTGAGCCGCTGGCCGAGCGCCTGCTGGCCAATCCATCGCTCTCGCCGTTTGATGAGGCCAAGGCCTTCATCGCGTCCGGCAAGGGCGTGAAGGATCTTGACGCCGCGCTGGAAGGCGCGCGGGACATTCTGGTGGAGCGCATTGCGGAGACGCCGCGCCTTGTCGGAAAGGTGCGCGAGACCGTCTGGAAAGAGGGCAAGCTCGGCTCGAGCATGGTCAAAGGCAAGGAGCAGGAAGGCGCGAAGTTTTCCGACTATTTCGACTTTGATGAGCCGGTGACGCAGATGCCGTCTCACCGCGCGCTGGCTGTGCTGCGCGGGCAAAAGGAAGGCGTGCTGAAAGTGAAGCTCGCCGTGCCTGTGGAGCAGGGCCGCGAGCATCCGGCGCTGCGCGAAATCCGCAGCGAGTTCGGTATCGCCAAGAAAGGCCGCCCGGGTGACGACTGGCTGATGCACACGGCGGAAGCGGCCTGGAAAAGCAAGATGGAGCCTTCCTCCTCACGCGATGTAATCAGCCGCGTGAAAGAGGGCGCCGACCGTGACGCCATCAAGGTGTTCTCACGCAATATGCATGACCTGCTGATGGCAGCGCCCGCCGGCCCGAAAGTGGTGATGGGGATCGACCCCGGCATCCGCACAGGCTGCAAGGTGGCGGTCGTGGACGCGACCGGCAAACTGCTGGAAACAGCGACCATCTATCCGCATGAACCCAGGAAAGACTGGGCCGGCTCCCTGATGACGCTGGCGGCTCTCTGCAAGCGCCACAAGGTGGAGCTGGTCAGCGTCGGCAATGGCACGGCCGGGCGCGAGACCGAGAAGCTGGTGGGCGATCTGGGCACGAAACTGCCCGAGCTGAAGCTCACCAAGATCATGGTGTCGGAGGCAGGCGCCTCGGTCTATTCAGCCTCTGAACTGGCGGCGAAGGAATTCCCGGAACTTGACGTCAGCTTGCGCGGGGCGGTGTCGATTGCGCGGCGCCTGCAAGATCCGCTGGCGGAGCTGGTGAAGATCGAGCCCAAGGCGATTGGCGTTGGCCAGTATCAGCATGACGTGGATCAGGCAGGCCTTGCCCGCTCGCTCGACGGGGTGGTGGAAGACTGCGTGAACGCGGTGGGTGTGGACGTGAATACGGCGTCTGTGGCGCTGCTGGCGCGGGTGGCGGGTCTCAACGCGACGATTGCGGCGAACATCGTGGCGTATCGCGAGCAGAATGGCCCGTTCAAGGCGCGTAATGAGCTGAAGAAAGTGCCGCGTTTCGGGCCGAAAGCCTTTGAACAGGCCGCTGGCTTCCTGCGCATCATGAATGGCAAGAACCCGCTGGACGCTTCGGCTGTTCACCCCGAAGCCTATCCCGTGGTGGAGCGTATCGCCAAGGCGGGGGGCCGCAAGGTCGAGACGATCATTGGCGATAAGGCCTTCATTTCAAAGCTGAAACCGGAAGACTTTGCCGACGCGACATTCGGCGTGCCGACGATCAAAGACATCCTGAAAGAGCTGGAAAAACCTGGCCGCGACCCGCGCCCGGAATTCAAGACGGCGACCTTCCAGGAGGGCATCGAGAAAGTGACCGACCTGAAGCCCGGCATGCGCCTTGAGGGCGTGGTGACCAACGTCACCGCCTTTGGCGCGTTCGTGGATATTGGCGTACACCAGGACGGGCTTGTCCACATTTCGGAGATGTCTGACACCTTCATCAAAGACCCGCATGACGCGGTGAAAACAGGGCAGGTTGTGAGCGTTGTGGTGATGGAGGTGGACGTTGCCCGCAAGCGCATCGGCCTCAGCATGAAACAGGGGGGCAAGCGCCCCTCCGGCGCGCCGGACAAGGCCGCCTCTGCGCCTTCGGGCAAACCGGCGCCGGCGAAGGACCAATCCAGGCCATCCGACAGCCCGTTCAGTGTTCTCTCGCGTCTCAAATAGGACAAATCTGGACAATTCGGGACAAATCAGGACAGCAATTGTAGACAGACAGGGCCGTCGCGGAGACCGCGGCGGCCTTTGCTCATCTGGCCCTGGAATAACATGTCGGTTTCGCTCCTCCTGACGCTGTTCCTCGGCGCGTTCTTCGACGCGACGCTGGGCTTCTGCTTCTTCGTGTTCGGGGAGGCGTTCTTCCTGATGGCCGGGGGGCTGCTGTTCAGCGAGCGGGCGATGTGGGCGGTGACGGCCGTTTTTGCCGGGGCGTATGCCGCCGACCAGACGGGATACCTGATCGGGCGGCAGATGCGGCCCTGGTTCAACCGGTTTGTGCTGGCGCGGCGTTCGCGCCGGGCGGTGCTGCGCAAGACGCGGCGGCTGCTGATGCGGCATGGCATCAAGGCGGTGGCGGTGTCGCGGCTGCTGGGGCCGATTGCCTGGTTCATGCCGCCGGTTTGTGGCAGCACGGGGATGGCGTGGCAGCGCTTTGCGGTGGGGTCAGCGCTGGGCGTGACGCTGGGCGTTGGGATGTTCGTGGGGATTGGCTTTGCGGCGGCCTGGGGCGCGGCGCGGGGGGACGTGGACGTGGAGGCCTTCATCGCGGCGCATAAATGGGCGCTGCTGGCAGGCGGGCAGGTGGTGTTCCTGATCGCGGGGGTTATCTCGCATTTTGTTGGAAGCGCTCTCTTTCGGCGCGTGTGAAGGCGGCGAGGTCTTCCGCGCCGTTGCGAGCGCGCAGGGCTGGGGCGAGGGCCTGCGCGCGGGCGCGCATGTCGGGCGCGGTGAGCTGCGTCAGCCGCGCGGCCATCTCATCTTCTGTCGTCTTGCCGGTGATATGGGCCGGGGCAACGCCGATCTCGCGCAGGCGAACGCCATGCCAGAACTGGTCGAGCCGGTCGGGCACGATCAGTTGGGGGGTGCCCGCGCGCAGGGCGGTGTCGAGCGTGCCTGCGCCGCCATGATGGATGACCCCCGCGCAGAGCGGGAAGAGCGCGGGATGAGGCACGTGGCCGGCGACGAAATGGCCTTCGGTAAGCTCTGGTGGCAGCTGCTCTGCAAGTCCCGAGGAGATGATCGCGCGCAGGCGCAGGCGGCGGATGGCTCGCAGGAGGCGGGACATCTGTTCCCGCTCGGCATCGCTCTCGAAGGAGCCGAGGCCGACATGCAGGGGCGGCGCGCCGCTGCTCAGGAAGTCCAGAAGTGTGGCTGGCAGATCCTCCGTCCCCTGAAGATCAAGGGAGGGATAAGGCGTGAGATAATCGTTCGCGCGCCAGTCTTCCGGGCGCGCGGGAATGAGCGCGGGCGAGACACTGGTGATACGGGCCAGCGGCTGGCCAAGGTGGCGACGCGTGCCACCTTCGGGAATAGGGCGCAGGCCAAGGGCGCGGCGCTGGTCTTTCAAGGCTTCGAGCATCAGGCGCTGAGCGATATCGACCGTGAGGTAGCCCGTGCGGTTCAGCCATGTGCCATGCCAGGGGCGCCACATAAGCGCGCAGGGGGCCTCGCGCGTGGGACTGATCGCAGGCTGCTGGGCGCTGAGGATATAGGGGATGCCATAAGCCTCTGCCGCGACACGGGCGGGCGCGCAGATGCTGTTGCCCAGCAGGATGTCCGCGTGCTCAGCCGCCATCAGGCAATGCGCGGTGATGTCTTCCACATAGGGCACGACCATCTCGCCCCAATCCCGAAAGAATTGTATGGGGTCGGACAATGTGCCCCGCCGTTCTGCCTCGATATTCCATTCATTCAGCGAGAAAGCAGGGGCCATCGCGGGCGTGACGCCTTGCGCCGCGATGATGGCGGTGTACTCGCGCGGGGCCATCAGGGTGACGTCTGCGCCGCCCGCCATGAGGGCGCGGGCGGTGGTGATATAGGGCATCACATCGCCGAGACTGCCGAGGGTCTGGATTGAGACCCTCATGCGAGGGCGACCCGCACGCGGCGAAGCTTTCGGTCAGACGGCGGAGCAAGCGGGGCGGCGGCCGCAGCGATTTCTGGATCGGCGCCGCACGCCTTGAAGAGCGCGGCGAGGCTCGCGGTGGCGGCAAGCAGGCAGTCTGCCTCTTCCGCCCTCAGTTCGAGCTGCACCTTGTTGCGGGCAATCTGCGTCACCCGGAAATCGGAAATGCGCTTATCCGCGCGCAGCACGGCATTGCGGATCACATCCGGCGTGACGCGGATTGTTTGGCCGAAGCTTGGCAGGGTGAAGATATCATCGCAGCGGCCATGCACCTGTTTTACCGCGCGGTGGGGCGCGCCGCAGGGGCAAGGCGCGTCCGAGAGTTCCAGAACATCATTCATCCGGTAGCGGACCATAATTTGTGTCTCGCGCGAGAAATCCGTAATGAGCGGCGTGACCAGCGTATCATTGCCTTCGATGGGGATAAATTCGAAAGCGAGATGGTCCTCCAGAAGGTGGAGCGTGCCGTGTGCGCAGGCGATGGCGAACAGCCCTTCGGTGGCCATGTAGATCTCGCGCACCTTGTGCCCGAAGCGCGCTTCGATAATGCGGCGGTCCTCGCCGTCCAGCACTTCGGCGCCGGAGAAAATGCGTTCGGGCGCGACGGGCGTATCACTTTCAGAGAGGGCGCGGAGGAATTTGGGAGGCGCAACAATGACCGTGGGCTGAAATTCGGCCAGCGGCGCAAATTGTGCCTCGATGCCCTGGCCAAGATCAAGGAAACGCAATTGCAGGCGGCCGCTTTCATTGGCGGCGTCATAGAGGCGGCTGTTGGCGGGCAGGACAATTGCCACGCGGTGGCGCCGGGCGAGAAAGTCCGGCAGGGCGCGCGAGAGGATGGTGCCGAGCCAGCGATAACGCTCGCGCTCCGAGACGATATAGAGCCCGCGATTGCCCGAAGTGCCCGTGCTGGCGCCGATCGCGTAGCCTTTGGGCGCGGTGCCCGCCTCAAGATGGGCCCAGCCTTGCGGCGCGGTGAGGCCGAGGCGGTTGTGGCGGGCAAAATTCCCCATCAGCGCGGCCTTGTCCATGACTGGCCAGTCACTGAGGGGAAGGCCTTGGAAGCTGGCGAAGGCGGGCACCCGGGCAGCTTTTCCGGCGAGGAATTTATCCAGCCGCAGTTGCTGCGCGGCGAGGAGGTGATGCCGCGTGCGCGCCGAGGCCTGGCGGCGGCGCGCCTCGGCAAAGGCGGCGAGTGTGAAGACGGCGGCGCTGAGGTTCATGCCGGCGCTTCTGGATCATGGCAGAGGGCGAGGCGACCGCCGAGGGCTATGAAGTTCCGGATACGGAGGGCGGTCTGCGCGGCGGCGGCCGGATCTTCCAGGATGAGGCGGGCAGGGTAGCTCGGCGAGCGATCTTCGAAGATGGCGCGGGAGAGCCAGTCTGCGTCGGCGGCATAGAGGAGGGGCGCAACAGGGCCGTTGAAGAGAAAGCCGGTATGTCCGCGCATATGGCCCGGCAGGGGCACGGCAAGGACGCTGGCATCGCCGAAAATGTCGGCCGCCGGGCCGAGGCCATGCGGGGCTTCTTCGCGCGGCAGAGCTTCGAACGGTAGCAGGCGTTCGCGCAGATCATCGGGGAGGAGTTCCCGGAAGCAGCCCTTATGGGTGCGCCCAAACCAGCCCGCTGACAGGAAGTGCTCGACCGCCGCGCCATCGGCAAAGATGCGCGCGTCGGGGTAGTCCTTCAGGGCGCTGACATGATCTGCATGCAGATGGGAAAGGAGGATGCAGTTGACGTGCGGCTCAGCGGCGGGGAGGGCCTGCGGGGTGAGTTTCGGGCTGAGCACTTTGGAATAGAGCCAGAGCGGCAGGCTGCGCTTGCCGCTGGTGACGCGGGGCGAATAGCCGGTGTCGATGAGGCAGCGCCCGAAAATGCGGTGATCGAAACGGCCATAGCGGACGGGCAGGCGCACCGGGGCCCAGCGCCCGCCCTTCAGGACGAAGCGTTCGGGCGCGGAGACGAACGCGCTGTTAGGAAATTCGGGGTGAATCATGGCGCCCTCCCTGCGAAGGTTCTAGCAAGTCCTTCGTTAAAGGAAACCTGCGGACGCCATCCCAATTCACGTTCAATCCGGGAGAGGCTGAGCGTCTGGCGGAAGGCGAAGAGGCCGGCGCTGTAGGCGGTGATGGGTGGCTCCGGGCGGCCAGGCAGCGCGGCGCAGAGGGCTTCGGAGGCGCGCGCGGCGGCTTTCACCAGCGGCCAGGGCATCTTCCGCCAGCGGATGGTTACGCCCGCCATCTGTCCGGCGCTTTCGGCCACCTTCCTGATGGAAAGTGCCTCGCCACCGGAGACGTTGTAGATCTGCGAGGGGGCAGAAGTCGCGCGCAGGGCGGTGATCGCGGCGTCTGCCACGTCCTCGATATAGGTGAGGTCCGTCGCCGCCACGCCCCCGCGCATCAGGGGCAGCGGCCGGGTGGCAGCGGCGCGCAGCAGGCGGGGCAGGAGGGCGGTGTCGCCGGGACCATAGAGCCCGCGCGGGCGCAGGATGATTGGGGAGAGATCCGGCACGGCGAGGACGAGCTGCTCGCTCGCGGCCTTGGTGGCGGCGTAAGCGTTGACGGGGGGCGGCAGGGGCATATCTTCGGGCACGCCGTCCTGATCGGCGAAGCGGAAACAGACGCTGGGCGAAGAGATGTGGACGAAGCGGCGGGCGCCTGCCTCCAGTGCCAGGAGGAGCGCGCGGCGCGTGCCGGTGATGTTGGCGCGCTCGAAAGCGGCGCGGCTGCCCCAGGTGGAGGAAAGGGCGGCGCAGTGGATGAGGCCGGTGGCGGCGAGGCTGGGCAGGGGATCGTCCGAGGACAGATCAAGCGCGTGGGTCTCTGCGCCCGCTTCTGCAAGGGCGGTCAGCTTGGCGCGATCACGGCCCAGCGCGATGACGCGCTCGCCTTCACGCAGCAGGCGCCGGGCTATCGCGCCGCCGAGAAAGCCCGTGGCGCCGGTGATTATTGTGCCGCTCATGCTTCCAGCGTGGCTCCGCCGATGGAGACGCCCGCAGACGTGCCGATCAGGAGTACCTTGCTGCCGGGCGTGATGCGGCCCTTGCGGCGGGCGGTGTCGAGCGTCATGGGGATGGAGGCGGCGACGAGATTGCCGGTCTGCTGGACGGTGGAGACAACGCGGTCTCGGGCAAAGCCGCATTTGCGGATCATGTGTTCCAGCGCCAGCGGGCTTGCCTGATGGGGAATGACGAGGTCGACCTCCTCCTGACGCCAGCCCGCGCGATCGAGCAGGCGTTCGATGAAGCGTGGAAGCTTGGTGCGCGTCAGCTTGAACAGGGCATGGCCATCCATGCGGAAGAAGGCGTTCTGCTCGAAGGCCTCACGGTTTGTGTGCAGATCATAGCGCGTGCCGCCAGCGGGCAGGGCGCAGTAGTCATAGCCTTCCGCCCAGGTTTCGAGGGACACGTCACGCAGGTGCAGGCCGCCCGTTTGCGCCGGGCCGAGGACGAGCGCGGCGGCGCCATCGCCAAAGAGCGCGGCTGTCGCCGGATCATCTGCCCAGGGCAGAGCGCGGCTGGCGATCTCGCTGGCTACGATCAGGACATGCCGGGCGCGGCCAGCGGCGATGTAGAGCGCGGCGACTTCCATTGCCGCCACCGCGCTGAGGCAGGTCGCATTGATGTCAAAGGCGGGCGAGGCGCACTGGCTGAGGCCAAGCTCGCGTTTGATCAGTGTGGCGGTCGAGGGGATCGGCTGGCGGCCCACGGCGGAGGCAAAGAGGAGAAGGTCGATGTCACCGGCGTCAAGGCGGGCATCCGCCAGCGCCAGGCGCGCGGCGGCAACGGCGAGGCTTTCCTGCGTTTCGCCTTCGGCAATCACGGGGCGGGAAATGACCCCGCTGGCGCCTTCGAGCCAGCCCGCCGGTTTGCCCAGGCGCGTGTCGATCTCGGCGGAAGGCAGGGCTCTGCCACCTGTGCAGGCGCCTGTACCAAGAAGGGATGCGTTCAACATTCCGGGGCTCTCTGAGTGTCCGTTTTGTCTGTAAGTGAGTGGTTACTCACTAATCTTCCGGCCGTCAAGCGATATCGTTTCAGTTTTCTGCTTTGTGAGAGGGCTTGAGGTATTGCGCGGGGCCGGCGGCAGGCCACCTCATTTCGGAATGCGTCAGAGAGGGCAGGTTTCATGTGTGTGGCCGGGAAGTTTCCGAGGGGCGGGTGAAGATCAACAGGCTGACGTTTTCCTATGGCGTAGCGCCATCACAATGTTTACATGGACGCAATGAGCCGCAGACTTGTCTCCATGAGAAAACTGCATCCGGGCGGTCTGCTGATTGCAGTGCTCGCGCTCATCTTGTTGGCCGCAACGGCGATCTCGTCGGGCAACAAGACGGCCCAGCCTGTATTGTCGATTGCAGAAGCCAGCGGCGGCGCCACTCAGGTGGCCCATGCCGTTCTGCCAAAGGCTGACCGTGACCAGAGGGTCCGCCTTCAGCTGACACCTTCTGATGGGGACGATACGGCCCCAGCCGTTTTTGCCGTGTTTGAGGGGTATTCCTTCCCCATTGCAGCGCAGGAATCGCTGCCGGATCCCCCTGCCGGTAGTTCGACGGCTCATTGTCTTTCCACACGTTTTTCGGCGCCCCGCGCGCCGCCTGTCTCCGCCTGATTTACAGGCCGCTGCGCCCGTTGCGCAGCCTGCCGTTCATCCCGATCAGGTGTGATCTGTCTTGCTTCTCCAAGGCAGATCCCCGGCCGGGGCGGAGACCCTGCTACACGCTCAGATACCCCTGAAAGAAACAGTGATTCCCTCCTGTTTCTGCCCTGTGCGCAAAGCCTCCGCCCTGGTCGCTTACCGGATGAACTGACAGCCAGACGCGGATCCCGCCGGATACGGCCAGGAGCGCGCAACCACCGGCCGCCATGCGCGATGGCCCCCGGTTTCAGGCATCTCGAAGGATTTTCCGCATGCGTACCACCAGAACGGTTCTGGTAACCTACATACTCATTATCGTCGTGGGGCTGCTTGCGGCCCTGCCCAACCTGCTGTCGCCCCAGCAGATTGCCGCTATGCCTGACTGGCTGCCCAAGAAGCAGATCACGCTCGGCCTCGACCTGCGTGGCGGCTCCCATCTTGTGCTGGAGGTGGATGCCGAAGCATTGCAGGCTGACCGGCTGAAATCCCTCGCTGCCGAAACGCGTACCCTGATGAGTACCGAAGCTGTCCGGGGCAAGGTGGAGATCGCTGGGGATGCGGTGTCGGTTCACATTGCCGATCCTGAGGGACGCCAACGGATCGTTGGAAAGCTGCGCGAACAGGTCACGCCGGTTCAGCAGGCAGGTTTGACTGGCTCGGTGCCGGATATCCTGATCCAGCCGAGTGGGGAGCTGATCAGGCTTTCCTTCACGGAGGCGGGCACGGCAGACCGGATCAATCAGGCTATCGGCCAGAGTGTCGAGATTGTGCGCCAGCGGGTCGATCAGGTCGGTGTTGCCGAACCGACGATCCAGCGCGTCGGCTCTGATCGCATCCTTGTGCAGCTCCCCGGCCTGCAAGACCCGACGCGTTTGCGCGAACTGCTTGGCTCGACCGCGCAGATGTCGTTCCACATGGTTGCACCCGAAACATATGGCGCCCCGCCTCCCGAAGGCGTGAGCCTTCTTCCGGACGCCAAGACCGGCCAGCCTATGCCGATCTATGACCGGGTGGCACTCAGCGGTGAGCGTCTCTCGGACGCCCGCTCGGGCTTTGACCAGCAGACCAATGAACCCATCGTCACCTTCCGTTTCGACTCGGTCGGTACGAAACAGTTTGCCGACATCACCAAGAACAATGTCGGCAAGCCCTTTGCCATTGTTCTGGACGGAAAGGTGCTGACTGCGCCGGTTATCCAGACACCTATCCTGGGCGGTTCGGGCCAGATCACCGGCAACTTCACAATCGAAGATACGGCGATGCTTTCGGCGCTCCTGCGGGCGGGTGCCTTGCCGGCTCCGCTGACCGTGATCGAGGAACGCACGGTCGGGCCCGATCTCGGCGCGGACGTTATCAGTATGGGTCTTTATACCGGCTTGATCGGGTTTGGCCTCGTGGTTGCCTTCATGGTCATGCTGTATCGCGGCTGGGGCCTGATCGCTTGCTTTGCCCTGTTCCTGAACGTGGCCCTGACCATTGGCATACTGACCTTCCTGGGCGCTACCCTGACCCTGCCGGGGATCGCCGGGATCATACTGGGAATTGGTATCGCGGTGGATGCCAACATTCTCATCAATGAGCGGATACGCGAGGAAAGCAGGAAAGGCGTCAGCGCGCTGGCCGCGCTCGACCGGGGGTTCAACGTTGCCTATTCGACTATCCTTGACGCCAATATCACCACGCTGATCGCAACGGCGTTGCTTTTCATGTTCGGCTCTGGCCCCGTAAAAGGCTTTGCGGTGACAATGATTATCGGCACTGGTGTTTCGCTGTTTACGGCGGTCACTGTGGTCCGTGTTCTGATGACGGCGTGGGTTCGCCATCGCCGCATGAAGAAAATCAATGTTGATCCGCTTTTCCGGTTGGTGCCGGATGGGTCGAAGATATCCTTTATGAAGGCCCGCTATTTCGGGATCGCCACTTCGATCCTTCTTTCGGTTGCCTCGATAGGTCTTATGGTGAAGCCGGGCCTGAATTACGGCATCGACTTTACAGGGGGTATCCAGGTCGAGATCAGCACGCCGGGCGCGGCCAATCTATCCCAGCTTCGCTCCGAACTTGGCGATCTCGGCCTTGGCGAAATCACCCTTCAGCAGATCGGTGGCAAGGATGACGTATTGATCCGTATTCAACGTCAGGATGGCGGTGAGGGGGCACAGACAGCCGCCATCAACACGGTTCGCCAGACGCTCAAGCAGATCGACCCCGGCATCTCTGTCGAGCGGACCGAGGTGGTCGGGCCGAAAGTGTCAGGCGAACTGGCCCGCAACGGCATGATCGCTGTCGGCCTCGCGAGCCTTGCGATGCTGCTTTATATCTGGTGGCGGTTCGAATGGAACTTCGCCATCGGCGCGATCGTCACCCTGGCGCTCGATACGACGAAGATGATCGGCTTCTTCGTCATCCTGGGCCTGGACTTCAACCTCACCGCTATTGCGGCGCTGCTGACCTTCATCGGCTATTCGGTGAACGACAAGGTCGTCGTCTATGACCGGATGCGAGAGAACATACGCCTCGCCAAGCGCTATGATTTGCGGGCCATCATCGACACCAGCATTAACCAGGTGCTGACGCGCTGCATCTTCACGTCGATGACAACGCTGCTGGCGATTGTGCCGATGGCGATCTGGGGCGGCAAGGCGGTCGAGAACTTTGCGCTTCCGATGGTCTTTGGCGTGCTGATCGCCACGATGTCCTCGATCTTCATCGCGGCGCCCATCCTTCTGCTGCTCGGCAATCTCGCCCAGCGGCACCAGAATGCCGTTGTGGTTCCGGCGGAGTCTTTACTCCCCTGACCCCTTCGGCGGGGAGCGCCGCAGACCTGCCTGTCCTTGCGGCGCTCCCTTTTTTGGATTTCCTGGCGGCGTGGCAGCTGACCGGATTCTGTGCTGCGCTGCAATATAAATGGTCATGACAGCTATGCGACAGGAGAAGGATGCAGGGGTCATAAAAGCGCCCTCGGTTTGCCTCATTCTCATGAAAAACGAACCCTTCGTTTGCCCCTCCCATCAGATAACGTGCCCGTATTTACTGATCTTTTCAGCTTCGATCCATGCCGCCCATCCAGGGGCAGAGTTCGAATGGAAACCAATCGCGGCCGTGTTCGTTTGACAGGCTCGGGGCATATTGCGCTGCAAAAGCGGCTCCCGGATGACGGGGCCGGGTATTGGACAGGAGTAACAGAGGCGTGAAGCAGATTTCTGGCGTCACCTTCAGGATCGTGTGCGGCTGTGTGCTTGCCGGGCTCCTGATATCCAGCTGTTCGCCGTCCGCTGATCCTGCGCCCCCTGCGCCGAAAAATGACGCGCAGGTCGATGATCCTGCGCTTGAAGCGAGCGCAACGCCGCCCGCCCCATTGGCTGCCGCTGCGCCTGAAGCGGTTGTCGAAACGCTGAGCGCTGAGGCCGCCGCCGCTCTGGCCGCATCTGAGGAAGAGGCGTCTGCCGCGCCCGCGCCGCCTGCAACGCCAGAGTTTGACTTTGAAGATGTCCGCCGGAAGGCCGAGATCCTCGCCAGCCGCCCTTACCAGACCCCGCCCGGCATTCCCAAGGAAGCCGGCGCTATGGATTACGACGCCTACAGGCGCATCCAGCTGCGCCAGGATGCGGCGCTGTGGCAGGAGGCATCCGACAGGTTCCGCATCCTTCCTGATCCGCGCGGCTATCTTTTCAATCAGGCTATCCGCCTGAACGTGATAGAGGACGGCAAGGAAGTTTCCCGGCCATACGCGCCGGATGATTTCAATTTCTATGATCTTCCGTTGTCGGATGAAACCAAGGCGCTGCTGGGATTTGCCGGCTTCCGAGTGGTTACCCCGTTTAATATTGCCGGCAAATGGGATGAGCTCATCAGCTTTCGCGGCGCGAGCTTTTTCCGCGCGCTGGGCGCGGGCAACCTCTATGGCGCTTCGGCTCGCGGCATTTCCATCGGCACCGCCTCTGCGGAAGGCGAGCAGTTCCCGTATTTCCGTGAGTTCTGGCTGGAGAAGCCCGCGCCGGGCGCAGATACGGTTCGCATATACGCGCTGCTCGACGGCGAAAGCCTCACGGGTGCCTATGAGTTTTCGGTGACGCCAGGCGCGGAAACCAAAATGCAGGTCACCGCCACCCTGTTCCCGCGCAAGACGTTGACCACGGTCGGCATCGCGCCGCTGACCTCGATGTACTTCTTCTCGCCCCACGACATTCGCAAGTTTCCCAGTGACTTCCGCCCGGCCGTCCACGATTCTGAAGGTCTTTCGATTCAGCTTTACAATGGCGAGTGGGTCTGGCGGCCGCTGTTCAATCCGAAAAACTTGCAGGTGTCGGTTCTGACAGACCGCCCACCGCTCGGCTTTGGCCTCGTCCAGCGCAAGCGAACATTCGCAGAATATGCCGATATCGAGGCCGGATACCATCACCGCCCCTCGGTCTGGGTCCAGCCCAAGACAGGCTGGGGAGAAGGCCGGCTTACGCTCGTCGAAATCCCGACAGTCAACGAGTATAACGACAATATTGTTGCTTTCTGGAGCCCCCAATCAGCCTGGCGGGCAGGTACGGCTTACACCGTCTCATACGACATGAAATGGAGCCTGATAAATCCTGCTGTTCCGGAAGTGGCGAGCGTCAAGAACACCTTCGCCGGCGTCAAGCCTGCCGCATCCCAACAGCTGTTCGTGATTGATTACGAGCATATTCCCGCAGCCCTGCTGGAAGGCGTTGAGGCGGATGTCTCGACGTCTTCGGGCAAGATCCTCAATCCCATTGTCAAGACCAATCCAGAGACCGGAAATGTCCGGCTCAGCTTTGAGCTCGATGCTCAGAGTGTTGATGTGGCGGAGCTCCGGGCTCTGCTCGTCAAAGGGGGAAAGCCTATCACCGAAACCTGGCTTTACCGTTGGCGGAAGGAATGACCTTGCTGCGCGCACGTCCCACTGAATTTCCGATTGATATGCCGAGCCAGTCTCTGGCTGGCCCCATTCCCATCTCAGGCCGCCGTCCGACCTCGGACATCTGGCGCAAGCTGTTTCTGATCATTGCCTCCCTCGGCCTGACGGCCTGGGCGACCTATGAGATGTATGAAGTGCTCTCGGTCTCCGGGCTGACGCTGCTGGAATGGGCACTGTTTGTGATCTTTGCGATCAACATCGTCTGGGTCTGCTACGCTTTCATCAACGCCACGATGGGATTTTTCTCCTCAATCGGTTCGCTGATGAAGAAACCGCGCGCCGATGCCGGGCCAGACCTGCGCAACACGCGCACCGTGATTGCCTTCCCGATCTATAACGAGAATGTCGAACACATCTTCGGCACGGTGCTCGCCACCGCGCAGATGATGTCGGGCGCGCCGGGCCGGTTTGACTGTTTCATCCTCAGCGACACGACCGATCCTGATGTCGCCCTTGCCGAGGAAGCCGCCTTCGAGCGCATCCGTCAGCACGCCCCCTCTGACGTGCGCGTCTGGTATCGCCGCCGCACGATCAACCATCACCGCAAGTCCGGTAACATCCGCGACTTCGTCACCCGCTGGGGCGGGCGCTACGACTATATGATCGTCTATGACGCCGACTCCTATATGGAGCGCGAGACGCTGCTCGAACTCGTGCGCCAGATGGAAGAGGCCCCGCGCACCGGCCTGATCCAGACCATCCCGCAACTGGTCGGGGCCGAGAGCCTCTTTGCCCGCATCCAGCAGTTTGCCGCCGCCCTTTACGGGCCGGTGCTTGGTCATGGCATTGCCTGGTGGGCGCAGAAGGAAGGCAATTTCTGGGGCCACAACGCGATCATCCGTGTGCAGGCAATGGCGCAGGCCGCCGGCCTTCCCGAGCTGCCGGGCCGCGCGCCCTTTGGCGGCCACATCCTCAGCCATGACTTTGTTGAAGCTGCGCTGCTGCGCCGGGCTGGCTGGAATGTCGAGATCAAGCCGGCCCTCAGCGGTTCGTTTGAGCAGGGCCCGCCGACGATCATCGACCTTGTGATCCGCGACCGCCGCTGGTGCCAGGGCAACATGCAACACATGCTGGTCCTGCTGAAGACACGCGGCCTCGCCTGGACGAGCCGGTTTCACCTGATCACCGGCATCTTCTCATACCTCTCCTCGCCGCTCTGGCTGATCTTCATCACGGTCGGTATGGCGCTGTCCTTACAGAACAGCTTCATGCGTCCGTCCTATTTCAGCGATGGCTTTTCGCTGTTCCCGACATGGCCAGTTATCGACTCCGTGCGCGCGCTCAACCTTTTCATCGTGACGATGGCCATCCTGTTTGCGCCCAAGATCTACGGTCTCATTTACGGCCTCATCAGCCCGATCTGGCGCCGTCAGGTTGGCCTCTTCCGCACGACGCTGGGCGTGGTTACCGAGACGCTCCTCTCGGTGCTGATTGCGCCGATCATGATGGTCACCCAGACCAGCGCCGTCATTGCCGTGCTCAGCGGCCGGGACTCCGGCTGGTCGCCGCAGAAGCGCACCGAGGATGGCTATTCCCTGCTGACCACACTGCGCCACAGCGCGCCGGCCATGACGCTTGGCGTGGTCCTCTCGGTGGCGGCCCTGATCATCTCCCCGGTCTATGCCGCCTGGCTCGCCCCGGCGACGATTGGCCTGATCCTCTCCGTGCCGCTGTCCTACTGGACGGCCAAGCGGTCCTCCGGTCAGGCCTTCCGCAAGGCGGGCGCGCTGGTATCACCGGCCGAAGTCGGGGTGCCCGCTTCCTTCGCCGCCGCGCAAGAGGCCCAGAAAGTCTTTGCCGATCTTCGCCCGTCTGACCTTTATACGCTCCTGCTCGACCAGGTGAAACAGCAGCGCCGCTGCGCGATGGTGGATACCCATTGGTCACTTGGCCGGAACGAGGTACATGCGCCCCTCGCCATTGCCCGCGCCCGCACGGAGACAACCGAGTCGGCGGCCGAATATGTCGCCGCGCTCAGCAAGGGCGAGAAGATCGCGCTGCTGAACTCTTGCCGCGACCTCGCTTCGGTCAGCTCCATCTACTCTGCCTCGGGCCGCCCGCTCACCCGCAGCGTTCTCAATAGCGGTCATATGATGCCAGCAGGGGCTGCCCAGGACCGCTCCGCCTGATAGGGTCTCCCTCAGATAAAGAGGGAGGCTCTCATGGCCCCAGACGATACAATCGAACATCCTGTCTACAAGCTGGCAGCGCTCGACCAGGAGTTCATCCTGGGCGACTCGATGCGCGGCGCGCGTTTCATGATGGAATACGCCAAGGCCGAGGAATTCCTCCGCCGCGAGCGTGTCCGCTCCACCATTGTTGCCTTTGGCAGTGCCCGCATCCGCGAAGATGGCGGCGACTGGCAGGCGCGCATCTATAATGGCGCACGCACTTTCGGCCGCATTGCCTCCGAGCGTGGCGGCGCCCTCTGCGAAGACGGCAAATGGCGCGACAATGTCATCACCACGGGCGGCGGCCCCGGCATCATGGAAGCGGCCAATCGCGGCGCGCACGACGCCGGCGCGGTCACCATCGGCTTCAACATCACGCTCCCCCATGAGCAGGCACCCAACCCCTACATCACCTCGCAGCTGAGCTTCCAGTTTCACTATTTCGCCATGCGCAAGATGCACCTGGCCATGCGCGCCCAGGCCCTGGTCATCTTTCCCGGCGGCTTCGGCACGATGGACGAGCTGTTCGAACTGCTCACCCTCAGCCAGACCGGCAAGGGCCATCACATGCCGGTCGTCCTCTATGACCGGGACTTCTGGACACGGATCATCAACTTCGAAGCGCTCGCCGAAGCGGGCATGATCAACCCCGATGACCTGCAACTCTTCAAGTTCGCCGACGACCCGGAAGAGACCTGGGAAAACCTTCTCGATCTCGGCCTGGACGTGCCGGAGGTCATCTAGCCCGGCGCATCTGCCTTTGGCGCAAACCAGCGGTGCAGCGCCGGCAACACCAGCAGGGTGAGCAGGGTTGAGGTCACGAGGCCGCCCATCACCACCGTCGCCAGTGGCCGCTGCACCTCGGCGCCGACGCCGCTGGCAAACAGCAGCGGGACGAGGCCGAGCGCGGTTGTCAGCGCCGTCATCAACACCGGCCGGGCGCGCAGGCCTGCCGCCTCGATGGCAAGCGCGTCGGCAGGGCGGCCCTTCCGGGCGAACGCGTCCATGAAGCTGACGAGCACCATCCCGTTGCCCAGCGCGATACCAAACAGCGCGATGAAGCCGACCGTTGCAGGCACAGAAACCGGCAGCCCCGCAATCCACAGCGCCAGCGCCCCGCCGGTCAGGGCGAGGGGTATGTTGATGAGGATCAGCGCAGCAGATGCTATTCTGCCAAATGTCAGCAGAAGGACGATCATCACAATCCCCAGCGTCACCGGAATGACGAGGGCAAAGCGCGCATTGGCCTGCTGCTGCAACTCGAACTGTCCGCCCCATTCGAGGCGGTAGCCTGCCGGGAGTGCCAGAGCTTCGGCCGTTGCGGCCTGCGCCTCGGCCACATAGGAGCCAATGTCGCGGTCGCGCACATTCAGCTGCACCGTGATGAAACGCTCCCCATTTTCGCGGGTGATCTGGCGGGGGCCGGTCACCTCGCGAATATCGGAGACCGCTTCCAGCAGAACCTGCGCGCCACTTTCCGCGCGCAGCACGATGCGCCCGATGGCGGCCGCGTCGCGGCGGCTTTCCTCGGCATAGCGCACGGTGACGGGGAATTGCCGGACGCCCTCGAACACGGCGCCCGCCTGCGCCCCGCCAACGCCCGCCCGCATGGCTTCCAATGCGTCGTCTACGCTGAGGCCGTAGCGGCCGAGCGCCACCCGGTCCGGCGAAACCACCAGCTGCGGCGCGCCGGTGATCTGGTCGGCCTGAACATCGCTGGCGCCGCGTATATCCTGAAGGATGGTTTGAAGCGTCTGCGAATTTTCGAGCAGCACATCCGTATCAGGACCGAATATCTTCACCGCAAGCTGCGCCCGCGTGCCGGTGACGAGTTCATCCACCGACATCGCAATCGGCTGGCCGACGCTCACCTGCACGCCGGGATAGGCGCCCAGATTGTCTGAGATCGCCGCGCGCAGATCATCCGGGGAAATCCCCTTGCGCCACTGGTTTCGCGGCTTGAGCGCCACGAAACTCTCCGATGAGTTTACCGGGTCGGCATGGGCGCCCACTTCGCCGCGTCCGATCCGGCTGACCACGGAAGCGACCTCCGGGAAGGTCTCCAGCAGCCGCTTCTCGATCCGGGTCACCGTGGCGGCGGCCTCGGTCAGCGAGATTGAGGGTGCCATCGTGATGCGCATGACGATATCGCCTTCTTCCAGCGCGGGCTGAAATTCCGAGCCCAGCTGCGAGAGCGCCAATCCGCCCGCAGCCAGCAGGCTCAGCGCCAGGGCAATCGCGGCCGTCCGTCTCCGGATGAAGAAGGCGGCGATGGGCTGGACGATACGGCCCGCCCGGTCCGGGCCAGTGCGGGCAGCTTTCTTCGGCGGGCGCATCAGGCCCAGCGCCATCGCCGGGGCGACGAGCGCGGCATAGATCATCGAGCCGAGCATCGCGAGGGCAGCGGCGGCGGCGAGCGGCCGGAAGGTTTTCCCCTCCACGCCCTGCAAGGCGAACAGCGGCAGGAACACGATGATAACCACCGCCACAGCGGCAATCAGCGGCGCGATCACGTCTGCGCTCGCCCGCGCGACGATCTGCTGGTTTGTCTCGCCCTCTGCGCGTTCCCGGAATCCCCGGTCGACATTCTCGGCAATCACAATCGCTCCGTCGACCATCATGCCGATGGCAATCGCCACGCCGCCGAGCGACATCAGGTTTGCGCTGATGCCGAGCGCCTGCATCGCAATGAAAGCAAAGCCCACGGAGAAGGGGATCGACAGCACCACGACAAGGCTCGGCCGCCATCCGCCCAGGAACAGGAAGATCAGCGCGGCGACAAGCAATGCGCCCTGCCAGAGGGCGGTAGTCACGGTTGCGGCGGCCTTCTCCACCAGCGCTCCCTGATCGTAATAGGGAATGGCGGTTACCCCATCAGGCAGGGTCTTGTTGATCTCCTCGAAGCGCTGCTGAGCGCGCGCGATCACCTCGGACGTGTTGGCGCCATAGAGCTTCAGCACCAGTCCGGCGACCACTTCGCCCTTGCCATTGGCCGTCGCAAGCCCCTGGCGCACGCCGCCGCCGAGGACGACCTCGCCGAGATCCCCGACGCGCACGGCGCGCCCGTCCTGGGTTTTCACCGGCGTTTCGGCCAGATCCTCCAGAGTGTGCGCAAGGCCCGCGCCGCGTACGGTAAACTGCTGCGCGCCGCTTTCGATATATTGCGCGCCCTCGGTGCGGTTGCCCGCTTCCAGCGCGGCGATCACGTCGCGCAGGCCGATGTCATGGGCGATCAGAAGGTCCGGGTTCAGGCGAACCTGGTATTCCTTCTCATAGCCGCCGAGGGTCAGAACTTCTGTAATTCCGTCTACGGACTGGAGCGGATATTTGATCATCCAGTCGGCAATCTCGCGCATCTCGATAAGGGAGCGCGCGCCGGTTTCGTCTTCCAGCCGGAAATAAAGGATGATGCCGAGGCCGGTGGAGATCGGCCCCATTTTTGGCGTGCCGAAACCTTGCGGGATGGCTTCGGAGGCTTCGGCCAGCCGCTCGCCGACGACCTGCCGGGCGAAATACATGTCCGTGCCATCCTCGAAATAGAGGTTGACGACCGAGAGCCCGAAATTCGATGTCGAGCGCATGGACTGCATCTTCGGCAGACCCGACATTGCCGTCTCGATCGGGAAGGTCACATACCGCTCAACCTCTTCGGGCGAGAGCCCGCCGGTCTCGGTGAATACCTGAACCAGCGAAGGTGAGGGATCGGGAAAAGCGTCCACGGGCAGGGCGCGGAAGGCAAAGAGCCCCCCCAGCGTCAGCGCGAGAACAGCGATGGCGGCGAGCAGACGTCCGCCCGCAATATGGTGCATCAGGGTTTTCATGTTGGCCGCCTCCTAATGCGCGTGGCCGTCGCCGAAAGCGTCTTTTTCAAGCTGAGCTTTCAGCGTAAAGGCGCCTTCGGAAACGTAACGGTCACCGGCCTGAAGACCGGAGCGGATTTCTGCAAAGCCGCCCGCCTTGCCGCCCGTCTCGACCGCGCGTGGCTCAAAACCGTCCCCGGTCGGCACGAACACGGAGGCCTTTCCCTCCACCTGCACAATGGCCGCTTCCGGCACGCGCAGCACGGGCGCGCCATCCCCCGCTGCAATCTCCGCTGTCACGAACTGGCCGGGGCGCAGACGGCGCTCCTTGTTGTCGAGGATCACCCGCGCGGTGGCCGTGCGGGAGGTTTCCTCGATCAGCGGCAGGATGAAGGCAATGGTGCCCTCCGCTGCCACCGCGCCCGTCTCCTGACGCAGCAATACGGCCATGCCTTCCTGAAGGCGGCCATAGTCATTCTTGTAGACGGCAATATCGGCCCACAGCACGCTGTCATCGGCGATCACGAACAGGGGCGCGGTGACCTCTGTGGTTACCATGTCGCCCAGCGACAGATTGCGGCGCACGATGGTTCCGGCGATTGGCGCCAGGATCGCTGCGCTGGCGAGGCCGCCATCGGGGGCGTCCACCATCTTCTCCAGCGCGCCATGACCCACCCCCACGGCATGCAGCTTGTTCTCCGCCGCCTTACGGGTGGCCTCTGCGGCGGCCACGCCCGCGCGGGCGGCTTGCAGGGCGGCCTCGGCCGTGACCCTGTGCTCCCAGAGCCGCTCTTCTCGCATCAGCGTGTCGCGGGCGAGGGTCTCGGCGGAAAGAGCCGTCAGATAGTCCGCCTTGAGCCCGGCGAGTTCCCGGCTGTTCAGTACGGCCAGCGTCTCGCCCTTGCGCACGGCGGCGCCCTCGCGCGCATCCACGCGGGCGACGATGCCGTCGATGCTCGCCGTCACATTGGCAATCCGGTCCGCATCGAAGCGGATCTCGGCCGGCAGCTTCAGCGTTGAGGACAGCGCGGCAAGCTCTGCCGTCGCGATGACGATGCCCGCTTCCCGGGCTGCCTCGGGGGAGAGCTCGACATGGTCGCCTTCGGTCTCTTCATGGTCGTGATCGTGGTCATGATCTTCGTCGCCCTCTGTCTCAAAGTGTCCCGAAGTGTCCTGATTTGTCCTTGAGTGTCCTGGATTGTCCCCGTCATGACCCAGCATGGCAGGGTCTGGCGCGCCGCAGGCAACCAGTACCAGCGCTAAGGGCGCCAGAAGCACAAACCTCTTGAATCTATTATAAATACTGCTCAACCGATACAGCAGCGCGGGCACCACACGGGCGCAATCGATCTTGAAAGACAAAGACTTTTCCTCGGATTGATCCAGAACCGGCCTAGGGCCGCGAAACGTTCAGGGATCAGCCGCGAGGGGGCCGGTAGGGGCCTGTTTTGGCAAGGTAAATCAGGGCTTCAGCCGTGAGTGTGGCCTCAGCCGGAGCGACCCGGTCTGCCGGCAGAGAAGGCTCGGTTTTACTGGCGATCCAGTGGAAGTGGCAGCTGCCACAGCCATGTATTTCCTCGCAATGGTCATCGCTATGCTGATGCGCGTCGCTGACGGACACAAGGTCGGTGGAAACGGCTATCTCATTGTGAATGCGGGATATTTCGGCGTGGGCATCCGGCCGCTCGGACGCCGCCAAAGCGGGCGTGCCAACCAGCGACACCACCAGAAAGGCGGCAACAAGGCTGCGAAGCCAGAGGATAAGGCGAGCCGGGCGCATGCCGCTTGTTACTGCAAACGGTTTGCAAAATCACTCCGAATTGCTTGCGATGCGCCGCCCGGGGCGAAATGTCCCGCATTTGCAGGCGTTCTTAGGCCTCTGCGCCTTTCCGCCCTTCCTGCCACCGGCTAGAGAAGCCCCATGCTGGCTGAAGCGTTGCCCTCCTCCGATCCTGTCGCCGTTGCAGGGGCCCTGCGAGGGGAAGACGGCTTCCTCTGGCTCGACAGCGCCGCGCCAGATCATCCCGGATCGCAATATTCCTACATTTGCCTCTGGCCGGTGGAGCGCCTGCATGTTGAGGCTTCAGCGGGGGCGGCAGGGCGACTCCGGCAGTGGCGCACGCAGTTCAGGGCGGAGCGCCGGGCGGGCGGCGCGCCGTTCCAGGGAGGGGCAGCGGGCTACCTGTCCTATGATTTTGCGGCGGCTTTTGTGGGCCGTTTCCGCTCTCGCCATACGCCAATAGCCGCGCCCGCGCTGGAGTTTGGCCTCTACGACACGGTGATCGCCTTTGATCACCGCGCGCAAACCGCCACGATTTATTCTGCGGGATTGAAGCTGGGCGATACTGCGCCGGATGAAACCCTGGCACAGGAGAAAATCAGCCGTCTGATAGCGAAACTGGCAGAGGCTGCCCCTCCTTTGCTGCCGCCTGAAAAGCTCACATGGACGGCAGAGAGCTCTGCCAACACCTACAAAGCCTCCGTCTCCCGCATCCGCGATTATATCCGCGAAGGCGACATCTATCAGGCAAATGCGGCGGCCCTCTGGACTGCCCCGCCGCTCAGCCTCGACGCCGCCTTTGCGCAATACCTCTCTGGCCGGGCCCGCTCCCCGGCGCCGTTTTCAGCCTTTGGCGTATTTGAAGGCCGGACGATCGCAAGCTTTTCCCCCGAGCGCCTGATCAGCGCAGACGGCGACGGGCGCGTGAAGGCCGAGCCCATCAAAGGGACGATCCGGCGGGATGAGGATGAGGCCAGCGACAAAGCTGCCCGCGCGGCGCTGCTCGCGTCGGAGAAGGACCGGGCAGAAAATGTGATGATCGTGGACCTCCTGCGGAACGACATCTCCCGGGTATGTACATCTGCCTCCGTGTCGGTCTCTTCGCTCTGCCGGCTGGAGACCTTCGCCAATCTGCATCACCTCGTCTCCACGGTGGAGGGGCAGTTGGCGCCGGGGCGTGACGCGGTGGCCCTGCTTGAGGCGGTCTTCCCCGGCGGGTCGATCACCGGGGCGCCGAAGCTGCGGGCGATGGAGATCATCGACGAACTGGAGCCGGCCGCGCGCGGCGTCTTTTGCGGCTCGATCGGGTGGATCGGCCATGACGGCGCGATGGATTTTTCGATCCTGATCCGCACGCTGGAATGCCTGCCGGAGGTAACACGGTTATGGGCGGGGGCGGGCATCACGCTGCTGTCTGATCCGGAGGCGGAGTATGCCGAAATCCGGCTCAAGGCCGAGCGCATCATGGGCGAAGCGCAAGACGCGGTGGTGGCACCATGATCTTGATGCTGAACAACCGGGACAGTTTCGTGTTCAACCTCGCGCGCTATTTCAGCGAGCTGGGCTGCGAGATCGAGGTGGTCGACAGCGACCGGATCAGTGTTGCGGAGCTCGAGGCGATGGCGCCCGAAGCATTGGTGATTTCGCCGGGGCCGTGTACGCCAGCAGAAGCAGGGGTATCGCTTGCGGCGATTGAAGCACTGGGCGCGCGCCTGCCGATCCTGGGCGTTTGTCTCGGGCATCAGGCGATTGCGGCGGCGCATGGTTGGCCGGTGACGCATGCCCGGTCGCCTGCGCATGGCCGTGCGGCGCGCATCACACATACCGGCCTTCGCCTGTTCGAGGGGCTGCCGGAAGCCTTTGAAGTGGGCCTCTATCATTCGCTCATCGCCTTGCCGCCGGAGGCGCAGAGCGCGCTTGTGATCGACGCCGTCTCGCCCTCGGGCGAGGTGATGGCGCTGTCGCATCCGGAAAATCCGATCTACGGTATCCAGTTCCACCCGGAATCCATCCTCACCGAGCATGGCCTGGCCCTGTTACAGAACTTCCTCAACATCGCCCGCGCCTGGAGGCAGATATGATCCGGCTTCATCAGCCCGCCTCAATGCCAGAAAAAACGCAGCTTTTTGATCTGACAGATCGCGGGCTGCTGCTTGCTGACGGGGTGTTTGATACATCCCGCGTTGTAGGTGGGCGGATCATTCAGAGGCGCGCGCATCTGTTGCGGTTGGCGGGCGACGCGGCAGCGCTTGGGATCGGGGTGAACCTTTCGGAACTTGATGCCCTGGCGCAGGAAGCCGTTCCGGAGAACGCCAATGGCGCGCTACGCCTCACTGTCACGCGCGGCCCCGGAGGGCGCGGACTGTCGGGAGACACTACGGGCGCGCCGACCGTGATGGCGCGCTTTTCGCCGGTTGAGCTGACCTACCCCATGCCCCCTGCAAGCTTGCGGATCAGCAACATTCGCCGCAATCCCACATCCCCCTCCGCGCGCCACAAGACCCTGTCCTATACGGACAATATCATGGCGCTGCGCGAGGCGATGGCGATGGGCTATGATGAGGCTTTGCTGCTCTCCCCAGAAGGCCGGGTCGCCTGCGCCTCGGCGGCGAATGTGTTTGCGTTGTTTGGAAACCTGCTTGTGACGCCGCCCCTTTCCGAAGGTGTGCTGCCCGGCGTGGTGCGCGGCTGGCTGCTCGCGGCGGCGAGGGAGGCAGGCCTTGAGACGGCGCAGGAGAGTCTGACGCCCGAGCGTCTTGCCGAGGCAGACAGTATCTTCCTCACCAACAGTCTGCGCATCTTCCAGCCGATCAGGGAATTTGCCGGCCGGGGATTCGAGACAGAGCTGCCGGGCGCTCTGATTGGCCTGGGCAAGACCCTGCTGGAGGGAGGCTTCGATGATTGATACAGAGCGGCGGGACAAGGCGCTTGCCCGCGTTCGCGCAGAGCCCGTTATCATGGGCATCCTCAATGTGACGCCCGACAGTTTCTCCGATGGCGGACGGCATACCACGCTGGAAGCCGCTGCTGCCCAGGCGCTGCGTATGCTGACCGATGGCGCGGGGATCATCGACATTGGCGGGGAGTCCACGCGCCCCGGCGCGGCGCCGGTGTCGGCGGCGGAGGAACTCGCCCGCGTTCTTCCCGTGATACGGCATCTGTCGACGCGGATCGACACGCCGATCTCCATCGACACGGTGAAAGCCTCTGTGGCCCGCGCGGCGGTCGAGGCCGGTGCGGTGATTATCAATGATGTGACCGGCATGACCGGCGACCCGGATATGGCAGCCGCCGCCGCAGAGACGGGCGCGGCCATCGTCATCACCTATCATCGCGGGCAGGTGGACGAGGCCGCCGATGCCATCGCCGATATGCGCGCCTTCTTTGACCGCGCGTTCGAGACGGCGGCGCGCGCGGGCATCCTGAAAGAGCGCATCTGGCTCGACCCTGGCGTCGGCTTTGCCAAGACACCGCAGCAGAACCTTGACGTGATTGCCGGGCTCGGCACGCTCGCCGCGTATGGCTGCCCTGTTCTGGTGGGGCTTTCCCGCAAGAGCTTTATCGGCCATGTCACAGGCCGGGCCGTAAATGATCGCCTTGCTGGCACGCTGACCGCCCATCTGATGGCACTGCAGCGGGGCGCTCGCGTCCTGCGGGTGCATGATGTAGCTGAGCACACCGATATGTTGCGCCTGTATCAGGCGATCGAAGGGGCAGGGCATGAAAACTGAGATCATCATCCGCAATCTCCGCATCCACGGCTATCACGGCCTGAAAGAGGCGGAGAAGGCGCTCGGCCAGATATTCGAGGTGGACATCACCTGCGACATGCATACCGACAAGCCGCCGCGCGATGTGATGGAAGACACGGTCTGTTATGGCGAGATCTGTGATCTGGTGGCCGGTGTGTCTGAGAATGAAGTGTTCAACCTGATCGAAACACTGGCGGAGCGGATTGCCTCGGCGATCTTTGAGGCTTTCCCGCCGATCCGGAAAATCCGAGTTGAGATACGCAAGCCGCGCGCGCCTATCCGGCATATCGTCAATCATGTCGGCATTGCAATTGAGCGCGAACGCCATGGCTGAAGCGGCGCTCGGTCTCGGTTCCAATCTGGGTGACCGGCAGGCGCATCTTGCCGGCGCGTTGATCGCGCTGGAGCATTGGGAGGGTGTTACCGTATCGGCAGTGTCCTCGCTTTGGGAAACGCCGCCCTGGGGCATCGAGGAGCAGCCGCATTTTCTCAATGCCTGCGTTCTGATTGAAACGTCGCTTTCGCCCATGGATCTGCTCGAAGCGTGCCTCACTATCGAACGGGAGCATGGCCGGGAGCGCAGCCTGCGCTGGGGGCCGCGCACGCTGGACATGGATGTTCTGTACTATGATGATGTGGAGATGGCGGGAGAGCGGCTGATCCTGCCGCATCCGCGCATGTTGCTGCGGAGTTTCGTGCTGGCGCCGCTGGCGGAGATTGCGCCGGACAAGGTGATTGCCGGGGCGACGATCAAGGATAATCTTGCCCTTGTTGGGCTGGAGGCTGGCATGAAACGGCTAGGCCCGCTGAGGCAGTAACCGCTTCATCAGGTCAGGCAGCCCGCCCAAATCTGATATGCCCAGCCGCGCCGCTGCCCTCGCGGGACAGCGGCGCGAACCTCCCCGCTTATGCGTTTATAAGGCGTGGCAGAGCCTTGCAGAAGCGCTCCACATCTTCGATCTTGCCCGTCGAGACGCGGTTCCACGCGGTGTAGTCCATGTATTGCCCGCGAATAGATATCTTCTCGGCAGCCATGGCTTTCGCCAGGTCGTTGGCGGGCAGGCCGCTCTGGAAGTAGACGAAGTTGGTCTGCGATTTCAGATAGGTGAGACCGAGCGTGTCGAGCGTTGTGGTGATCATTTCACGCGCTTCTACGATCTTCGACTTCGAATAGTCGATGAAGGCAGTGTCATCATAGCAGCCGATGGCGGCGGCGATGGATGTGGACGGCGTCCAGGACATTTGTGTGTAGCGGATCTTCTCGGCCGTCTCTGCCGAAGAGATCGTATAGCCGACGCGGATGCCGGCCATGCCGTAGATTTTCGAGAAGGTCCGGGTGACGATGACATCCTTGCCTTCCTTGATCAGCGGAATGCAAGTCATCGAGGCTTCGTCTTCGACGAGTTCGATATAGGCCTCGTCGACAACGACGGTGGTCTTCTCCGACATTTTCGCCACGGCGGGGCGAATGACCGAGCCGGGCATGGCGATGCCGGTGGGGTTGTTGGGATTGCAGAGCTGCACCATTCCGGTTTCCGGCGTGATGGCCGCGTCGATGCCCGCAAGGTCCATGTCCATGTCTTCCGTCAACGGAACACGTATGATGGTTGCCATGTTGAGTTTGGCCGCATAGAGCGCCGTCGTATCCCAGAAGAGACGCGGGGCAACGATGGGGCCTTTGGGGCCGTAGATCAGCGCCAGCGCGCTGAGCGCCTCGCCCGAGCCCGTGGTGATGACGATCTGTTCGGGGGAAACGCCGTGGCGATCTGCGATCTGCTTGGCGAGGGTCTCAACCGCTTCCTGATTTGTGTAGAAGGCGCCCTTTTCGGCCGCCTTGCTGATCATCTTGAGCGCCGACGGCGCGGGGCCGTAGGGGTTCTCGTTGCGCGAGAGAAGCGCAAGGTCTGCGGGGGGGCCGAAAAGAGGTGGCCCCGAAGGCTCCACCGGGAAAGCGCCGCGTGCTTCTGCTGCTGCGGCAGTCGCCGATGTCGTGGTCGTGCAGCCGGCGAGGCCAACTGCAGCAACCCCTGCGCCAGCCGAAAACAGGCCGCGCCGTGTCAGTCTATATCCCATGGTCTTCCTCCTGAGTGGAAATTGATACGTCAGCTTTGAGTGTTGTGGTGATGGCTGCAGGCGCAGGCTCAGCCAGGAGCGGAGCGGTGCGTGACGGCGGCGTAAGGGCAGAGACCAGCATGATGCTGGAGGTGACGAGCAGGTAGAGCCCCAGCGCGCGGCGCAGATGGACGGCGTTGAGGCTGTGGGCGAGGGCAACGCCCCAGGGGGCGGTGATCATGCTCATAGATGTGATGGCCAGGACGGCGATGAGGTTCACATAGCCCAGCGAGCCGAAGGGCAGGCCGGATTGGCCGAAGCCCGCGATGATGCTGCCGATGGTGCCGGGCACCGCGATGATCGTGCCGAAGCCTGCGGCGGTGGCGACGGCGCGGTGCATCGGCTGTCCACTGAGCGTCATGATGAGAACGGCGGGCGTGCCCCCGCCAATGCCCAGTAGTGTGCAATAACCGCCAAGGACACTGCCGAGGCCACCGCGCATGAAGCCTTTCGGCATCTCGCTGGAGACCGGGCCGCGCTGGGTCAGCACCGGGAAAAGGAAATGCCAGGCCATGATGAAGACGCCGATCCCGAAGGTCAGCTTCAGGGCATGACCATCAAGAAATTGCGCAACCAAGAGACCGAGCACGACACCGATCACCACCCAGGGCGTCCAGCTTTTCAGTATCTCGAAGTCGACCGCGCCGCGCTTTGCATGTGCCTGAACGGATCGCAGGGAGGTGAAGATGATCGTGGCGAGGGAGGTGCCGATGGCCACGTGCATGATCTTGTCGCTGGCGATGGTATCCGCCCCGGCGCTCAGCAAGGTGAGCACCGAAGCGAGCGCGGGGACGACAACAAAGCCGCCCCCGATACCGAAAAGTCCTGCCACGAAACCAGCGAGCGCCCCTGCGGCCAACATAGCCGCGATGAACAGGAGCGTGTCGGGCGAAAGGATCATAATTCGCAGACCCTTTCACGTAGTCGCAAGACGGTTGCCCTCATGATCAGAACCTCGCCGTGAGCGTGACCTGAGCGGTGCGCGGGTTGAGGGGGCGGTAGGAGGCAGCGCCGGTGCCCGTTGTGGTGAAGGTGAAAGCGAGGGTGTCTTCATCGAAGATATTGTCGATGTTGAACCGCAGGCTGACATTCTCGGGCAGACCGAAATTGTTCGGGCCGCCAAGGTCTACATAGCCGCTCCAGAGGAAGTAGCTCTCCATCACGTTGCCAGAATTGATGACGCGACCCTCGGAAAAGTCGGCATAACGCTCGCCGGTGTATTTGGTGGAGATGTTGGCCACGAGCCATTCGGTTGGCTCCCAGGTGACGCCGCCCGTGAACAGCCATTCGGGGCTGTCAGCCAGGCGGCTTCCCGCAGGGTTCACACCAAAGCCATCATCCAGTTCGGCATGGTTGTAGGTCAGGTTGACATCGGCATAGAGCTGCCTGTCCAGGAATTCCGGGTTCCACACACCGGAAAGTTCAAACCCATAAGCCGTTGTGCCGCCAGCATTGATGTAGATGGTCTCATTCTCGAATGTTTCCGGGTTCTGAACGACATTGGTCACAAGGCGGTTCTGGAAGCTGGTATAGAACGCCGAAACCGCTCCATTGAAGGTCGGGCGGTTGGTTCTGAAGCCGATTTCAAAGTTGTCAGATTTCTCCGCTTTCGGAGTTGCGAACTCTGACGCAGTTGAGAAGATGTCATCTGTCCCGCGTGGCAGGGCGTAGTTCTGTGAGAAGGACGTGAAGATCTGATCTGCGCTGTTGAGAGAGTAGACTGCGCCGATCATCGGCAGGGGATCGCTCTCATAAGAGGCGCGGATTGAGACTGGACGCTGGAACTCTTCATAATCCTTGAAATCGCGGTAGCCATCGAGCGCGTAGTCGATGTCCAGGAGCTTCAGGCCGAACTCCACAGCGAGTTTGTCGTCCAGCAGGTGTACCGTGTCTTTCAGGTAGTACTGCTTAGTGTCGCGCTGGGAATCATAGTCGCGGCGATAATAGGCAACCTCATCCCAGATCACATCGCCGTCCGCCGTGCCGCCGGGTACGTCAGCCGCCGCCGGTGGACCCGCTGGTGCGTCCGTGCCGATGCGCGGCGCGCAGCACCATATGGACGACGACGTTGAACGCACCCAGGTGCGCCCGCGGGCAGGCGGC
>JBKBIZ010000049.1:0-20991 GCA_046293975.1 Hyphomonas sp. | reverse complement strand
AGAAAGGCTGTCAGCCGGCAGGCAAGCTGGCGGCCAGTGCGCCGGAGCGGTAGCGCAGCGACACAGCAAATGTGCGTCCATACCGGGTATACCCGCCGAAGAGATCGTCCCGGATGCTCAGATACTGAACCTCATCATTCAGGTTCTGAGCTTCCAGAGAGAGTTCGAGCCTCTCACTGAGACGCCAGCCAAGAATGGCATCCAGAGTGTGGAAGCTTTCAGCGTTGGCCGACAGCGCGTCGTTGGAGCCCACGGCTTCGGTCAAGTTCCCGACGGCGGTGTAGACAATGCGCGCCCGCGCAGGTCCCTGCTCAAAAATGCCGCTCAACGCATAACTTCCCCTGGCTACATTCTCGAGCTTGTCCGAGAGGGTTGGCGAATAGGTCGCTTTGCTGTCTGCCCAGGTATAATTTGCCTGAATGCCCAGCCCGTCCCACGGGGCGGGGAGGGCCGTGAATCTGTGCCGCAGTGCCAGTTCGACGCCATAGACTTCGGCTTGCCCGCCATTGGTCGGGGCGGTCAGCTGATAGGTCCGGCCGTTGATGTCGAAATCGGTAATCTGGTCAAACACGAAAGAGTCAAAAGACTTGTAGAAGATGCCGGCACTGAAGGATGTGTGATCTGCCGGTGTAAAGCTGCCCGCAAGGTCTCCCTGCCAGGCTTCATATCGTTTCAGGCTCGGATTGCCCCCTACGGCTTCGTAGATCGATCCGGAAGAATTGAGCGTGAGGCGCGGCGCGAGATCGGCGAGGGAGGGCCGCACGATCGCCCGGGCGAGCGAGGCGCGGATGCTCAGAGTACGGTCCATTTCAAGATGCAGATTTGCCGATGGCAGAACATCGATATATTCCGTTGTGAAGGATACCGGAAGCGGCGTCGCGCCTTCTTCGGCATGGCCTTCGGCGGTCTGCCGGGTCCGGCTTACGCGCAGCCCCAGATTACCCTTCAGGTTCCAGCGCCCTGCCGGCTGCTCCACATCTGCCATAACATATACTGACTGAATTGCCTCTGAGACCTTGTAGGAATTGCGCAGGTCCGCCACCGAAGGCTTTTCAAAATCCGGCACGAACCCGGCCGCTTCTGCAAAAGCTTCCGGGCGTGGCTGAAGCCAGCGGCGCGGCAGAGATCCGGGCGCACCGGAGAGGAAGTCGCCAACCGGGAACGGCTCAAAAAAATCTGCGGGGAAAAAATCACCGGCATTCTGAGCGAAAATCCGGTCGCGGCGGATATAATCACGATGACGTTCGCGCAGCTTGGCGCCGGCGCTCAATGCCGCCCAGGGGGCAACGGCCAGTGGCTTGCGCAGGTCAAACTGGGCCGAAATATCCTGATCGAGGCTGGCCTGGCGCCGGTATTCAATCCGCCGGAAAGCCATCAGGCCGGGGTCCTCAAGGTCTGCGTCCAGGAGCTTCAGGTCGGGCAAACCCTGAAACAGGGGGGGCACGGAAATTGTCAGACGCCCGATGTCCTCATTGGCTACCCGTGTCCGCGTGATCGGGTCAGCCGTTTCACTTCGGGCGTCCGCAAATGACAGGCGGCCGGTCATCTCTATATCCCCCGCAGAGCCTTTGGCCGCCACAGTGAGAAAGAGATTGTCGTGAACAAGGTCTGAACTTTCATATCCGATCTGGCCGCCGGCCGACCCTGTCAGGCCAACCAGCGTATCTGACCGATACTGAAACGAGCCCGGATCGAGCGTATCGGGGTCTACGCCGGCTGCGAGTGTCCACTCCCGATAGCGGCCATCCAGTCTGACATAAAAAGCTTCGGCGTCGATCGTCAGATCCGGGCTGGCGGCAAACTGAACGATGCTGTTTATCCCCAGCCTGTCGCGCCGCTCCTGTTCAAGGGTTGGGCGGAATGAGATCGGTGCCAGGACGCTTATGCTTTCTGGCCCATTCCCTTTAACGATGATGTCATCCCAGTTGCTAAGAGTTATCCGGTCCTGACGAATGGATCGCTCGTTGTAGGAGAGCGCCGTCAGCACGCCGAGCCGGTCATCGGGCGATTTCCAGCTGCCAATCGCAGACGCCTTGTGATCTGTCCTATCCGTCAGTTGCGGCCGGCTTATCGATGCGTTCAGCGCCAGGGCGCCGGCGGGCAGTTCCAGCGGCCGGAAGGTCCTTACATTTATGGTCGCGCCAATCGCGCCTTCCTCCATCGCTGCTGTCGGCGCTTTCACGACATCGACACCGGAGACGAGGTCAGTCGGAAGAACATCGAAACGGAACTGGCGGCCATCCTGACCGCTATCACGGACATTCTCATTCACTGCCAGGGACGTGCCATTCAGGGTGACGGTCTGGAAGTTTGCAGGCAGACCGCGAACGCCCACGAACAACGCTTCCCCCCGGTCGCGCAGAACGGTGACGCCAGTGACGCGCTGCAGCGCTTCGGCGACGTTCTGGGCCGGGAACTCGCCGATTCCGAGCGCATCAATTGACTCAGTTTGGCTTGCCGCCAGACGCTCGCGTTCAGCGGCGCTTTCGATACTTGCGAAATAACTCCCGGGAACGATGACGGGCTCCAGGTATCGCGGCATGTCTCCGCCCGTCGGCGCCTGCACGGCCGGGTCTTGCCTGCCGGGCAACGCGACCGTCAAAATGTACACACCCATGTCGGACCGCTCCGTTCGGATTCCGGTGTCTGCAAGCAGCGCTGCAAGGAGCTGATCTGCTGGCCCTGTTGCCTGGAGGGACCGGGCCTCAAGGCTGCCGAGATAGCCGGGGGGCGCAAGCGTAACAATTGCGATCCCGGACTGAGCCGCGAACGCATTGAGCGCAGCCGATAGCGGCTGAGCTGAAAGGTTGACGGTCACGACTTGTTCGCGCGCCGGATCGGGGGCGACCGGATCGGCAACCATAGCTGGGGGCGCGGCAAAAACGAGGCCACCCAATAGCAGGGGACGGAAACACCACATACCGCTCTGAATACCCTAAGCGCCACTCTGAGCGTGCCTATGCCATATCGGCTCTTGATCGGCCACATGACATTTGATCAGCGAGTTAAGGCTGGTTCGAGATAAATCAGGGAGGTAAAGATCTTGAGGTATATGTGACGGATACCGACGGAAATGTGCCTTCAAATCTAGAGAAAATATGACAGAGAGATGTCCTTCCGGTCTTCCTGCGATCCGGGTCTCTGTTGGTGATCTGTGTTCAATCAGCCCGGCAGCAATGCTGATTACTCCCTCTGCAATAAGTTCGCACACAGATGGTATGTCGGCCGGGTCGGTTGTCCTCCCTGCTCATGGCGCTGTCGACCGGGCCGGGGAGGGAGGAAAACGGGCTGTCGCTATCGACCAGGCCCGCTTATGGCGGGGCGGACGGGGGCGAAAGCAAGAGGTAACATCAGTGTACCGCTGACCAACCCTGGATCTCGTCATGCTCAGTCAGGCTCGTTATGAATTGTACGGCTCATAGCCGACGCCATTGCTGGCTGCCCTGGAACCGGGAAAATATGCAATGGACCTGGCAGCTCTTCACCTCAGAATTCCCATAAGGATAAAATCATCCTGTCTCGCTTTTTCGGTAGAACATGGTGCGTCGAACCAAGTCTGTAAGCAAACTTGTGTACCCGACTTGAGTGCCACAAAACGTAAAATAGACCCATAAGTACTTGAAATAAAGAGAAGAAACTGGATCGGGTTGCGGCGCGCGTGCCGAGCCGCTTCGCTGGTGTCGACCACTCACCCCCAGCGAGAAAGAAAGGCGAACGGAGTCTCCAAATAAACGGCCCGGATCAGGGGCTGGGTTACCCTGTAAAAAACAGGTCAATGAATAAAGAGAGCCGATCAGGATCGGCTCTCTCGCATCCGCCTGAGCGGCCCGGTGTATTATTGAGCGCGTTTCAGAAATTGAATCTCACGCCTGTCATGTAGCGCTCTCCAAACCCCTCAACTTCATAGACGCGGCTCATGTCGCCATAGATCCTCCGGCCAACCTGGTCGGTCAGATTGTCGGCGTCGAAGAACCATTCGAAATTCTCGTTGAGCTGATACCGCATACCGAGCGACAGTCTCCCCAATTCTGCCCAGTAGAGATCCAGTCTGGGATCCGTGCTGCTGTGCGAGCTCAGCCATTTGGTCCGCCATTGCCAGTTCACCCGAACCGAGAAGCCATGTTTTTCCCAGTAGGCGGACGTATTGTAAGTCATGTCCGAAGCGCCGGGCAGGTCAGCCTTGCGGCCATCGGACAGTTCCATCTCTCCATCGACCAGGGTGAGGTTTCCGTTGAGGCCGAAACCATCGGTCCATTCGGGCAGGCCCCAGTCCGGAAGGAAGTCCAGTTTCTGAGCATAGGCAAATTCCAGTCCGCGATAATACCCTTCCTCGCCATTGCCCGTCGTGCTGAAAGCATACTCCGATCGGTCGAGCTCCGGCGTGTTGAGCTGGTCAGACCCGAAAGCGGGCAGGCGCAGGCTCATCAGCGGATCTTCTATACGCTTGTAGAACGCGCCAGCTGACAGGATACCGACCGGTTTGAGGTACCATTCGTAATACGCATCAATCCCATAGGTCCGCTCCGGGTCGGCGTAGGGGTTGCCACCTGAAATGTATTGATCTTCGTCATTGATGAAGAAATTTGGTGCGCGCGTATCATAATCCGGGCGGGAGATGCCGGTGTTAAACGAGAGCCTGAGTTTCTGGTTGTCCGTGATGTCCCAGTTGGCATGCAGCGAGGGGAAATAATCGGTGCGCTCGCTCGAAGCACTGAATTCCTGATATCCGTCTGCGCCTTCAATCTCGCCAAAAGCGGAACCTGAGTTTTCAGAGCGCTCCGCGCGAAGCCCGGCGACGATATTGCCCCAGTCGAAGGACGCCGTTGCCATCGCGTAGGCGGCATAGACATCTTCCTGAACCCGGTAGACAGAGGTGAAATATGTGTCGTCGTCCGTATAGCTTCCCCCGGCAGCTTCCAATTGCCGGAAGAGGTTGACGGCTTTTTTCTCATCATAGCGAAGGGCTGCAAAATACTGGGGAAACTCCCCATCCCAGCTTTTGTTCTTGGAAATGTCGGCAAAAGTGGGAACGGGCAGGCCGGCCTCGGTCAGCGACTCCTCCGTGATATAGGTGAAGATCGTCCGGCTTGATTTTTGGCGTGTATCATAAGCGGCGCCGAACTTCAGATATGTGGGTATACCTACGATATCGAATTGTCTGTCCAGGTCGAGACGGCCCGACCAGGCCCGTGTGGGCGCCAGCGTGTCCCAGCGCAGGGCCCAGTCATAATCGAGGTTCTCAGAGCCAACCGATGTCCAGCGTTCTCCCAGGGTATAGGACCGGTCGCTATTCACGATAGTCTTGTAGGGAATGGCAACAGGAAAGTCCGGGTCGGTATAGTCATACACGATTGAGGGGCGCTCGGCGGCTGCCGACGGGCTGGCGAAGGTGTACCGCGCCGGGCCGTAGAACACGTCCTCGGCATAGGTGTAATTCAGTTTCCAGTCGAGATTCCATCCGGCCAGATAGTGATCGCCGGCGAGGGTATTGGTCCAGATGTTTTCCTTGTATTCGTTGGTATTGAATGTGGCATCGATCTGTACCCCGTAGATGGTGCCGTTCCTGGGCGTGTTCCCGCAGCTGATATCTGCGTAGCAGCCCCGGGAGGCATCCGTGTCGAGATCGAAGATAATCTGGTCCCGGTTTTCCTCGTCCGTGAATTCGGTGAAGATGGATGAGGCATGAACATGATGGTCGGCATTGGGCTGCCAGTCGACGCGTGCTGACAGACCTTTATTGGCGCGCACAAGGTGATAAATCCGGTAGTCGGGACCTTTGGGCCAGATGCGGTCTTCATTTCCCTCTGCGGTGTCTTCCGGCGCGAATTCGAACGTTCCCTCCGTATTGTCCGTCACCTGATTGCGGCGATAGTAGGAGCCCGAAATCACATAGCCGAATGTGTCATTTGCAAACGTGTCGGAAACGCTGAGGGCGTAGTTATTCTGCTCGCCCCCGCCCAGTTGCATGAGGCCGATGCCCGCTTCGCCCGAAACACGAAATCCGTCATGATCGAAAGGGCTCCGGGTGATGATGTTGATATTGCCGGCAATGGTATCGGCCGGCATATCGGCCTTGACGGCTTTGGTCACCTCGATCGAGGACACAATGGAATTGGGGATTGTATCGAGTCGGGAGGCGCGGCCTTCCGGGGAGACAACATTGATCCCGTTGAAGGAGATCGTGGTCCATTTATTCGGGGCGCCGCGCAGGTTCACGTATCGCTCCTGTCCCTGATCCCGCTCGACGGAAACACCAGGAAGGCGCGAAAGCGCGCCCGCCACATTCTGATCAGGGAAGCGGCCGATGGTATCTGCCGCAACAATGTTGACGAGATTGTCGGCAGCTTTCTGACGGGAATAGGCGGCTGCTTCTGAATCGGCAATCGGCGTTGCGGTAACGTAAATCGTGTCCTGCCGGCCGGTTGAATCCAGATCCTCCATCTCAATCCCGAGAATGGCTGTTTCGCCTGGGATGATGGAGACAGTCTGACGAATGTCGCTCTTGCCCTGATAGGTGACAAGGATTTCGTACTCACCCGCGGGGACGCGGCGGAAAATGAACGAACCTTCGCGGTCCACGGATTCTGAAAGCGCTAACGCCGGAATTTCAACAACAGCGCCCTGCAGATTGATCCCCCTGACTATTTCGGTGACGTCTCCTCTCAAAGAGCCATAAGCGATTTCCTGAGCGTGGGCCGCCGGCGCGAGGCTTATGGCCGAGACGCCCGAGAACATAAGTATGCGGAATAAATGGCCAGCGAGGTGAGGGCAGGCAGAGGTCGGGGCGGGCATGACAAATTCTTCCTTTTATCCGGAGCGAGCGTCCGGTCTGGTCGTGGGGAAAAGCGGTCTGATGACTGCTGTCTGGAGGGAAGGACTGCAGGGCGGGGAAACCAGGCAAGCCGGTCTTGTCCGCTGCCGCGCAGAGCGGCAGTGTTGGGTCGTGGTTGTGTCGGGAGGCTGTGGGGAGCTCTGTGTCTCCCGTTCAGCCGGGCTTGCCAGAAGCAGGGCGCGTTCCGGAGGAGACGTCTGCTTCAGAACACGATGGGTTGATCTAGGATCTTTTCATGGGCCAGCGCTCCCTCCGCTTTCTGGCCTCTGATAGGCGATCGCGCCGCCGATAATGGTGTAATCGACGGCGATTTCTCCGATACTCTGCGCGTCCACCGCGCGCGGGTCTGCAGACAGGACAACGAGGTCTGCCCGTTTGCCCACTTTGATGGATCCGTAGGCGTCCTCCTCGAACTGGAGGTAGGCGCTCCCGAGCGTCCAGATCTTCAGCGCGTCTTCCGCCGTGATGCGTTGCAGAGCGCCATAAACCCGGCCATTGCTGCGGGCGCTGCGGGTTACCATGCTCTGGATTCTCTGCATCGGATCTGCAGGACTGACCGGATAGTCGGAATTGCCGCCGACCGGGATTCCCAGATCAAGCGCACTGCGATTGGGATGCATCCAGTCCCAGCGGGCCGCTCCGTAATCTTCCATCTTTTCTCCATGATTGAGAACATAGGAATGAGGAGCAAGGGCAACGTCCCCGTCTTTCATGCGCTGCAGAATGCGGGCATTTACAACGCTGCCATGTTCGATGCGGTGACGGGCATCCGGGCGCGGATCAAGTGACTGAGCAAACTCGAACGCCGAGAGAACCATGTCGATTTCACGGTCGCCATTGGCGTGAACCGCCGCCTGCAATCCCGCCTCATGGATTCTGAAAATCAGATCATCGAGATCTTCCTGAGACCGGGAAGGCGCTATCCCGAAATAGCGCGGGTCGCTGGCATAGGGTTCGTAGAGCCAGGCCGTCCGGCCGGAGAGCGAATTGCCGTGAAACACCTTCACGGTCTGGAGGCTAAGTCCGGGCACCTGCCATTCGGGTTTGTCTTTGTTTTCCAGAAGCCAGTCGAGATGGCTTGCATGCGTCATCGCATAAATCCGGACGGGAAGTCCGTCCTCCAGAAGAGCGCGATAGACCGCCAGGCTGTCCGGTGAGGCACCGGCATCGGCAACGGCAACGATCCCCTTCGCCAGAAATTCATCAAATCCTTTCCGGTAAGCCGCCAGCGTTTCGGCTTCACCGGGATCGGGGCGCGTTTTGTAGAGGGGCGCAAAGGCGGCAACGTATTCCAGGATGATGCCCGTCGCCGTTCCTTCGGCGTCGCGCTCAATCCTGGCACCTGGCGGGTCTGGTGTCGTGGCCGTGATCCCGGCACCCATGAGAGCGAGGGTATTGACGACGCTGCGATGGCCGCTCGAATGGCTCAGAATGACAGGGTTCTCCGGAGATACTGCGTCCAGTTCCGCAGCCGTCGGGTGTCCTCCCACCAGGTTGTCATTGTAGCCGGAACCGAGGATCAGCTGCCCCGGCGGGGTGACGGCGACCTTCTGGCGAAGCTTGTCGATGAGCGCTTCACGAGAGGCGACCCCGCCTTCGGGGGTCAGGTCCAGCCGGCCCGAGGGGCCCATTTCGTCAAATCGCGCGCGCGGATGCATGTGAACGTCGATAAAGCCGGGCACCACAACCCGTCCTGCCGTGTCGATGATCGCGGTGTGTGTGTCTGCGAGGGCCTTGATTTGCGCGTTTCCCCCGACGGCGAGGATTACGCCGTCGCGGATCGCGATGGCCGAGGCATCGGACGCGCCAGGCTCCATGGTCAGCACAGCGCCGCCGAGCAGGATGGTGTCGGGCGCATCGTCTCTGACGCCCGGCGTGATGCAACTGGCCAGGCAGGCAGAGGAAAACATCAGCATAATGATTGAGTGTGATGGTTTCATAGGGCGCCGTTCCTGATTGCTTGTTTACCGGATTTACAGATTAACAATTCTCCAGATAGGCCCTGAGTGCCAATTCATTTGGGATATACGTACGATAGCGTATGCACCTGGAGTTCGAAGGAGGCGCCACGACATGATGTGCCGCTCACGAACGGAATGTGTCCGCAGCCAGGGATACATTCCCAATACCCGTAGGTCATTCGTCGGTTTTCAGTTCGAAGTGAGACGGCGGTTAAAATAAAGCTGGGAGACGAGGATGAGCAGCAGGCTGGAGATGCCGCCGCAATAGGCCAGGCCAATGAAAAACTTCGTCCACTCGACATCGGGCGTCAGGAAATTCTTCATCAGAAGAAGAATAACACTGCCCGCATAGCCCGAGGCATCGGCGAGATAGATCAGGAACCCTGCATTCCCGATCCGGCCACTGGCCGCTATGAGCCTGTCAAAAAACATGGCGTTGAAGGGCGTATAGGCCAGATAAAGGCCCCCACCGGCCAGGATCATCCACCAGAGTGGCGTGAGAAGGCCCGACTGAAAGGCGTAGGTTGCGCCAACAATCAGGGAAGATCCGAACATGACAATCAGGCTGACGGCGGTGATCGCATGCCGGTTGTTGCGAATGACATATAGCGCGCCGAGTACCATCAGCGTCACGGCGGCAATCGGCATTTCGCTGGCGGTGAAGACGCTCGACACGCCAGCATAGCCAAGATCGGCCCAGATCTCGGCGGCAAAATTGTCCCGGAAATCACGGATCGCGGTAAAGAGCACATAGGCGATGACAACCGGTACCAGCCCCGGCCAGAAAGCGGAGAGAAAAGCGCGCCGGTCCTGTCCGTTCATCGGGCGACGCAGGGTGCGCTGTTCCACATCTTCAGCACCCGGAGGAGGGATACCGGAGAGGCCGAACGTGGAGACAAGGAGGAGGGGGAAGAAGAGCGCGCCGGTGGCCGCTGGCATCCAGAACTCGGTGACGGCGAAGCTGTTCATAAGCCAGACGCCGACGCTCTTGACCATGCCTGACGAAACGATGAAGCTCGCACATAGTATAGCGCCGAGGATTTCGCTGGTCCGTCTGCCCTCTATATAGCCGAATACCAGGCCCCAGATCATGCCCAGCGGCAGGCCGTTGAGAAACATGGCGAGAGGTTTGAGATCGTTGGGCAGGATGGCAAACAGGATGAGCGCCAACCAGGACACGGTTATAAGACCGACGATCGCGGCTGCCCGGCCACGCATGCCCATTTCAGAGACAATCTTTACACCAATGAACTTGGATGCGGCATAGCCAATCACCTGGGCGATAACCAGGGCGATCTTGAAATCCAGATCCAGGCCCCAGCCCCAGCTGTCAACGTTCTCGAAATTCGCAGCGGTAAAGGGCTTTCGGAAGGCATACATCGCAAAGTAGGCCGCAAAGGCGGCTCCGCCCGTATACAGAACAAAAAGGATGCTCTGGGCCCGGCGGCCGGATTTGCCTGACTGCAGGACGCTCATGGCAGGATTCTGCGCCAGTGAGGCGGCATCTGTCTGGTCCCCGGCCAGTTATAAAAAGTGCTCACACCGTTGTCCTCCCGGACGTTTGCCCTCCGACATAAGCTGCGTGATCCTCTGGATCGCACCGGGAACTCCGGCGACGCTTTCAAGGACAAAGTCAGCGCCCGCCTGTTCGAACGCTGTGGCGACGGGCCTCATCAGGTCAATTCTGTGCTGCGCTGAGAGCGTCCGAAACGCTTCCAGGCTCAATCCGACACCGTTTCCTGAGCCGGCAACCCCGATGGTCCAGGTCCCGGCGTTCACGCCAGCTTCGATCCCGACGGCCGTGTCATCGACTTTCACACATGTGGAAACAGGCCAGACCTTCAGCATCTCCAGCGCTTTCCAGATCATCAGCGGTGCCGGCCGGCCAGCGGCCGTTTCCCCGGCGCAAATGATGACTTCGGGTGTATATCCCTGCTCGGCCGCGCGCGGCAGGATGCCGTCCATCATCGAGCGGCTGTATCCGGTGGTGGACCCGATCCGGATGCCCTCTCCGGTGAGCCAGTCAAAGGTCTCACGGACGCGCGGCACCAGGGCCGCGCAGTCTGCGGCCGCCTGCGCCATCGCCGGGATGAGACGCTCCAGAAGACGGTCGACATCCGCTTCATTCCAGGGCGCCTCTTTCACCTTGTTCCAGGCGGAGCGGCCTTCCGGCTCCGACAGGATGGCCGCCACGTGATCGCGTTTGGCGTATCCCATATATTTCCGGATCAGCGGCTCGGAAACCGGGATGCCTTCTTCAGCGAAGACTTTTGCCATCGCCCTGACTGGCGCCCGCGACCCGAAATCCACGACCGTTCCGGCCCAGTCGAAGATCACAGCTTTCACCTGATTGCTCATACCGCGCTCCTGGAGGAGGATTGTAACGCCCCTGCGACAACGTCTTCGGCGATGGCAAAAGCGGTCGACATACCCGCGCCGCAGGTAATGACTGTGGCGTGGACACCCGGCTGGGTTTCCCGGCTGAACCAGTTGCGATCAGGCGACCAGGCATAGGTGCCGACCCACCGCTCGATCACCGGTGGCGGGGCGCCCAGAACGCACGCAAACTCGTCGAGAATAAGCCGGTCAATGCTATCCCGCTGAAACGGATCGGGTGTATCTGAATAGTCGTGGCTGTCGCCGACGATTAAGCTGCCATCCCCGGACTGCACGGCAATGAGATGGATGCCGGCGGCCAGCTGGGAGGATTGCTCGCGGGTAAGCCGTTCTTTCAGCGCGTTGATTTCTGGAAGCGCCGAATAGCCTTCATACCTTACGAGCCCGAGATCGCTCATCACCGGCGAGGGCAGCCGGTAGTCGGGGGCAGCCAGACGCATCATATTGAGTTTGCAGGGTCTGACAGCCATCTCCTCAGCGAGAGACGGCATCAATCCCGATACTTCATCTCCTGGACAGACGAAAATGGTCGAGGCGCGCACATCACCGCGCGAGGTGAGCACGCAGCCCGGGAGCGTCTGGATAGCCAGTGTGGACGTGTGGATGTCGACGCGCCACTCTGAAGCGAGCCATTTCAGGAGCAGGGGAAGGGCGGCCTTTGCCTCAATTCTGAATTCGTGCGGGCTGAGCAGTGCGCAATCCATATCCGTAAACGGAACACCTGGTGCCCGGCGCTCAAGCTCTTCCTGGCCGGCAAGAACGCAGCCCTCTCCCATTTCGGTCTGAAGAAAGACCTCCAGGACTGCCGCGGCCTCCGGGCGACGCGCGATCATCATCAGGCCTGTCTGCTCGATCCGGATACCGGCAGCGGGCGCGACCGTTTCCCAGATATCGCGGGTGCGCCGGGCCAGCGGCCACATTTCCTGCCGTTCCTGTCCGGTAACGGTTACAAATCCGAAATTGCGGATGCTCGCGCCGACGGCGCGGCCCCTGGCTTCGATCAGGGCGACCCGTGCCCCTGTTCGCGCAGCCGCGAGTGCATGGGCAATTCCAACGATGCCTGCACCGATCACCGCGACATCATAGTCGTGTTTCATATCTCGTCCTGCATTCAGTCTTTATCAACCTCCTGCACTTCGCGAGTTTACCCTCCGGACGCGAATACATTTGAGACATGGGCGCCATAGCCAGCGAGCTATAGCTATTGACGCCCGGCTCTTTTAAAGGCGGAGAGACGTTTGATTTCAAAAACGCGCGCCAGGCCCAATGACGATTAATTTTCAGCACCTTCGCGCGTTTTACGCGATTGCTTCGGAGCAGGGCGTTTCCCGGGCCGCTCGTCGATTGAATGTGTCTCAGCCCACTCTGTCCAAACAGCTGAAGGCTCTCGAAGACCGGTATCAGATCAAACTGGTTGAGGGCTTCCGGCCGCCATTGAAACTCACCCCGGCAGGGCAGAGCCTTCTGGAAAAGGCCAGTGAACTCTTCGGTGTCGCGGACGATATATCCCTTCTGCTTGGCGAAACGACAACCGATCAGGGCGCCACGATCCGGCTGGGCACAGACTCGCCGCCTCAGGCGGCGGAGTTCATGGCAGCCTATCTGGCGCTGTCACCGGAGGCCGACTTCAAGGTGACGATCGCCAATGCCCGGGCAACCAATGAGCTGCTCCTGAAAGCACAGATTGATGTCGCGATCGTCTGTGAACCATTCGTCCACAGCGAGTATATTTACGCGCCTTTCTACAGCGATAAACTTGTCGCCGTCGTGCCTGCCGACTGGGATGATCGGGGTGAGGGTCACTTTGATCTGGAGCGTCTGACAGAAGAAGTGCTCCTGGTCAGGGAGCCCACCTCGCGGACGCTCAGCGCCATCAATCATATTCTGTCCGAGACAGGTATTGAGCCTGCCAGAACCATGGAGATGCACACGCGGGAAATGATCCGCGAAGCTGTGGCGCGTCGGATCGGTATAAGCCTGATGCTCAGTCAGGAGTGTCCGCCCGACAATCGCATTCGAAGTGTGACTATTAACTCTGACTCCAAATCCCTCTCTGTAAATGGCTACCTCGCCGTGCGGAGCGAGCGTAAACGCCTCCCGGCTATTCGCATGGCATTGGCCATCGCGCAGACCTTCGCCACGGAACGCAACCTGCTTTAGGAAGGACCGGCTGGCTAAGCATGAGGTTGCCTTTTTGACAGATTTTTGGGGAGCGTGACGGTCAAGTTCCGGGTCGATCAGTCCGCACTCGGTGAGAACGCCGGCGACCTCAGGGTTCGCATCGAGCAGATTGCGCGGGACATTCTGCTTAATCTGGCGACGTCCCTCAAGAAGGCGATGCCCTTACCCCCTGAAGCTGATCCAGATCACAAAAAGGATCGCTGCGCCCGCGGCCTACCAGATCCAGGCCGGCGTCGGGCGCGGGAGGACGGAACCCTTTTAAGCCGCGCGAGGATGGCGCGCTGGACAAAATGGCCGGGCAGAAGCAGGAGCGATTTCGGTTTGAAATACGCTTCAGGCATCCCCTATGACAGCGCCCTTGATATGGGTAATCGCCACAACGGACGGTCTTGGCGGCAGTGCGGGATCAAAATCCGGCCATCGGGTGGTGACACGTTCAAGAGAAGGGGCGTCTTCACCCGGGTGCTGAATGCCCAGCAGCAATGTCTTTCCATCATCCGTGAAAACCGGGCTGCAGCATTCGGCACCCGCCGGCGGCGCGTAGAACAGCCTGGGCAATGCCCGGCCGGGCCCTTTGAGATCCATGGCATAGAGCCCGTCATGGCCGGTCGGCTGGACGCCGTCGGTACAGACCCAGAGACGGCCGGCAGGATCAAAGCCGATATTGTCGGGGTCGGTGAACCAGCCATCTGTTGAGGTGCCGGAATGAAAGCGCGCGCTATGGCTCGCGTCCAGCGGGTCTCCGCAGAGGGCGAGCACGTCCCATTCAAATATATCTGCCGCGTGATCAGGGCCCCGCGCCGTGGGCGGGGGACGCAGCTCCAGAAGGTGTCCGAACCGGTTATTGCTTCTTGGATTGCCGGGCCCCGGAGCGCGCCTGTCCGAATTGCTCGTCAGCGCAACGATGACGGTTCCGGTGACGGGATTGGGCGAGAAGCCCTCCGGGGAATCCATCGGGGTTGCGCCAACCAGATCGGCCGCGCCGCGCGTGTTGATCAATACATCGGCCTGGGAATGAAATCCGTTTTCCGGGATGAGCGGGCCCTGCCCGAAGATCAGGGGTATCCAGCGTAGCAGCCCCTGTTCGTCAAACTGGGCGACAGAGAGGGTGCCATTGTCCAGGATGTTCTTGTTGGCGGTCGCGCCGCCGGGGAGCACCGCGACGGTGCTGACAAAGCGGTAACAATATTCAAACTCCCAATCGTCTCCCAGATAAACGACGGCGCGTCCGTCCGGGGCGAGCGCCGTACTGGCGCCTTCATGGGCAAACCTTCCGAGCGCGGTTCGTTTGACAGGAACCGAAGCAGGATCAGAAGGGTCGATTTCCACAACCCACTCAAAACGGTTGGGCTCATTGGGTTCGTTCTCGAGAGAGAAGCGGGGGGCAACGCGCGACCAGCCCCAGCGGTCATTCTCCGGCTCGTCGTAATAATATCGTTTGAGAAGATCTGCATCCGGTGTGGACTGATAATCACCGCTGAAGATCCAGCCAGCGCCTTCCTCGCAGGTCAGGATCGTGCCCCAGGGCGTCATACCGCCATTGCAGTTTGACAGGGTTCCCAGTGCCCGCCGGCCTGTTGGATCATAGCGTGTGCGGAGTTTGGCGTCTCCTGCGGCCGGACCGGACATCAGCATGGGGGTCCCGGCGGTTATACGCCGGTTCACGGCCGCGCGGGTTGAGGCATGCCATGCGCCGTCTTCCTTCCGCAATCCGACGACCGACGCGCCAACGCTTGCCATTGTGACGGCGATCTGGTTGTCGCTCATGTCATGGGCTGCGGTCTCTTCCGTCAGTCCACGCCACATGAGATGGGGATTAGGATATTCGTGATTGGCAAAAAGCACCCCCGCATTGACGGAAGCGGTGTCTTTCAGGAATGCCAGAAAATCATTGTTCACCCCGAATTGGCGGGCTGCGACCTCCGGCGTCAGGTTGTCGGGATCAAACGCAGGAACGCCTCCGAAAAGCGCGTCGCCCCAGCGGATGATGACCCGGGAGCGATAGTTTTCCGGCAAAACCTCGCCGGGCGTTTTCAGCAGGGAAATTTCCCTGAATGTCAGGCTTGAGTCGCCGGCCGGCAACCGGCCGCCGCAACTTGCCAGACCGACCATGCCGGCGCCCATGCCCATCAGCATGGACCGGCGGGAAATGAGGCTGCCCAGCGGGGCAGCCTCCGTTCTCCGCCGAAAGGGCCTCGAAAGGCCACGATCATTTGAGATGCGCATGCCTCTTCCTCAGAATTCGAGGGTGATCCCGAACGTAACCGTCCGGCCATTGAAGGTCACGTCTTCGGGATAGCGGCCTTCCTTGCCGAGCGTCTTGTGGACGACCGGGTCAAGTCCGTCATCGAGGATATCAATCGCGTTGATATAGATGCTGGTCTTTTTGTTGAGCGCGTAGCGAAGCTGACCGTCCAGCGTTTCATAGGATTGCTGGTACTTGTCGATCAGATAGGGGCCAAGCTCTTCCAGGGACGCCCCTCTGAACGTGTAGGCCAGGTTCGCTTCGATGCCATACTTCTGATAGGTCAGCGCAACGGTACCGACATAGTCGGGCGCGTTGAAGAAGGGCACATCTTCACGCCCCTCCAGGCCGGTATCGGCGGAGGTGTCCTGCACGGTTACGTTGCCATAGACGCCGAGGCCACCCAGCGCGCCGGGGAGATTGGTGAACTGGTTCATATAGGCGAATTCGATGCCATAGACTTCGGCGCGGTTGCCGTTGAAGACCGTCTCCACGTCGATGTTGTATCCGGGAAAGCGGGCATTGAGGGCCGGAATGCTGGTTTCGCCCTCGGGGGCTGCATCGATGAAGATGAAGTCATCAATCGACTTGTAAAACACCCCGCCAGAAATCAATCCGATATTGTTGAGGTAATATTCAGCCCCAAGATCAAAGTTCCAGGCATAAGCCGGCTTGAGGTCCGGGTTACCGACAAAGGCGGAAATGCTGTTGCTGTCCTCGATTTCGATTTCAGTCGCCGCATTGAGAAACAGGAATTCGGGACGCGCGAGAGACGTATACGCCGCGCTTCGGATCACCAGTTTTTCATTCGGACGGTAATTCACCTGAACGCGCGGCAGGAATTGCGTATTGTTAGACTTGGACGTGCGCGGCAGGACGCTTTCGCCGTCTTCTGACTCAATGACCTCAAATCCGTTCGAGGTGAAGTCGAGGTACTCAACCCTGGCGCCGCCCAGGAACTCAAAGTTACCCTGGACTGCTTTGGCCATGATATAGGCAGCATAGATGTCTTCCGTTGCATCATAGCTGTCTTCATCCGGCAAATCGCCGTCGTAGCCGTTCTCCAGAACGCCGTCGGCCACAAGCTGCTCGCCAATCCTGCGCCAGTTTCTGATCGAGGACGGATTGAGCCGCAGTATGGCGCCGTAGGGCGACCCGATATCCCCGGTGTCCAGAAATCCGCCCTCGAATACGGATCCGGAGAGCGCAAGATCGCCCTCAGCTTCTAGAACGTTTGCCTCAAACAGGGACCGCTCGGATCTCTGCAGTTTGAAACCGGTCTTTATGTAGGGGAGCCAGGACACGCCCGGGTCATAGGTAACATCGAACTGGCCGATGTATTTTTCATCCTTGGAATCATCGAGATCAATGTCGTTTCCGCCCAGCATGAAATTTGACGGATCGCGGATGGCGGCCTGATCTTCGTCACTGAGGATCGGTTGCGGGAAATAGGGGTCAGAATAGTCATACAGAACCGGACCCGACAGCTCATATTCGAAAGCGACTTCGAAATCGTTTGGTTCTTCGAAGATGCCTAACGCATAGCCGAGCGAATAGTCGAACAGGAACTGGTTGTGGGATGTTGATCCACCGACTGTCAGTGTGCTGTTTGAAAATACTGACTCTTCATACTCGCTTCTGACCTGATAGACGGTGCCGCCTTCGGGATTATAGACGCCGTCCTGATAAAGTTCATCATCATCGGCGATAATGAAGAACCCGCTGGAAAGTTCGATGTCCTCAAGCCGGTTATAGCTGCCCTTAAGATAGAGGCTCGTGCTTTCATCAACCCGGTAGTCGAGGGCAATCGATCCGCCGATGTTCTCCCGTTCATTGTCGAAGTTTCCAAGGCCGAACCACCAGGGAATGAGCGTATTTCCACCGCTGAGATCGACCGGTTCCCCTTCATCCTGTTCGAAGTAGGGAATATACTCTTCATCCTGAAGGTTATTGTAACCGAGTGTATGGCGCTTATTATATATCGCTGAAACCAGAACGCCAAACCGGTCATCGGCGCCAAAGGTATCGCCATAGGTTGCCGAGATCTTGCCGCCGAGCTTGTCTGCGAAATCGTTCTGATTGCCTTCCAGATTGAAGCGGATGAGACGATCTTTGAGGTCGAATGCGGAGCCGGTCTCCAGTTCGACCGAGCCGCCGATTCCATCGCCGTCCATATCCGGGAGAAGCGTCTTGTTGACGACGATCCTGGAAAGCGCGTCAGCCTGGACAACATCGAGCGGGACGCGCCGGGTATCAGTATCCGTTTGCGCAACGTTGATGCCATTGATCTTGAAATTGTTCAGCCCGGAATCGAGTCCGCGAATAGAGATGTAGCGGCCCTCGCCGCCCTTTTCCTCGCGATTGATCGCGATGCCGGGCACGCGCTGCAGCGCTTCGGCGGCGTTGGTATCGGGAAACCGTCCGGCCTGGTCGGCGGAAACGACATTGGACAGATTATCCGACATGCGTTGCTGGTTCAGAGCCGACGCCTGCGAGGCGCGCTGGCCGACGACAACGACGCTGTCCAGCAGCATCACGTCTGACATAGCCACGTCAATCTCGACCGCCCGCCCTTCTGCCACGGTCACCGGTACGGCGGTATCGGACAGCCCGATATAGGACACTTGAAGAGTATAAGTTCCGGCCGGCACATTCCTGAATTCGAATCGACCCCCGTTCCGGCTCGCCGTCGTGGCGCCTGTTTCAACCAGAAGAATTCTGGCGCCCACGAGCGGCGTATCAGTGCCAGCGTTTGTCAGCTGTCCGCTGATCTGCCCCGCCTGCTGTTCCTGAGCAGCAGCGCTCAAGGGAAGGATCACCGCCGCCGAAGCCATCAGTGATATTGAGGAAAGGGCGCATGCGCTGGCGCGCAGGGCCTGTTTAAAAGGAAGTTTCGCAAAACCATCAGCCATCGTCGTCTCCGCTTGGCATTTCACAAATGTCTGGAGATTTCCGAAAGCACAGGGCATTCAGTCAGAAGACCATCGGGCATCATCCAGACCTGGACATTGCCTCGAACCTCTAAGCCCTGGTCCCGCGCGGAGGAGCGATCAGCACTAGATCGTCCGCGAGAGGAAGTTGCCGGTAAGCCGAGCAAGAGGTCATTACGAAACGGCCATGCACTGCACAACGATTTTTATATGAAGTTTTTTTGTTGGCGCTGGCTGTCAGCCAGGTGCACTCCGGGTTGACTTGCGTGTCATCTCCCAGACAGCGAAGACTGCCAGATAAACTCCGCAGATCTGGTAGGTTTTCAGAACAGTCAGTTGGCTGAACAAGACCGCGATTGCGATACTGAACACCAGCGACAGGGCTTCCATGAACACGCTCAAAACGGAGGTGGCGGTTGCGCGGCCTTCTCCATCCAGTGCTTTCTGAAACCGGCTCATGGTCAATACCATCAGCGGCGCGGTGAGAATGTAGGCACTCGCCATTGCCAGAAGGGAGTAGGCAGGGGAGAGGAAGCCGGACAGGAACAGGGCGCCGCCGCAAACCAGAGGTCCGGCCCAGTCAAAAGCCGGATACCGCTCCAACCAGCCCGAGTGGTATGCCAGAAAGAGGCGTGCAAGGCCCATGATGGCAACAGACAAGCCTATCGACCAGACTGGCATATCGATCGCCAACAGGAAGAGCTGATTGAAATCTTCCAGTGTGCTTAGGAAAGTGACGCACAAGGCAACATAGAGCGTAATCCGTCCGATCTCGGGTTTTGATACATATTCGGTCCAGGTCGTTCTGATGAGTGCAGGCGCAAGCGCGAATGAGGGGAGATGACCGATCTTTCGCTCCTTGCGGAGATCTTTTAGATGCAGCGCGGACACAGCACACATACTGAGCGGAATGAGTGACATCCAGAAGGCCGCCTCCAGATTTTGCGCAGCAATGAAACCGCCAGCCGCGGCACCCAGAAGCGTCGCTCCTTCCTGAAAGGCCCGCTCCCTTCCCAGAATTGCGGTGTATTCCGGCGCCTTATGGTTCGCCGTCACATGATCGTAAAGCAGGGCTTCCTTGGTGCCGGAACGCAGCGCGGATGCCAAAGACCAGAAAGCCATTCCGAGAAAATACATCCACGGATGACCATCGGCGAAGATCCAGATCAGAAAGCATACGCCTTTCAGAAGCGGCGCAGCAACGAGAAGTGTTCTCCGATTTAGAATGTCAGCCAGAAGGCCAGAGGGCACTTCGAAAACTATTATGCACGCTGCCCAGAAGGCCAGAATTGCGCCGACCATTTCTGGTGAGCTGCCTTCCAACTGGAAGAAGGCCGGGAAGATGGCGTATCCGAAGATGAAGTCGTAACTGAAGACATACAGATAATAGAAACGGAGCGTTTTTTTGTATGAACCTGTCTCTGGCACATCAGTCTCCGGCAGCACGGCCTGTCTGCTCCCGTGATCGCTATCGCTCAAGATGTCCGTCATCAAGACGCGCCTTACGGATTTCCGTCACCCTAACGCTGCGCCAGCCTATATGACCTGGCGCCGGGAAGGGGCGGACCGGATCCTTCATCAGGTCATAACAGAGAGATCGGCTGATCGTCAGCCGCGCCTGTACGCCACCAGGTGCGAGGAATTGCATCCCAGTGCAGGGCACGACGGCGCGCGGGCGCCAGCCGCGTGATACGCCGCCATGCGGAAGAAAGCGCGGGGAGGGACGTGGCTCATTTCGGGCGGCTTCACACAAGGACACCGGTGCCATCCGTCACTTGCGTCGAGCCTGGTCTTGGCAAGACGCCCGCTTGCCCGGCCAGGCTGCACAGATGCGAGCCCGGCGCTCCGGTTTTGATGTCCGCTGCGGGCACGCACTCAAGCGCCTCGCCTGCGACTCCAGGGCCCTGGTAGTATCGGCAAATACTGGCGGAGCGAGGCCGCCAAGATATGTATGGGGGCGGATGGTGTTGCAGTCCATTCGCCACGTTACGATTATGCTGAGAGCTTCACTAAATGGAGGGCGCAGACCTCATTGTCGGCCTGCATTGCGGCGGGGCCCGGTAATCCGCTCCACCTCCGCGCTCCACAGGTCCATTGCCCGCCGCACCGCCGCTGACGTGTTGCCCACATAGTAGCGGTTTTGCATGGAGCGATCCGGGGCGTGATTGATGCAGGCTTCGGCAATGGCGGGGCCGATGCCCAGCCGGTCTACCATCAGGGTGCGGCCCAGGCGGCGGCAATCGTAGAGTTGCACTCCGGCGAGCGGGGAAGTCTGGCCCATTTTCTTCGCGGCGGCGACGCTGCGCTCGCGAACCCTGATCCACCTTTGCTTGGGCCCATCATGGCGAATTGGGCCGTCGCCCGCTTCATTCGGAAACACCCAAGCGTGATTGTGGAGTGAGAGAGCCTTCTTGAACAGCGCCGCAGCGAGCAGCGATAGCGGCA
>JBKBIZ010000048.1:0-21126 GCA_046293975.1 Hyphomonas sp. | reverse complement strand
GAAGTGGCAGGGCGCAAAGCGCCCTGACGAAGGGGGCATCTGCCCTCCAGGCAATCGCCGACACTTCCTAGCTTTAAACCCAACCCGAATTCAGCTCAGAAACCGGCCAGCCCCAGCTGCGTCCGGCCAATCGTGCTGCGCGCTACCAAGCCCGCTCACCCCCAAAACCCCACCCCCGGCGGCAACACCGTCCCATCCGTATACGTAAGCCCGCCCTCAATATCGTTCGCCAGCCAGAGCGGCCCATCAAGGTCCGCCGCGTCCGCCAGCTGCGCCAGCAGCACTGCCGGCGCCATCGACAGCGAGCCCGCCACCATACAGCCCACCATCACGCCCATGCCCGCAATCCGCGCCGCGCGCACCATCGCCAGCGCCTCGGTCAGCCCGCCCGCCTTGTCGAGCTTGACGTTCACCGCGTCATAACTCCTCGCCAGCATCTGGATGTCGGCGCTCGTATGCGCGCTTTCGTCCGCGCAGATCGCCACCGCGCCGGGCCGCCGCATCAGCGCCTCGTCTTTCCCGGCCGGGAATGGCTGCTCGATCAGCACCACGCCAAGCCTTGCGGCCGATTTCACCAGCCCCGGCAGGTCGCCCTCGGAGAGCCCCTCATTGGCGTCCACAATCAGCCGCGCCTCGGGGCGCGCCTCATGCACGGCCCTGATCCGCTCCAGATCTTCCGGCCCGCCGAGTTTCAGCTTCAGCAGCCGCCCCGGCGCCGTCCTTGCCGCTTCCGCCATCGCGCCCGGCGCGTCCAGGCTGATCGTCACCGCCGTCTCGACCGGTCCTGGCTCAGGCAATCCCGCCAGCTGCCAGACCGGCTTGCCCGTTCTCCTGGCGTCGAGATCCCACAGCGCGCAGTCCACTGCGCAGCGCGCCGCCCCCGGCTTCATCAGGCCTTGCAGCGCCTCCCGGCTGATCCCCCCTTCGATGGCGCTGCGCGCCGCCTCGATCTCTTCGAGTACGCTCTGTACCGTCTCGCCATACCGTCCATAGGGAACACTTTCCCCCCGTCCGGCGTTTCCTTCCTCTGAGAGGACAACCCGCACCGTCTCCGCGCTGGTCTTCGATCCCCGCGAAATCGCAAAGGCTGCCTTCAGCGGCGAGGAAATGTGAGCGGTTTCAAGCCGGAGATGACCCATGGGTTAATCCTGAAAAGTGAATTGTATTGGATTGGCACACACCGTCCTTAAGCATGTTTTGATAGGAAGGTCAGTCAGGACCGCAAAGAATGCAGAACCTTACCGCCCCCGGCTTCGCGCTAGAAGACAGCGACGAAGGACACGTCCTCCGCCTCAGCGGAGACTGGACGGTGGCGACGATTAACCAGCTAGACCCCCAATTGCGCGCGGTGTCCGGAACTGTCCCCGATTGTCTCGATGTGTCCGGACTTGGCCAGCTCGATACCTCCGGGGCGTATCTGATTGACCGGACCTGGCGCGATAATGGGGCTTCCTGGCCGCCCCGGATCATCGGCGAACATGCCTCCGCCGCGAGCCTGCTGGAACAGGTCCACGCTCATTCCGAACCCGTCCCGCCGCCTGAGAAGCCAGATACCGGTTTCCTCGCGATGCTGGAGCGGACCGGCAAGGGAAGCGTTGATTTCTATAAGGAAACCACCGCCAGCCTCGCCTTTCTCGGCGAAACCCTGGTCACCATCGTCCGCCTCCTGGCCCAGCCCTGGAAGCTGCGCTGGACGTCGATTGTCTCGGTCATGGAAGAGGCCGGCCTCAACGCCATGCCGATCATCGCCTTCCTCTCTTTCTTTGTCGGCATGGTCGTCGCTTTCATTGGGGCAACGACGCTCCGGGACTTCGATCTTGAGATCTACACGATTGAACTCATTGGCTTTTCCATGCTGCGCGAGTTCGGCGTCGTGCTGACAGGCATCGTTCTCGCCGGCCGCACAAACTCCTCCTTCACCGCCCAGATCGGCACCATGAAGATGCGCCAGGAGATCGACGCGATGCAGACCCTTGGCCTCAAGGCCATGGATGTGATCGTCGCCCCCCGGGTCATCGCTATGGTCATCATGACCCCGATCCTGACCTTCGTCGCCACCCTTGCCGGTGTCGCAGGCGGCATGGCCGTTGCCTGGGCGGCCCTCGACATCAACCCGGCCGTCTTCCTGGAGCGGATGCGTACCTCTGTGCCCCTCGACCAGTTCTGGGTCGGCATGTCGAAATCCCCGATATTCGGGCTGGTCGTTGCGCTGATCGCCTGCCGTCAGGGCCTTCAGGTCGGCGGCAGCGTCCAGTCGCTCGGCAAATCGACCACCACCTCTGTGGTGCAGGGGATCTTCGCCGTTATCGTCCTCGATGCCCTGTTCGCCATCTTCTACATGGAGCTGGGCATATGAGCGCCGAGCCCATCATCCGCGTCCGCGACCTGAAGGTCGCCTATGGTTCCACGGTTGTTCTTGACGGGTTCAACCTCGACATCCCGCGCGGGGAAGTCATCGGCATCATCGGTCCCTCCGGCGGAGGCAAATCGGTCACCTTGAGAGCCATTGTCGGCCTCAAACAGCCTGAATCCGGCACTGTCGAGGTCTTCGGCGAGCAGCTCGACGCCTTGAGCCGCGAAGACCGCACCACGCTTGAACGCCGCTGGGGCATCATGTTCCAGGACGGCGCGCTGTTCTCAAACCTCACCGTGCGCGAGAATGTCATGGTGCCGATGCGCGAGCATACCGATCTCAATCCGGCCCTGCGCCATGCCCTCGCCGACATGAAAATCCGCATGGCGGGCCTTTCCCCCAGCGCCGGGGACAAATACCCCTCCGATCTCTCCGGCGGCATGCGCAAGCGCGCCGCCCTGGCCCGCGCCCTGGCGCTGGACCCTGAGCTTCTCTTCCTCGATGAGCCCACCGCCGGCCTTGACCCCATTACTGCGGCGGCGTTTGACAAGCTGATCCGCGATCTTCAACAGGCCCTTGGCCTGACCGTCTTCCTTGTGACGCACGACCTCGACACGCTGCACGCCGTCTGTGACCGCATCGCGGTCATCGGTGAGAAGCGCGTGCTGGCCGTCGGAACAATGGATGAGCTCAGACGCTTCGATCATCCCTGGATTCAGGAATATTTTGGCGGACCGCGCGGACGCGCGGCCTCGGCCGGTTATTAGGAGGGCTGGGAACATGGAAACCCGGGCAAACTATGCATTGATAGGCGGTCTTGTGATCCTTGCCGCTGTCCTGGTGGCGGGGTTCGTCCTGTGGCTCGGCCAGTCCCAGTTCAACCGGGATTACAAGGACTATGACATCGTGTTCGAAGGGCCGGTCTCGCTCGAAGAGGGCGGGGCTGTGCGATACATCGGCATCAAGGTCGGTGAAGTCAGAACGGTCCGCATTGACCGGGCTGACCCGTCCAAGGTCCGCGCCCGCATCCGCGTCTCCCGCGAAACGCCGATCCGTGAAGACTCCAGCGCCTCGATCCAGCTGGCCGGTATCACCGGCGCAACCTTCATCCAGATCACTGCCGGCACCGGCCGCGCGTTGGAAGCCCGGCCGGGGGAACCGGTCCCGGTCATCCGATCAGAACGCACGCTGGTGGACCAGATCGTGGCAGGCGGCGCCCAGGCGCTCAGCCGTGCCAACCTCACCTTTGATAATGTGAACAAGATCCTGACCGACGAGAACATCGCCGCCGTCAGCGCGACCTTGAAGAATCTCGAAATCGCGACTGAAAAACTCGCGGCAGAAGATGGGCTGATCGATCAGGCGTCTCTGGCAGTTGAAGAGGTGTCCCGCGCGGCCGCTGCCTTCGAGAAAGCGTCGACCGAGTTCCAGGAGTTCGGCCAGTCTGCCGATACCAGTCTTGCGGATGCAGCCGCCGATCTGAAAATCCTCGTGGGCGATCTGCGCACCGTTGCCCAGTCGGCAAGCGGCACGCTGGACCGCAGCTCGCAGGCCGTCGCCGCCGCCACCGCCATCATCGAAGGCCCGGCGACCGAGACATTCCAGAATGCCGGCCTTGCGAGCAAGGAGCTGCGCATCATGCTCAGCCGGTTTGACCGGTTCCTGAGAGAATTGGAAAGCAATCCCCAGTCGCTGCTGGTTGGCGAAGCTGTGCCTTATGAGGAAAAACGCTGATGTTCCGTCCCCTGATCCTTGCCGCTGCCGCCCTGTCGCTCAGCGCCTGCGCGGGCATCATTCCGCAGCGCGAGCCGGCCAACGCGCTCTACCGGCTGAGCCCGCTGGAGCCAGCCTATCCTCTGGCGGCGTCGGTCACCATTCGCGAGCCCGAAGCCTCGCGCCTGCTCGCAGGCCGGTTCATGTCGGCCGAAGACGAAACCGGGGCGATGCGGTATGTGCGCTCGATCCAGTGGACCGATCGCGCAACCAGCCTGATGCAGGAAGCGGTGCTCGACCTGCTGGCCGGGGAAGGGCGCAATGTGGCGCTTCCCACCCAGGCCGCTGCGGTCACCGATTATGAGTTTTCCTGGCGCATTTCAGATCTCACCCTGAGGGGCAACACAGCGCGTTGCCGGCTGGAAGGGGCGATCATGAAGGGACAGCAGCGCGAGGTTCAGCAGCAGACCTCGATCTCGACGACCGCCACGGCAGCGGGCAACTCCGACGCCGCGCGCGCGCAGGCGATGGTCGAAGCCGGGCGGGCCTGCGCAAGGGAAGCGGCCGCGTTCATTGCGCAATCTGCCCAGCCAGTCGCAGAAACGCCGGCCCCGTAGTCCCGGAACCGGCGTTTCAATATCTACAGCTTAAAGGCCGATCAGCCTGACTTCATTTCGTCGAAGGCGCGGTCCTTGTCGACGCGCACATCCTGGGGCAGCCCGAGCACGCGCTCGGCGATGATGTTCTTCAGGATCTCGTCGGTGCCCCCGGCAATCCGCAGGCCCGGTGCCCACATGAAGCTTTGCTGGAAGATGGCATCGCCCGGCATACGGTCGCTATCGGTCATGATGCCGTAATGGTCCTGCATCTCGATGGCCGAGTTGCAGATGTCCTGCAAATGGTTGGCGGTGATGATCTTGCCGATCGAGTTTTCCGGGCCCGGCGTCTGGCCGCGTGAGAGAGCCGTCTGGGTGCGGAATTTCGTCAGCTTGTAGCCTTGCGCGGCGACATACCAGTCAGCGAGTTTTTCGCGGAACGCCTGATCGTCCATCGAGCCGGCCTCTTTGGCATAGGCCATGATCTCACCCCAGTCTGGACCGGGCGAGCCGCCAACGGCGAGACGCTCGTTCATCAGGGTGACGAGGGCAACTTTCCAGCCCGCGCCGACTTCGCCGAGACGGTCGCTGTCGGGAATGCGAACATCGGTGAAGTACACCTCGTTGAACTCGCGGCCACCGGATGCCTGGTGGATCGGGCGAACTTCGACGCCAGGCTGTTTCATGTTCACGATGAACATGGTGAGGCCCTTGTGCTTTGGCACTTTGGGGTCGGTGCGGACAAGCAGAATGCCGTAGTCGGAATAGTGCGCGCCCGATGTCCAGACCTTCTGGCCGTTGATGACCCACTCATCGCCATCTTTCACGGCGCGCGTCTTGAGGCCGGCAACGTCAGATCCGGCGGAGGGTTCGGAGAAAAGCTGGCACCAGATTTCCTCGCCGAACAGCGCTTTCTGGACATACTTCTTCTTGTGCTCTTCAGAGCCGAAAGCGATCACGGTCGGGATGCACATGCCCAGGCCAATGGCGAACGGGCCGGTGGGCGCGTCATACTTGGCTTCTTCCTGGCCCCAGATGACAGCTTCCATCGACGTGCCGCCGCGCCCGCCCCATTCTTTCGGCCAGGTGATCTGGGCGAACTTGTTCTCGGCTTTGGTCTTCTGCCAGGCTTTCGCACGGGCAAGGGCAGACTCGTTGGCCTGGCGAGGCTTGGCGCCTGCTTTCAGCTCAAGATGCTTGGAGAGGAAGGCATTGGCCTCCTTGCGGAAGGCGGCTTCTTCGGGGGTATCATTGAAGTCCATTGGGCACTCCGTTTGTTTTCTTCAGTGTTTCTGTTCTGATTATATTGTTCGGTAGGGTCTTGAGGGCGAGGAACTGTTCCCAGATTATTTTGCCGTGTGCGGATGCTGCCAGCGTGTTGCCTTATTCCATCCTGAATCGCGTCGTTCTATGACATTCAGGCGCCGGGGCGATTCCGCCAGGTGCGCCAAGCAAAGGGACACAACACCATGTCGCAAGTCATTACGAAATCTCGCCGGTTCATCGGAGCTACGGCCGCTTCCCTGCTGATCGCAGGCCTCGCCCATGCCGGTATCGAGATTGACGTCAGCGGCGCCAAAATTCCTGCCTCCGGTCTGACCTTCAGCGTCTCGCAGCAGCCGGTCTATGATCCGGAAACCTACATTCCGGTCGAGCCGAAGCGTTCGGAACTCTACACCGGATCGCTGTACGTCACGCGCAGCTTTGATACGTCTTCCGTTAAGGTGCTCAAGCATGTTGTCGAAGGCACCAAGATACCGGCCGTACAGATCACGATGACGAAGGATGGCGCGCCGGGCCGTCAGGTCTGGAACCTGACCAACGCCCAACTCAACAACTACTCGACCTATTCGGGCGACGGCAGTGAGGTGGTCGAGAACTTTGACATCTCTTATGAGAGCGCCACGCTTCAGGTTTTCACCGGTCCGGGCAACACCCCGGCTGACACCCTCACCTGGAAGTCTGCCGGCACGAACAACTATCCGGGCGTGCCCGCCGCAGCTGCGGAATAATCCGGTTTCCGGGCGGCGGGACATCTCCTCCCGCCCGGCCATTCCGTAGGAGGCAGATGCCTCAGGCCGCATTCTTGGCCTCAAGCGCACGCACCAGCTTTTCCTTCCAGACTTTCGGCGAGCCAGCCTGAAGGTTCAGCAGCTTGGCGCGGCGATAGAAGAGATGGCAGTCGACTTCCCAGGTGAAGCCCATGCCGCCATGCGTCTGGATGTTTTCCTTCGACGCAAACCAGTAGGCTTCCGAGGCAGCAACGCGCGCGGCGGCGGCCGCTTCGGGCAGTTCCGCAGCGCCGGTCGAGAGCGCCCAGGCGCCGTAATAGCAGTTGGAGCGCGCCACTTCGTTCTTCACATACATGTCGGCCAGCTTGTGCTTGATCGCCTGGTTGCCGCCAATCGGGCGACCGAAAGCGTAGCGCTGCTTGGCAAACTCGTTGGCCATTTCGAGGCAGACCGAAGCCCCGCCCAGCTGTTCAAAGGCGAAGAGAACGGCGACCTTGTTGAGCAGCTCGTCATTCAGCGTGATGCCATCGCCCTTGCCGCCGAGGCGTTCAGCGGGCGCGCCGGAGAAGGTGATCTCGGCATGGCTGCGCGTCGGGTCGAGAGTCTGAACGGTCTTGCGGGTGACACCGGCGCCGGAGAGGTCAACGAGGACGAGCGAGGTGCCCGATCCTTCCTTGGCCAGAACGACGGCATGGGTGGCGATATCGCCATCAGCAACCGGGATCTTGGTGCCCGACAGCGTCTTGCCGTCGAAGGTTGTTGTTAGGCTCGCGGCGTTGGGGTGGCCCGGGCCTTCGCTGGCCGCATAGGCACCGATGATTTCACCGGCGGCGATCTTCGGCAGGATGGCAGCTTTCTGGCCGTCATTGCCGGCCAGTTTCACCGCTTCAGTCAGGTAGTAGGCGGTTGAGGAGAAGGGCACCGGCGCAATCGCGCGGCCCATCTCTTCGGCCAGCACGCACATCTCCAGCATGCCCAGGCCAAGGCCGCCATGCTCTTCGGGGATCGCGGCGCCAAGCCAGCCCATCTCGCCGATCTTGCCCCACAATTCCTTGTGATACGCCGTCTTGTCGTCGTTCAGAACCTTGCGGACTTCAGCCGTCGTACATTCCTGGGACAGGAACTTCCGGGCTTCATTGGCAAGGAACTTTTGGTCATCGGAGAAATCGAAATTCATGGCGCGTCAGGCTCCCAGTCGCCCTGTGGGGCGTGTCTTGTTTATCGCTGATGAGAGAGCATAGCGCGCTTTACGCGCACGGAAAGCCGTGACCCAAGGGAAACAAAATGGCCCGTGACTTCGGGGAAATTTGATCAATTGCGGTTACCCGAGCGACATATTCCTCTGGCATCTATGCGGGTTGAACGAGTGGGGTCGTCCATCATGGCCAAGGCGCTGTTTCATAAGTCTCAGCGGGTATACGTGAAACCCGTTGGCACATGGGTGCTGATTGAGCGCGTTGTTCCCCATTGGGTAAAGGGCGTCGATGAGCCCTTGCGTATCACCTATGATTGCGGCCTTGGCAGATTGTTTCATGCCCGCGAGCTTGCTTCCGAACAGGCCATGCACCGCATGGAACGCTGCGAGGAAGAAGATGAAGACGACGAGATGCTGATCGAGCAGTGGCGCGTCGTCCGCCGTACGATGAAATGGCGCTCCGGTGACGGGCAGGTGGTAATCGGGGCAGCGCCGGGCACCTATCCAGCGGTCGCCACAGATGACGGGCCCAACAGTGGCTGGCGTGTGCCGGCAACGGAATATGACCGCGATCCGGCCCGCGTCGAGCATCAGGCTCGTATGATCGCGCATACGCCCGACCTGTTCCGGCTGGCCCGAAAGATCGCCGAGTTTGCCACTGCCAAGCCACAGGATGTGCCCGAAGACCTGCGCCCGGTTGCCGTGCGTTGCGCGAAGATCCTGCGAAATGTCTACAGGCTGGAAGCAGAAGCCACCGCCGCCGAGTAATCAGTTCCGGACGCCGGCACTGACGCGGATGAGGCCGGCGCCGAGCAGGGCGCCCAGGAGATTGGCCACGGCATCAAGCACAGAGGCTTCGCGGCCCGCATCGCCAAGAGCCTGCGCGACTTCAAGGCCAATTCCATAAACGGTCGCCACAGCGGCTGCGGCCAGCCACCGTCTGGGGTGCATCGCGAGTGTCAGAGGCGCGGCCAGGCCAGCATAGGCCGCGAAATGTCCCAACTTGTCCCACATATGGGGGGTAGGGGATTCCGTGACCGGCATTAAGGAGAGATACGCAATCACGGCCGCTACGCAGAGAGACCCTATAGCGGCAAATCTGCGAATAAGGAGGAAAGACGGGCGGGCGGGCATTGTTCCCCCTTTGCCAGAGGCGTGCCCTATGGGCAACAGCCCTCGACGGGGCAGGCCCTGTCCGGTATCCCGTTAGGCCTGTCAGCCCTCCCGGAGGCCCTCCCTTGATGCGTACTGAAACTCCCGTCGCCGTCCGTCTTGCCGATTACACGCCCTATCCCTTCTCGATCGATGAGGTTCGCCTGGAATTCCGGCTGGACCCCGGCGCCACGCAGGTGCGCGCCACGCTGAAGGTGACCCCGGCGGGCAGCGGCCCGATGCGGCTTGACGGCGAGGCGCTGACGCTCAAATCGATCCAGATGGCAACTGGCGGCGACGCCCTCGCGCCGCTCGCCGAGGCCGCCTACACTGTGGATGAGCACGGCCTCACCCTGCACGCGCCCCCGGCCGGGCCTTTCACTCTGGAAACGCTGGTCGAGATTTCGCCGGAAAAGAACACCGCGCTGTCGGGCCTCTATATGTCCGGCGGGCGCTTCTGCACCCAGTGCGAAGCCATCGGTTTCCGCCGCATCACTTATTATCCCGACCGCCCGGATGTCATGAGCAGCTTCCATGTGCGCATTGAGGCAGAGCAGGCGACATACCCCCACCTCCTCTCCAACGGCACACCCGGCGCGGCCGGCGACCTCGCAGACGGCTGGCATTTCGCAGAATGGGACGACCCCCACAAAAAGCCCGCCTATCTCTTCGCGCTGTGCGCGGGCGCGTATGACGTGCTGCGCGACCACTTCACCACCGCCAGCGGCGCGCCGGTTGATCTGGGTATCTATGTCGACAAGGGCGAGGCGCCGCGCGCGGCCTGGGCGATGGACAGCCTGAAGCGCTCGATGCGCTGGGACGAGGAAGCCTATGGCCGGGAATATGATCTCGGCGTGTTCAACATCGTGGCCGTGCGCGACTTCAATTTCGGCGCGATGGAAAACAAAGGCCTCAACATCTTCAACTCTGCCTATGTGCTGGCAGACGAGTCTACGGCAACGGACGCAGACTTCGAGGCCATCGAATCCATCGTTGCCCACGAATATTTCCACAACTGGACCGGCAACCGCATCACCTGCCGTGACTGGTTCCAGCTCTGCCTCAAGGAAGGCCTCACTGTCTTCCGGGATCAGAACTTCTCCGCCGATATGCGCTCGCGGCCGGTGCAGCGCATCAAGGATGTCATCCGGCTGCGCGCCCGCCAGTTCGCCGAAGATGCCGGCCCGCTCGCTCATTCGGTGCGCCCGGACAATTACGCCGCCATCGACAATCTCTACACGGCGACCGTGTATGAGAAAGGCTCCGAGATCATCGGCATGCTCCGCAGGCAGATCGGTCCGGAGGATTTCCGCAAGGGCATGGACATCTATTTCGGCCGGCATGACGGGCAGGCCGTCACCATCGAAGACTTCTACGCCTGTTTCGAAGCCGCCACAGGCCGGGACTTCTCCGCCTTCCGCCGCTGGTATGCGCAGGCGGGCACGCCGGAAATCACCGTTGAGGAAAGCTGGGACGCGGCGAGCGCAACGCTGCGCGTGAAGCTCTCCCAGGCGACGCGGCCCACCAATGGCCAGCCGGTGAAACAGCCTGTGCCCGTGCCGCTTCTCTCGGCGCTGCTCGACGGGAAGGGCGGCCATGTCGCCGCCGAAGATCGCCCGGCCCAGCCCTTCCTGTTTGTGCTGGACGAAGAAAGCGCCGAGCTTGCCTTCAAGCTGCCAGCGGGCAGCCAGCGCCCCCTCGTCTCACTCAACCGTGACTTCTCCGCGCCCGTGCGCCTGACGCGCGCGCTCAGCCGGGATGAGCGCCTTGCGCTCGTCCGTGCCGAGACAGATCCGTTCAATACCTGGGACGGCCTGCAGACCCTGATCAAGGAAGAAATCCTCACCCTGGCAGACGGCTCGCAGACCGCGCCTGATACTGCCCTCGTGGCGGCCATCGGCCAGGCCGTGCGCGGCGCGCTGGGTGACCCGGCCTTCGCCGCGCTGCTGACGCGCCTGCCGGATGTGGGCGAGCTGTTCCTGGAACGCGAACCGGCCGATCCGGTCGCGCTTGCCGCTGCCCGCCGCAAGCTTCAGGCAGCCATTGCCGCAGAACTTTCGCCCGAGATCACCGCGACACTGGCGGCGCCCTCGCCGGCGCCCTACAATCCGGGGGCGGAGCAAGCTTCCATCCGGGCGCTGCGCTCGGCCTTCATTCTGCTGCTGGGCGGGCGCGGCGATGCGGCTGAAACGCTGCATGATCTCTATCGCAACGCGCCCAACATGACTGAGCAGCTTTCTGCCCTGCGCGCGCTGACGCTCTCCACAGGCCCCGGCCGGGAAGAGGCGCTCGCCGACTTCGAGGCGCAATGGAAACAGAACCCGCTGGTCATGGACAAATGGTTCTCGGTGCAGGCCGGGCTCGGCACGGCAGAGGATGTCCGCCGCCTGATCGCCCATCCGGAGTTTGACCTGCGCAATCCAAACCGGGTCCGCTCGGTGGTAGCTGCCTTTGCGATGCAGAACCTTGCCGCCTTCCACGCCCCGGACGGGTCAGGCTATGCGGCCGTGGAGGAGACCATTCTCGCCGCTGACAAGGCCAACCCTGCGCTCGGCGCGCGTCTGATTACCGCGTTCGAGCAATGGCGCCTGCTGGAGCCCCGTGCGGGCGCCCAGGCAGAAGCCTGCCTGAAGCGCCTGATCGTTGGGGGATTGTCTCCCAACGCGATGGATATTGCCAGCCGTGCTCTCGAAGGCGACACCAAAGGTTAATTCCACAGCTAACTTCGTTAACGAACGGTCAATGTTTCAGCAGGAAAAGGTAGGTTGCCTATTTCCCGGAAGTAGCAGGCGTCAGGCTCACATTGGCAAGATCGCAGGCCCGTTCTCACCTGAAATCAGTTGCTGTTGCAGAAGATGCGGCAGCAAAGGCTGAAGCGCGCCGTCTACGCGTCCTGGTTCCGCTGATCCTCGGGCTGCTGGCTTTTGCGCTCGGGCTCAAGGCCTGGGATGAGCGTCAGAGCGCTGAAGCTGCCCGGCTCAGCCAGATCGAAAGCGAAGCGCGCCACCTTGCGGCCCGGGTTGAAGCCATTGCGACTGTGGCCAACACCGCGATTTCCATCGCCGAAGGGGGCAGCGTTCCGCGCGCCGAAACGGCAAGCCTGACTCCCGGAATCGACGCGATTGTCTCCCTCAGTGATGCCGCCCAGTCTCCGGATGGGTCGCGCCTGCGCCAGGCGGCGGACACCGCTGGCCGCATGAGGCAGGAAGGCACCAAAATCGGCCTCTCCGGACAAGGCGACATTGTATTCCTCGCCGGGCTGGATGCGCGAAATCCGGTGATCGCCCTTACGCAGGCTTCAAAGGTACTCTCCGAACCCGGGCGCGGCGCGCGGATTACGGTGCGCGGAGAGGGCAATACACTTGGGCTGGGCGATCCCGCTCTGGCTGCCGCTGCCGCGAGTGCAGACATACGCCGGCCGCGGGTGACTTCGGCGGGTATGACGCGCGCCGCGTCTGCCTGTGCGCCCGTCAGCGAGGGGGCGGTGTCGGTATGTGTTACCGTGGATCAGCCCTTGATCACCCGGGCAGATCTGCTGAGCTTTGCGATTTTCGCGCTGCTTGTTGCGGCGCCGACATTCACTCTGTTCGGGTTGTCGCGGCGTTTGTCCCTTCGCCAGCGCGAGATCGCCATTCATGAGACCCGTACGGAGGAATCCGACCGTATTCTCGGTCTCGTGATGCGCGGCGCCCGCGCGGGGTATTGGGAATGGTATCAGGATTCCAATTCGCTGTTTCTCAGTGAGGGGGCCGCCGACCTGGTGGGTGTGGCAGATACGGGCCGCGCGTCTCTGGATGAGCTGCTTGAGCGCGTCCCTGTTGAGAGCCGGGGCTATGTGAAGGAAGGTTTCTCCAAAGCCCGCAGTATCGGCTGGGTCCACCTCACTTTCATAGCGCAGACGAGTCCGCTGCGCTGGATCGAGATGCGGGGTAGCGTCTCCAGCGATCCGGTCACCGGCACAACCGTCTTTGGCGGCATCATGATGGACGCCACCGAGCGCAAGCAGGCTGAAGACCGGGTCAAGACCGCCGAGCGCCGCCTGCGCAATGCCATTGAAGGCTTCAACGGTCCTTTCGCCCTCTGGGATACGCGCAAGCGGCTCCTCTATTGGAACCGCGCCTTCGCGCTTGATTTCGGCCTGCAAGATACGCTTCGGCCGGGAATGAGCCATGATACGGTCGTGATCGCCCGGGCAGGGGCCGTTGCGATGGAGCGGCAATCGGCAGAAGATACGCGCACGACGACCCTCGCCTTGCGTACAGGGCGCTGGCTCAAGATGGTCGAACGCGGAACGCCTGATGGCGGGCTCATAACTGTTGGCATTGATGTAACTGAAAATGTCCGCAATGAGGAAGAGCTCAAGAAGCAGAAGGAAAAGCTGCGCCGTGTAGCACTGGACCTTGAGCGATCAGAGGGACATTCCAACGAACTCAGCCGGAAATATTCCGAAGAGAAGGAAAAGGCCGAACGCGCCGCCCTCGCCAAGTCCGCTTTCCTTGCCAATATGAGCCATGAGCTGCGCACGCCGCTCAACGCCGTCATCGGCTTTTCCGAGATCATGACGAACGAGCTTGCCGGGCCGCTGGGCGATCCTTCGTACAAGGAATATGCCAAGGACATCCTGATGTCCGGCCAGCACCTCTTGGACATGATCAACGACATTCTCGACATGGCCAAGATCGAAGCGGGCAAGATGACGATCAGCCCGCAGCCGATTGATCCGATTGATCCGGTCGACGCCGCGATGCGCATGATCCGCCGCAAGGCCGAGGAAAAGGCCATCGACCTTGTCCTCGAAGCTCAGGAAAACCTGCCTGACATTGACGCCGACCATCGCGCCATCCGCCAGATGATGCTTAACCTCCTCTCCAACGCGATCAAGTTCACCGACCGCGCGGGCAAGATCACCGTGTGCGTCGAGCAGCGGGGCACGGACATCTATTTCGGCGTCACCGATACCGGCATCGGTATCCCGGCCGAAGACCTGCCGCGCCTTGCCCAGCCCTTCGAGCAGGTCGCCAAGACCAAGGACCGCAACCATGAGGGCACCGGCCTTGGCCTGTCCCTGACCAAATCTTTCGCGGAGATGCATGGCGGCCGGATGCTGCTGTCATCAATCTATGGAGAAGGCACGACGGTTGCCTTTGTCCTTCCGATTGGCGGCCCAGCGGCGCTCCGCTTCGACATCCATCGGGATGTAGCCTGAAAGCTAGGGACGCTCGTTCCAGCTGATAATGCGGGTGCCAGTTACCGATACAGCCACCTCGCCCCAGGCGCCGGTCTTGAGTTTCCGGTCCAGCCCTTCGGGCAATTTGTCGACCACATCCGGCAGGAAACGCGCGATACCGTTTGAGGTAACGATAAGCGCGGCGGCCTCTTCGGGCAGATCCGCAGCACGCGCCAGAAGACGCGTCCAGCCAGCGCGGATAGCAGGGACATCGACTTGCCAGCCTGGCGGTGGCGTGCCGTCCCGGTCCCAGGCTACCAGCGCGGGGCCAAGGCGCGCGCTCACGGCCTCTTCGGGCTGGTTCTCATCTGGGCCATAGTCAATCTCGGTCAGGAAGGGGGCGATCAGAAGGGCCGGACTATCTGTCCGCTGGCTGAGGATTGCCCGAGCCGTCTGGCGCGTGCGTGTAAGTGTCGAGCAGAGCGCGGCAGTAAAGCGGATGCTGGCAAAATGGCTGGCAAGCTTGCGTGCCTGCTCCCTCCCGGAATGTGAGAGCGGCAGGTCCGTGCGCCCCCCGACACGCGTGACGATGTCACCCTTATCGAAGGTATTGCCATGACGGACAATAAACAGCCGGGCCATCGTGTCAGGCGGCGTCCGGCTCGCCCAGCTCCGCCACCAGGCGTTCGGCAAGGGCAATGTCTTCGGCCGTGTCGATGCCGGGAATGGCGATGCGGCCGGGTTTGACTTCCACGGCCTGCACGCTGAAGCCGTTCTCGATCAGGCGCAGCTGTTCCAGGCCCTCCAGGCGCTCATAATAACTTTCGGGAATGGCGCAGTAGCGGCGCAGCGTATCAAGGCGGAAGCCATAGAGGCCGACATGCTGGCAGACGGGCGAGAGATCGTTCAGCCGGCGCAGCTCCGGTTCCTTGCGGATGGCGGGCAGGATGGTCTTGGAAAACCAGATCGCCCGGCCCTTGGGATCTTTCACCAGCGTTGTGCCGGAAAAGGGTGTCTGCGCCTTGTGCGCGCGCAGTTGATCGAGCGCGTCCCAGCTCAGCCGGATATAGGGCGTTGCCGCATCTGCGCCGGATTTCTCCAGAGCCGCAACGACCGCCACGACATGCTCGACCGGTGTGAACGGGGCGTCGCCTTGCAGGTTCACGACAAAATCCGGGCTCATGCCAAGCCCGTCGACAGCGGCCAATGTCCGGTCTGAGCCAGACGGCAGGGCCGGATCGGTCATGACCGCATTGATCGTGTTGTCGCGGCAGTATTGCAGGATGCGCGTATCATCGGTGGCGACGACAAATTCGGCGCCCTTGCCGAGCTTGACGGCGGCGCGCCGGGCAAGGGTGGCCACCCGGCTGATCATGGTCTTGCCGGCGATCTTGGCGAGGGGCTTGCCCGGCAGCCGGGTCGAGCCGTAGCGGGCGGGAATAACAATCAGGGTCTGCATGGGTCTGGCTCCGCGAGATCAGGGACGGGGGCCGGACTGAAGCTGTCCGTCCGTCTGCATCACCTGGACCAGCGCCAGGATCGGGCCGACCCATTGCAGCGAGGAGTCCGGAACGCCTTCCTTGCGCAGGAATTCGGTGAAGGCCGGAACGAAATTCTCATGGCGGCCGCATTGCTGGATCGCCGAGTTCAGTTCCGGTACGACGACCGTTTCAAAGCTGCGGGCAAAGCGCTGAATGTCTTCAGCCTTTGAGGCAAGCAGGATGCTCTGCACCGGATCAACCTTGCCGTCTGCGCGGGTGAGGCGGCGCAGGTCATTTACCAGGCCCCGGTTTTCCATAGCGAACTGGCCGAGAATCCGGTCGGTCCTGTATTGCACCCATTCGGTGGTGCAGGGCTCAGGCTGGGTCGCGCAGGCGCCCAGCGATCCGAGCGCGATGGCGGCTAGGGCAAAGCGGATCATCATTCAGAAGGGCCTCCCGGGCGGTGTGCTTTCGCCCGACACTAGCCGCAACTGCCGGGCGCGGGAAGCGCTGGTTCAGGCCGCGTCGCAGCCTGTGTCGTTGAGACTCAAGGCCGTGGAAAAGGGAAAGAGGCTTGTATGCTTCTCCTCGCCGAGCAGGTCCGACGGGGGTGCTGGCACTTCAGGTGTTGCCGGCGGGGCGGGCACAGCCGGTGTTTTCTGAGTGCTGGTCTTGTTGGAGAAGGTAAAGGTGTGCTTGTCGCTCTTGGATGATTGCTGGCGAAACTTCGTCTTCTCTTCCTCGCTGAGGCCGGCATTTGTATTGATGAAGCGGGTCGTCTGCTCCGCGCGCAGGATATCCTTGCCACCAGCGGCGCAGGCGATCTTCACGCTGAGGCCATCGTCCGTCTTGCGCTCGACGATCCGGGTTTCGCCATCGGCCAGGTTAAGGCTGACACACTCCTCGACCAGATCGGGGATCACCGCCGTGCGCGCTTCGATCCGGGCCTCGAAGTCTTTGCCATAATAGCGCTCGACCTCGGCTTCGATCCGGGCGGCATCGGCCTCAATGCGGGCGGCATTGGCTTCAATGCGGCGCTCAATTTCCTGGGCCCGGGCTTCGCTGACGTTTTCCATCCGTGCTTCGAACAAGGCCGAGCGCGCTTCGATCTGCGCTTCCATCTGCGCGGCACGCGCTTCGATGTCGGCAGCTCTGGTTTCCATGCGGGCTTCAAACTCTTCGGCCCAGGCATCGATCTCGTCTTCGGACATGCCGGCGAAATTCATGCGGATGCTTTCCAGCGCGGCCTCGGCGCCAAGGCTTGCGCCCAGGAGGGCAAGCTCGGTGGTCATGCGGGTGATGTCCTGGAACTCTGGATCATTCGCCAGGCCGATCATATCGCCCAGTCCTTCAGGCCCGGTGAGGTCGGCCATATCGGCCGCGATGGACATCGACAGCTCATGGATTTCGGGGGGCATAGGCGGATTGGGCACCAGGCCTTTGACCGGATCTGTGAGCAGCACGATCTGGCGGTTGTCGACCTTTTCGCCGTCCAGCCAGAGCGTGCCATTCTGAATCTTGAGGTCTTTCTTGTCATTTTCACCGGCCGCAGCGACCGAGGCCGTGCCCACCAGTGCGGTCGTTCCAAGGAGAACGGCAGCGCCAAAGCCGATCCAGCGGCGGCGTGTGTCGGGGGCGGGATAGGACATGAGCTTGAGCCTTTCCTTGAGGGCGTGGGTGAGCGGCAGGCTGGTGGTCAGCGCGATCCGGGCGGGCATCTGCATGCGGACGGCTTTGACCAGCGTTGCGCCATAAGCGTGGGGGCTGGCATGGCCGCGGCGCAGGACATCGGCGTCACAGGCCGCTTCCTGATCGGTGCGGAATGCCTGGCGGGCGATATAGGCGAGGGGATTGAACCACATCAGGGCGACGAAGATCTCCGACGCCTGAAGCGCCCAGAGGTCGCCGCGCTTCACATGGGTGAGCTCATGGGCAATCGCGGCGCGCGCTTCGGTGCGCGAATAATCCTGCGCAAACCAGGCGGGCAGAACGACCGCGGGCCGGAAGAGCCCGGTGACGAACGGGCCGCTGGAGATGAGGCTCGTGACGATGCGCGGCATACGCTTCAGGCCAGCTTCCCGGGCAACTTCGATTGACAGGGCTTCCAACTCGCCAGTCACGGGCAGGCCTTCGCGTTCGACAACGGCCATGAATTCCAGATGCGTGCGCAGGCCGCGGGCGAGGAGGTAGATCACCCCGGCCACCCAGACCGTCAGGGCGATCAGGCCCGCATAGACCAGGAGATCAGGCGTTTCGGCGAGCGCAGCATAGGGAGCGGGCATGTCGAAGGCCGCCGGTGGCGGGGCTGGGACGACCTCTGTGGGCGGGGCGGGGACGGCCTCTGCGGGCGCCCATGGGGTCGCTGTCGCCGATTCCCGGATGGTGAGGGCGGCGTGTTCGGGCGTGCCGGCGGGCAGTTTGAGCCAGCTGAAGAGCGAGGCCTGTTGTGGCAGCGGCGGGAGCAGCAGCCGGACGACCGGCAGCAGCCAGAGCGCATAGGCGATACCCGCGCCGAAATGGCGGGCCACCGGCTTTCGGATCGCCAGCACCAGAAGGATCAGAAGCGTCGCGGCAAAGGCGGCTTCGAGGGCGTGGGCCAGATAGGTGCCTGAAACCTGGTCAATCATTTCTTCAGCTCCCCCAGAAGCTTTTCGAGTTCGGCGATATCGTCTTGAGTCAGGCCGCGCGTGTCAGCCAGATGGGCGACCAGCGGCGCGGCGCGGCCGGAGAACACCCGGTCAACAAACTGGCCGGCGGCGCTGCCTTTGTATTCGGCTTCATCAATGGCCGGGAAATAGAGATAGCGCCTGCCATCTTCGCTTGTGGTGGCGGCGCCTTTTTCGACCAGGCGGGCGAGGAAGGTTTTGACCGTGCGGATGTTCCAGTCCTTTCCGTCACCAAGCTTCTCATGGACATCGGAGGCGGCAAGGCCCGGCTCTGCCCAGAGGATTCCCATGACTTCGAGTTCTGCGGCTGAAATCTGCATCATCATGCAACGGCTCCCATCGACTACACACGTGGTCAATACGGGCGACTACAGGCGTGGTCAATAGAGCGAATATGAATTCGAGGTAAGCTGCGCCCTGCCTGCGCGCCGCGACTTGCCGTCCCTTCATTTACGCGAAACGGTCCTGTAGGGTTTACCCAGGCCGGGCGTTTTTCCGGCGAGTCGCGTGGAGTAGTTGCTATGAAACCGGGCCAGTCGGTTGCGCCGTCCGCCAATATGCGGAATGTGAACAGGGGAGAGACCGGAAGACGCGGCTCCGCTGACACGAGAGAAGAACACCGGGAGGCGTGGGTGCTGGCATCTGTTGAGGAAGCGACTGTTTGCAGCAGGGATGGCTGCTGATGCGCCGTTTCCGGGAAGAGATGAAATCGGGCGGCGAGATGACCGGGATCGAGTTCGGTGATCCGATCAAGCCGTTCGCCGCCATCTGGCTTCACGCGACCGGCTTCAATGCCATGACCTATCAGTCTCTTCTGGCGCCGCTGGGCCTGCGTGCGCGGATTGGCGCGCTGGATATGCGTGGCCACGGGCGCACCACTATTCCGACCAAAGGCGGACTGACAAGCTGGAACCGCTACCGCGATGATGTGATCGAATTCCTGGAACGGGAAGCGCCGCAGGGGGTTGTTCTGGGCGGGCATTCGATGGGCGGGTGCGTGGCCTTGCTGGTGGCGGGCAAGCGGCCGGATCTGGTCAAGGGCCTCGTGCTGGCCGATCCGGTGATCCTTGCCCGGAAGATGTATTTCTGGAACCATGTGTTTCCGCCTTTCAACTGGCTGTTTGCGCGCAACAAGATGGCCTCGCGCGCCAGGAAGCGCCGGGCGGAATTTGGATCATTCCGCGAGGCACTTTCCTCCTATACGGGGCGCGGGGCCTTCCAGTCCTGGCGCGAGCCCTTTCTGGCGGACTATCTGCTGGACGGTATCGACCGCGTGGATAATGGTCCCCAGGACGCCGAAACCCAGCGTTGGGCGCTGACCTGCACTCCGAAATGGGAAGCCAGGACATTCGGCGCGCAGCGTCACAAGCCCTGGGCGGCGCTTAAGAAGGTGCGCCGGAAGAAGATCCCCATCGTCATCATGCGGCCCAACCGGGATTCGGTTATTTCCGGGAAAGTCCGGGCACAGATCATCCAGCAGAACCCCTCGCTGATGATGCGCGGCATTCGCGGCACATCTCACTTCCTGCCGATGGAAGCGCCGTATGAAATCCGCGACCAGCTTTCCGCCTTCATTGCGCGGCTGGTGGAGCGCTTCACGCTTGAGGAAGACGCGCCGGTCGAGCGCGGCCTGCGCCAGCGCCGCCGCCGGGCGGGGTAGGGCGGTTTTTGCTGCGGTTGCGGCCGGAACGCGCGGGAGCGCGGCCGGGGGTGTGTTTCGATTGAAGCGCCCCCCACTGTGTGGGGGTAGGGCTGCTTGCGGCTAGGAGGTGTCGAGCGGGCGCCCGCTTATCCTTCGGCTTCGCTCAGGATGAGCTTCGAGGGGGCTGCCCTCGGGAATCTCCGTTGGAGGAAATTCCGAAAACTCCAGAAAAACTCCAACCATGTTTGGAGGATTTGCGGTTTGCCAGACGGTATCGTCCCAGCTGGGCTTTACCGGATCGGGTTTGCGGTAAGCGGTGACCTTATCGCCGATCTGGACCGTGTAGAGATTACCCCAGCGGGTGACGGCGACGAGGAGGGTCCGGTGGGACTCTTTCTGCCAGCTTGTGAACAGTTGCAGTTGTATCCAGAGCCAGCCCCAGAAGAGGGGGTGGACATAGGCATACATGCGGGCGTGTTCGGGGGACATGGGCTGGAGTATATGTCAGCCTGCGGAGGGGGTGGATGAGATTTCTGGAAATCGCGCCAGTGCTACAGGTTTGGGGGAAATAATGGTGGATAGGCGCCCTTCGGGCGGCCCTCACCTCCCATCGCTGCGCAATGGGCCCCTCCTCTCCCGGAGGGAGAGGGGTAAGAAACGGGGTGCCCCCCCCTTAACCCCTCTCCCATTTATGGGAGAGGAGGGGCCCGTGCTCTGAGACCCAAGTCTGGACCATTCCGGGCTGGAGTTTTCCGGCCTTTCTCACACTGGCGGACTGGTGACGCCGGCATGATTGATCAGCGCCGCCGGGGGTTTGTTTCCGATCGCGCTGTGCGGTCTTACCGTATTGTAGTCTCTACGCCAACACTCCAGCTTTTCGCGGGCATCTGGCAGGCTCATGAACCAGTTTGCCGACAGGCACTCCGCACGAAGTCTACCATTGAACGCCTCGATGAATGCGTTGTCAGTCGGCTTGCCGGGACGTGAGAAGTCCAGGGTGACGCCGTTCGCATAGGCCCAGAGATCGAGATCCCGTGAGATGAACTCGGAGCCCTGATCAACACGGATCATCTTGGGGTAACCTGTCTGGCTGCAGATCCGGTCCATCGTCTGGACGACATCCTCACCCCGATAGTTGTAGCGCGCATC